>DASYYL010000131.1:0-58164 GCA_035933915.1 Verrucomicrobiia bacterium
GTTTGATGACGATGGATGCCGGTCTGCGTTACTGGCACCGTCTGGCAGGGTTGGTTGACATCAGCGGCTGGGTATTCGAAATTGAAAGACTATTGAAGGAGCTTTCGCCTGTGGCCCGCGAGCAGCGGCTGTTGATCTCGCATGGGCCGTATGACCCGCTTATTCCGTTTGCGCCAGTCAAGGAACAGGCGCAAACCCTCAAAAAAGCCGGATTGACGGTGGAATGGCATGAGTTTCCCAAAGGCCATACAATTTATGGCGAAGAGGAATTGTCTGCCTTGCGGGATTTTGTCCGCGCCGGGTATGCATCGTGAATAATGGTTTGACAATTCAAATGGGCGACAGTAGGATTTTTACGTGGGGGGGGTGAGGGCATTTAACCGCACGAGTTGAACATGCAAAATACCTTTGAGGAGATACGCGAGCAAATCCACGAGATTCGCAACATGCTCGGTCCCATAGATCTCAAGCTGGATAGTCTTGATACCAAGATTACGGCCGGCCGGATTTCCTTTGAGGCCAAGGCTGCCGACCTGGAATCGAAGATTGCCGCAAGTTCGCTAAGGATTGCGGAACAATGGAATAAAATTTCCGAGCATACCGACGAACTGGCAGAGCAATCTGAAAGAATCAAGAGGATTGAGTTGCTGTTGAAAATGCCTATGGCCATCGAAAAGCCCGCGGCTGCGCCGGTCCGCAAGGACCCTTCGGCTCCCGAAATCATCCCGCCAAAGCCCGCAGAGGAACGTTGAAGTTGTTTCCAATGGCGCGTTGCGAAGGTAATTGCTCAACCAGGGTATTCAAAAAGGCGGAGGTGAATGATGCAAAATACCTTTGAGGAGATGCGGGAGCAAATTCACGAAATCCGAAACCTGCTTGGTCCGATAGATCTCAAGCTGGACTGGCTGGATGGCAAGATTACGGCGGGACGAGCTTCATTCGAAGCGAAGGCCGCGGACCTGGAAGCCAGGGTTGCGGAGAGTTCGCTGAGAATTGATAAACAATGGGAAAAGATATCCGAGCAGTCCGACGAACTGGCCGAACAATCCGAGAGGCTCCAGCGGATTGAGCAGCAATTGAAGTCCGGGTTGCCCCGGAAATAATCAAACGGAAGTCTTTTCAAAACACTGTCGTTTCCAAGCGCGTCCATTAACAGGTATTTTAAGAAAGGGGAGACGACTGGTAACTTCCGATGGCACACTTGCGTTTTTTCAGGGATACTGGTACCGGTAATCCATTCATTATTTATGCGCAAAATCGCTCTGCTCGTTTCATTGTTATCAGGGATTTTCTATGTTTCCAGGGCCGACCCATTTATGGACCGGATGGGCGCACTGCGGGACCAGTTCGTGCGGCAATTTCAAATCCCGATGGAATGGCGATTTGAGGATGCGGATATCACAGACTCCGAACAGCCAGGCTTTGATGCTGGTTCGTGGCGGAAGATGCCCCCGCGCTTTTCATGGACTGGCTCCAATACGGTGTGGTTCCGTTCCACCATTACGATTCCGGCAACGGTGGGTGGCCAATCCGCCGCAAACGTTCCGCTGATCCTCGAACTGGGAATGACAAACCAGGGCGAGGTTTATTTGGACGGCCGGCTTATCGCGGAAGCCCGCCGGATGACTGGCCCGCAAACATTGACGGAACAGGCGCAGCCGGGCCAAACCATCGTGGTGGCGCTCAAGGTCAGGGGCCAGCGTCATAATGTATTTCGTTCTGCCTCGCTCTTTTGCAATGCCATTCCGGATTTTGACCACTACCTGGACGAGTTGGCGTTTGTGACAAGCCTCATGCCGGAGGTTTCACCGGGCGAGCAGTCGACTTTGTCCGCAGCCATGGACGCAAGCGAACAGTGCATTCGATTTTCGGAAGTCACGCCGGTCAATCTGGATACGGTGCGGACCCAACTGGCGGCCGCGCGCGCAGCGCTGCTCCCGGTGGCGGCCATCACCCGCAAATACGATATTTATTATATCGGTCATTCGCACATAGACATGAACTGGCTCTGGACGTGGCCGGAGACGATTGACACCTGCCATCGCACCTGGAACAGCGCGATGAGCCTGATGGACCAATTCCCGGATTTTAAATATGTGCAAAGCCAGCCGGCGGCGTACGTGCCGATTGAAGAACTGTATCCGGATGAATTTAAGCGAATGCGGCAAATGTCCGCCGAAGGACGATGGGACGTAGTCGGTGGTCTGTGGAACGAGTCCGATACGGACATCCCCAGCGGCGAAGCGCTGGCGCGCTCATTTCTGCTGGGCCAAACCTATTTTAAAACGAAATTCGGGAAGTACGCAGTGACGGGCTGGCTGCCCGATTCATTTGGCCATACGTGGCAACTCCCGCAAATCATGGAATTGTCAGGGATAAAGTATTTCTACCACATGCGGTGTGGCAACGGCATGGAGTTGACGTGGTGGCAATCGCCGGATGGTACGCGCGTGCTCAAGGCAAATACGCCCTCCTACGACGCAAAACCCGACCTCGACCAGTTGGTTGTGCCAATGCAAAATGCGGCGCGTTTCAACATGCCTCAATCGGTCGTTGTTTTCGGCGTAGGCGACCACGGCGGCGGCCCGACGCGCCAGCAGATCTTGCGCATCCGATCATTCCAGCAGGACCGGATTTTTCCAAAAATCCATTTTATCGGAGCGGACGATTATTTTGCGCAATTGGCGCAACAACCGACCGCGGACACACTGCCCGTGGTAGACACGGACCTGCAATACACGTTCGAAGGCTGTTACACGACGCATGCGGACATGAAGAAGGCCATACGCAGCAGCGAGAATAACCTGTACTCCGCAGAGGTGCTTAGTTCGCTGGCGGCCATGACAGGCGAGGGATATCCGACGGAGGCGTTTGACGAAGCGTGGAAGCCAACTGCTTTTGCGCAATTCCACGACATTGCGGCGGGCTCGGCCATTCACTCCACTTACGATTGGATGCACGAACAATTGGCGCCGGCTTTTGCATTTGAGGAAGAGCAAACGGGAAAAAGCCTGGACGCCTTGACCTCCGCCGTTGATACGCGCGGGCCGGGCTCGATCGCGCTGGTGGTGTGGAACACGCTTTCGTCCGCGCGAGATGATATGGTTAAAGTCGCGCTGGCCGACGCCGGCCAATATCATTCCGTGACGGACAGCGATGGGCACAGGTTTCCGGCGCAAACGATGGATGAAAGCACGCTGGTCTTTGTCGCGCGCGGCGTGCCGGCGTTTGGGCATAAAGTCTACTTCCCTTCTCCCCACCTGTGTCCGCCGGATGGTATTGCGTTAAACGATGCCGGAGACACTTGTGAAATCGAATCGCCGTCCTTTGGCCTGAATATCAACAAAACGACGGGCGATATTACCCGGCTCTATTCGAAATCGGCTCATTGGAATGTTTTTGGGGAGGCGCGCCAGGCCAACGTATTTGAATTGTTGGGCGATGGCGGCACCGCCTGGACCATCCGCTACATGGGCACAGACAATATCCTGACGACCGAAGGCGCAAAAGTTTCCGTGCTGGATGATGGACCGGTGTTCGCCCGTGTGCGCGTAAGGCATGCTTTTGGAAATTCCACATACACGCAGGATGTCATTGTCTATGGCGCGCTTGACCGGATAGATGTCCCGACGACTGTCGATTGGCACGAAAGAGCCGAGTTGCTGAAAATCCGGCTGCCGGTCAATGGCTCACATCTCGAAACGACCGCGCAAATTCCTTTTGGAAGCAAAGTTCGTCCAACCAACGGCCAGGAATGTCCGGGCCAGAAATGGATGGATGTGAGCGCAACAACTCCCGCTCCCGTGGGCCATGCTACGCCACTGCATTTGTTGTCATTGTTCAATTCCAAATGCGCGGATAATTTCGATGGCAACGGCGGGAAGTATCCGGCCGGGCTTCTGCCCGAAGCTGGCATTCACCGGTTGGGGACTTATCAGGTTCCGTTTAATCTTCCGGGATATCACATCGAGCAACCGGATAACGTCGCCGCAGCCGGCCAACAAATATCGCTGTCGGAGAACGCCGGCGGGAAGACACTCTTTATGCTCGCCGCCCGGTCGAAGGGGATTTTGGGAACGGATGTCGGCTTTCAATTTGCCGATGGCAGGACCGAGTTCAGGGCTTTTGACCTGAACAATTGGAGAGCCGACACTTATGCGGACAATGAAGCGGGCTTTGACTTTCCGAATGAACATCGCGGCCAGGGGCGTCGCGCCACAGCGCCGACAATGTGGATTGTTCAAGTTCCGATTCCTGATGGGGCAACGACGCTGGTTTTGCCGCAGGATTCGGGCTTCCATATATTTGCCGCCACGGTTGCGGCAAATCCTGAATCGCGGGCGCTGTACGGCTTGAGTGTGCTGAATGATTCGAAATATGGGTTTGACGTGACGAATGGCGTGTTTCGGCTGACGGCCTTGCGCTCTTCCGGCCGGCCTGACCCGGAGCCGGATGACGGCATTCAGAAATTTACGTACAGCCTCTATCCGCATAAAGGCAGTTGGACCTCGGCGCAGACGGATGAGCGGGCACTGGACTTGAATATTCCGCTGCTGGCCGTGGTCACAACGCCGCATCCGCCCGTGCGACAGGTCCCGTCATTTTCCATCCACAACATTGGCGGCAAAGGCGACCTCATCGTGAGCGCCTTAAAGCGAGCTGAAGACGGAGACGGATATATACTGCGTTTTTACGAGGCCGATGGGCAGGACACGCAGGCGCGCATTGATTTTGATCAGCCGATGGGCGTCACGGAGACGGATATACTGGAGCGGCCGCTTGCTGACCAAACGGCCAAGATTCAGGGCAGTTCGGTGACATTGCCGGTGGGGCATAATCGGATTGTCACCCTTCGATTTGTGGCCAACAGGACATAAATTTGGCCCTTGCGTGGAGCCAAAACGCGACGATAATGCTATGATGACGGCCGCAGAAGTAATTGAACAGATTAAGGAAATGTCCCCAGACCAGCGCGCAAAGGTTGCAAGGTTCATAATGGAGAACGATGATTCGTGGGTGCCGGAAGAATTTAAGGAAGCCATGAAAGACGCTGAAGCTGGTCGTTTTGTGGACACGGAAACAGCTTTGCGCGAAACGCCTCCGCCTCGTCTGCAATGAAATACCGCGATCGCGCGGTTGAACGATTTTGGACGAGTTTTTATCGTTTGTCGTCCACACAAAAAGAGTCCGCGCGCCGTTGCTGGAGAATATTTAAGGAAGATCCATTCGACGCCCGTCTGCGAACGCATAAGATCCTGCGATTGTCAGCGCATTATGGTCGAACGATTTACGCTGTTGAAATTGAGGGGAATTTGCGCATGCTGTTTTACCTTGATGGCCAAACGGTAGTGTCTTTGATTATTGGCACACACGACATTTACAACGAATAATCTCCAGAACCGCCTAGTCATCAGGCGTCACTCGTGACCTATCCCGAGGCCATCCAGTACCTCTACAGCTTGCGTCTCTTCGGCGCGAAGCTGGGCCTTGAAAACACCTTCAAATTGGCGGCACTTGCGGGACATCCGGAACAAAAGCTTCGATTTGTTCATTTAGCCGGGACCAATGGAAAAGGATCCACGTGCGCGATGCTGGAAAGCATCTACCGCCAGGCCGGCTTGCGCACGGGGCTTTTTACGTCGCCGCACCTTGTTTCATTTCGCGAGCGGATACAAGTTCAGCGTGAATCGATTTCGGAACAGGACGTGGTTCGGCTGGTTGAAAGAATCCGGGCGTTGGCGCCTGAATTTCTCATCGACCATCATCCGACATTCTTTGAAGTGGTTACGGTAATGGCGCTGGATTTTTTCGCGGAACAGGATTGCGACCTCGTAGTCTGGGAAACCGGCCTGGGCGGACGGCTCGATGCAACGAACATCGTCACGCCCCTTGCCAGCGTGATTACCAACATCGGGTTGGATCATCAACAATGGCTTGGCGATACCCTGGAAAAGATCGCATTTGAAAAAGCGGGTATCATTAAACCAGGCGTACCCATCGTTACGTCTGCCGATGAGCCAATGGCCCTGGCCGTCATTCGCGATGTCGCGGAACAAAAAAACGCGCCGTTAACTATCGTGGATGCGAAATCGTTGGCTCTCCCCGATGTTTTGCCTTTGCGCGGCGAACATCAGAAGCGAAATGCCGCGCTGGCGTTGGCCGTAGTCAATTTGCTACAAAAGCAAATTCCAGTTTCAGCCCAACAAATTGAAAACGGCTTAAGACAAGTCCGGTGGCCCGGGAGGTTGCAACTGTTGGAACAGGCAGATGGAAAAAAAATCCTGCTCGACGGCGCGCATAATATCGATGGCGCAAAGGTGCTGTTTGAAGCCGTCGAAAAGGATTTTCCGGCGCCCGGGCGTACTCTTATCGTCGGAATTTTTGAGGACAAGGATTGGCGGCGGATTTGCGGAATCCTCGCGCCGTTGGCCGGTCAAATTCTGACGGTGCCGGTTTCAAGCCAGCGAACGGCAAGCCCGGAAGAATTAACGGAAGCGTGCCGCGCCGCAAATCCATCAGCGACCGTTTCGGTTTGCCATTCACTGCGCGAAGCATTGCAAAAGACGGCCACTAAAAAATTCGTGATCATCACAGGTTCGCTCTATCTGATTGGCGAGGCATTGGAATTGTTGGGATTTTATTCATCGGCCAAAAGTGAGCGGGAGTTGAATGAGTGGGGGCAAATACGTTGAAACGATAAAATTAGCAATTCAACTGCATTCCAAAAGCGCTCTTATACTTTATTTCCCCTTATTGACATGGGCAGAGCAATATAATTAAAGTTAATCTGATATGGCCGAAGTTCATGCCCTTCCATCACAGCACCGGTTTGCGGAAACCTCCCGCCCGGATGCGTGGTGGGTGCAGCCGCTGGCGGTGTTTTTGGGCTTCTCCGTGTTTATTGTTTATTCCACCTGGGCGGCATTTCATCCGTTGCACAACGGAACTTGCGCCTATTGGTTCGATGGCAACGGCGCGGATTATCTCTCGCCGTTCTTTTCGCCGGAGATCTATGGATATTCTCCGCATGCGATTTTGGGCCCGCCGCCGGGCTGGTGGCCATCGTGGCTGATTTTCTCACCGGCATTCCTGGTTTTATGGGCGCCGGGCGGCTTTCGATTCACCTGTTACTACTATCGTGGCGCCTATTACAAGGCATTTTGGGCGGATCCGCTAAATTGCGCGGTGGGCGAGCCGCGCAAGAGTTATTTGGGCGAACGTTATTTCCCGCTCGTCATCCAAAATATCCACCGCTATTTCATGTATCTGGCCGTCATTTTTATTTTCATTCTCGGTTACGACGCCTGGAAGGCGATGTGGTTTGGGGACGCCGCCGCAAATGGCGCGCACCATTTTGGCATCGGTGTGGGGACCATCGTGTTGACGTTGAACGTCATCTTTTTAGGCTGTTACACGTTTGGCTGCCATTCATTGCGTCACTTGATCGGAGGATTTCTGGATGCGCCGTCGAAGGTGCCCGCCTGCATGAAAGGCTACGGCTGTGTGAGCAGCCTGAATCACAAACACATGATGTGGGCGTGGATCAGCTTATTTTGGGTCGGTTTCAGCGATGTTTACGTGCGGCTGTGCGCAATTGGCGTGTGGCATGATTGGATTTTAATACGTTGAAACGTTAAAAGGGTTAAAGCGTTGAAACGTGGCGAGTGCCGACCGTTTCAACATTTTAACGGTTCGACGATAAACAATGGCAAATTACGACACATTAGAATTTGACGTCCTGGTCATCGGCGCAGGCGGGGCCGGGCTTCGCGCCGCCATCGAGGCTTCGGCGGCGGGCGTCAAGGTGGGGCTCGTTTGCAAATCGCTCCTGGGAAAGGCGCACACGGTGATGGCCGAAGGCGGCATGGCGGCGGCCATGGCCAACGTGGACGAGCGCGACAATTGGCGCGTGCATTTTTCCGATACGATGCGCGGCGGCCAATACGTCAATAACTGGCGCATGGCGGAGCTTCACGCCAAAGAAGCCCCGGAACGCGTTAAGGAACTGGAAGCCTGGGGCGCGGTATTTGACCGTACGAAGGACGGAAAGATTTTGCAGCGCAATTTCGGCGGGCATCGCTATCCTCGCCTGGCGCACGTGGGCGACCGCACGGGTCTCGAACTGATCCGCACGTTGCAGGACCATGGCATTCATCAGGGCATTGAAGTGTTCATGGAGCACACCATCGTGGCCCTGCTCAAGGATGGCGACCGCATGGCCGGCTCTTTCGGTTATGACCGGGAACGCGGACGATTCAAGATTTTCAAGGCCCGGGCTGTCGTGATGGCCACGGGCGGCATCGGACGCGCCTACAAAATCACCAGCAATTCGTGGGAGTACACGGGCGACGGCCAATCGCTTGCGTATCACGCCGGAGCGGAATTGATGGACATGGAGTTTGTGCAGTTTCATCCCACGGGCATGGTCTGGCCGCCGAGCGTGATGGGTATTCTGGTGACCGAAGGAGTGCGAGGCGAAGGCGGCGTGCTCAAGAACAAGGACGGAAAACGGTTCATGTTTGATGACGTCCCGGACAATTATAAGAATCAAACAGCGGACAATCCGGAGGAAGGCTGGCGCTACACCCAGGGCGACAAAAACTCGCGGCGTCCGCCTGAGCTTTTGACGCGCGACCACGTGGCGCGCTGTATCATGCGCGAGGTGAAGGCCGGGCGCGGCAGTCCGCACGGCGGCGTGTTTCTGGACATTGCGTGGATTAAGGAAAGGATTCCGAATGCCGCCGAGCACATCAAACGCAAGCTGCCCAGCATGTATCACCAGTTCATGCAGCTTGCCAACCTGGACATCACCAAAGAGCCCATGGAAATAGGGCCCACAACGCATTATATGATGGGCGGCATTCGCGTGAACGGTGATTCGCAAATGTCGAATGTGCCGGGATTGTTCGCCGCGGGCGAGGCAGCGGCTGGATTGCATGGGGCGAACCGGCTGGGCGGAAATTCGCTTTCGGATTTGGTTGTTTTTGGCAAGCGGGCCGGCGAATTTGCGGCGAAATTTGCCAAAGAAAAGGGCGACGTGAAAATAAACATGGACCAGGTCGAGGAAGCGGAAAAACGCGCGCTCGAACCGTTCGAACGTGGCGCCAGCTCCACGGACGCCGAAGGACCATATCAGATTCAATACGATTTGCAGGAAATGATGCAAAACCTTGTCGGCATCGTGCGCCGCGAAGAGGAAATGCTGCGGGCGCTCGATGGCATCGGCAAATTGCGGGAACGGGCGGATCGCGTCGCCGTTCAAGGACATCGCGAATACAACCCTGGCTGGCATACCGCCCTTGATCTGAAGAACCTGCTGACCGTTTCCGAAGCCATCACGCGCTCGGCAATTGAACGCAAGGAAAGCCGCGGCGGCCATTTCCGCGACGATTTCCCGAACAAAGATGCGGCCGCAGGCAAGGTGAACATCATCATAAAGAAAAACGCGGATGGGACGATGTTGGTCCGGAGGGATACGATTCCGGAAATGCCGGCGGAATTGAAACACGTGATTGAGGAGATGAAGTGACAGCCACTTTCAAAATCTGGCGCGGCGATGCCAAGGGCGGAAAGCTCGTCGAATACACGACCGAAGTTTCCGAAGGGATGGTCGTGCTGGACGCCGTCCACAAAATTCAGGCCACCCAGGCCAACGATTTGGCCTGCCGTTGGAATTGCAAGGCGGGCAAATGCGGTTCCTGCTCAGCGGAGATCAACGGCATTCCCAGGCTCATGTGCATGACACGGTTGGATGAGATTCCCATCGACAAGCCCGTTACCATCGAACCTCTGCGGGCGTTTCCGAGCATCCGCGATTTGGCCACGGACGTGTCATGGAATTTCCGGGTGAAAAAGCAAATCAAACCATTCAAACCGCGCAAACCCGACGCCCCGGACGGCACCTGGCGCATGGCGCAGGAAGACATCGACCGCGTGCAGGAATTTCGCAAGTGCATTGAATGTTTCCTGTGCCAGGACGTCTGCCACGTCCTGCGCGACCATCACAAGCACGACGAGTTCATCGGCCCGCGCTTTTTGGTCTACACCGCTGCCCTGGAAATGCACCCGCTCGACACCGAAGACCGCGTCCCCGAACTGCGCAAGGCCCACGGAATCGGTTACTGCAACATCACCAAATGCTGCACCAAAGTTTGTCCCGAACACATCACCATCACCGACAACGCTATTATCCCGCTCAAAGAACGTGTCGTGGATGACTTCTTCGATCCCCTCGGCTGGCTTTGGAAAAAGCTCAGGCCCAAAGAAGGTGAGACAGTCGATGGCAGGTTAAAAAGTTGAAAAGTTGAAACGTGTCGCCACGGACGCGTAGCAGCGCCGCGTGAGCGCGCTCCAACTAATCTGCGGCTCGGCTATCCTGCGTCTTTTGCCGCCCGATATGTCCAATCAACTTAGGAGTGAATGCCGTTTCAAGTTTTGACATTTTAACGGTTCAACGAGGCTTCAGAACTTTGCGAATCATTTTGACGATTCGGCTATAAATCAGTGAAAATTCCCTGAAATTTAATGGCACTATTATTCCAATATTCCATCCTTGCTTGGCGGGAAAACGCGCCGGAGCCGGCTGATGAAAAATCAATCACAACTTAACCGGCTGCTCGGGGCCATTCCAAACCGCCTGCAATTGGCGGGTGGCTGGATCGATCAGCCGTTTGTTTCCAAACATCACCCCGACCCTCCCGGCTCAATGGTCGTGGCGCAGATCGAACCGTCCTTCCGCCCGATGGAGCGTTCGGGCATCGCCAGCGGAACGCGGGCTGTGGCGATGAAATTATGGAAGGACAAATTGCCCAAGCGCCCGCGTGAGGAACTCGTGCGCGAGCTTTATCAGGCCGAAAACCAGGGACGCTCTGAGCCCAGCGGTTCGCAGGACATGGTTGGCATCATTTATCCCGGCATCAACCGCCTGGATTATGATTTCAATCACGAGGGCGGCGTCTTTCCGGTCCACATCGAATCCTGCAACAGTTCAAAAATTGCCCGGTGGTTGGAAAAGATCATCCACCTGTTGCCCATCGAACCCCGGCCGGAGGGTTACAGTCCACTGGGCGTTAAGAATTTGGAGCCAAAATGGATTCGCCGCCTGGGGCAGAGCGGCCAGGATTGTTACGACGCCATCGTCAGGATGAATCTTGAGGCCCTGGGCGCTTCGCTCAATGCGACGATGGAATGCTGGGCGCGATTGCTGCCGCACGTCGTCAGCCATCCGAGTATCAAAGTGGATCTGAAGGCATGGCTCGCCGCCTATCAGGAACAATATCCTGGCGCGATGTATTCGGGCTGTGGCGGCGGTTACCTCATTGTGGTTTCAGACGAACCGGTGCCGGGTTCGATCAAAGTGAATGTTCGTGTTTCCAAATAAAATCATGAGACGAATCCAATACATCGTTCTGCTGGCGTACCTTTCACTTATGGCAGCGATAGCGCAAACCAGAGCATTGAACCTGCCCGCTATTGCCGGCGGCCCGTTCAAGCCGGATTGGAATTCGCTAACGAATTATCAGTGCCCTGAATGGTTTCGCGACGCGAAGTTCGGCATTTGGGCGCATTGGGGACCGCAATGCCAGCCCGAGCACGGCGATTGGTACGCGCGCTTCATGTATATGCAGGGAAGCCGTGATTATAAATCGCATCTCGCGGAATATGGCCATCCTTCGACAAACGGTTTCAAGGATGTCATTCACGAATGGAGGGCGGCATATTTCAATCCCGACAAGCTTCTGGCATTTTACAAAAAGAATGGCGCCCGGTATTTCATGGCGTTGGCCGTTCACCACGATAACTTCGACAATTGGAATTCCAAATACCAACCGTGGAACTCCGTAAACGTTGGGCCGCACAAAGACTTGATCGGCGGCTGGGCGGCGGCGGCGCGCAAGAACGGGTTGCGTTTTGCGGTGAGCGTTCATGCTTCCCACGCCTGGTCCTGGTATGAAGTGGCGCAAGGAGCCGACACCAACGGCCCTTTCGCAGGCGTACCGTACGATGGGAAATTGACCGCGGCTGACGGAAAAGGCGAATGGTGGGACGGGCTGGATCCGCAGGATTTATACGCGCAGAACCATTCGCCCGGCAAAAAGCTCGTTTGGGACTGGGACCCGGCCCAGGGCAGCAGCGTTCCCGACGCCGCCTACATGGAAAAATACTTCACGCGCGTCAAACAGCTCTGGGACGATTACCAGCCGGACATGATTTATTTCGATGACGACGTTTTGCCCTTGCACGGTGTGACCGACGAAGTCGGTTTGAATCTTGCTGCGCATTTTTACAATTCGAGCATCCGATGGCACCACGGCCACAACGAAGCGGTGATGACCGACAAGCATCTCGACGACATGGAGCAGCGCGCGCAGGTCTATGACATCGAGCGCGGGCGGGCCTCAGGCATTCTGTCGCAGCCCTGGGAAACTGACACCTGCATCGGTTCCTGGCATTATGACCGCGCCATTTTTGAGAAGCACCGTTACAAAACCGCGACGATGGTCATTCCGATGCTTGCCGACATCGTCAGCAAGAACGGCAATTTGATGTTGAGTGTGCCCCTGCAGCGCGATGGCACGCCGGACAGCGACGAAATCAAAATCGTCAGTGACATCGGCGAGTGGCTGAGAATAAATGGCGATGCCATTTACGCGACGCGCCCGTGGAAAATTTATGGCGAAGGTCCGTCGACACAAAATCTGGAGGTGGGCCGCTTTGGCGGGCAGCGCGACGTGCAGCAACAACCGTTTACGCCTGCGGACATCCGCTTCACTCAATCCAAAACTGGCAAAACTCTGTACGCCATTGTTTTGGCCATCCCGGCGGATGGCGAGGTGACCATCAAATCGCTCGCCAGCGGGTCGGATCACTGGCCCGGAAAAATAGGCCGTGTGCGTTTGCTGGGTGGGGGCAACTTGAAATTCACGCGCGACGCGAACGGTCTGCACGTGGACTTGCCTGCAAAATTGCCAAATCCAATCGCCTTTGCGCTGAAAATCCAGGCATGACCACTCCGGCAAAACAAGTCGTCGTTAGCGGCGCGTTTGATGACATCCGTTCTCGCGATTTTCGCTTTCTTCAGGAAGCCTCCCGGCTTGGAAAACTTTGCGTCCTGTTATGGTCAGATGATTTAATCGAACACGTCTACAGCCACTCGCCGAAATTTCCGCTGGCCGAGCGCTATTATTTCCTGAACGCCGTGTGTTACGTCAGCCGTGTTTTGATTTTGGAAACCCCGGCGAATCCCGATGCGCTTCCGGAAAATTTTACCGCCGATATTTGGGCCGATTACGAGCCGACTGCAAATTCCGCGCGCGAAGCGTTTTGCCGGGATAAAAAGATGCGGTATCGGATTTTATCCGGAGACGAACTCAAGACGTTTCCCATGCCCGCGCCGATGCCTTCCGCGCCCGGCCGAAAGAAAGTCATCGTTACTGGCAGCTTCGACTGGTTCCATTCCGGCCACGTCCGGTTTCTTGAAGAAGCGTCCGGGCTTGGCGATCTGTACGTTGTCGTTGGCCACGACGCAAACATCAAGCTGCTCAAGGGCGATGGACATCCGTTGCTGCCGGAGCAGGAACGGTGTTACGCCGTTGCGTCCGTTAAATTCGTTCATCAGGCGCTCATTTCCACCGGCCATGGCTGGCTGGACGCTGAACCGGATATTCAACGCCTCAAACCGGACATTTACGCCGTGAATGAGGATGGCGACAAAGGCGGCAAGCGTGAATATTGTCAGAAACTCGGAATAGAATATCGGATCCTGAAGCGCATCCCCGCGCCCGGCCTGCCCCCCCGCAGCAGCACAGTTCTAAGAGGATTCTGAACCGGGGTGGGATTTTCCCAAAGTGTTTATCGCGCATTGAAACATTGGACCGGTACCATATTTAGTCGTATCAAACCATCGGACGGTTAGTCCCCCCTCTCCCGGCCCGTCCTCCGTAGCACCACCATGTACGCTGTTTTCGGGAGCGCGCACATAGCCATTTCCTGCCGATAAAAGCGGGTTGGCGATACTGCGGAGGGTGGACGGGAGAGGGCCGGGGTGAGGGAGAGTCTCCAGGTCGGGAACGGTCTACCTCTTGAGTCTGCGCGCGAGAGTTGGGAACATCGAATTAGGCCGAATATCCCAGAAAAGCCCCGAATATGGGCATTTCTGAGCGAACGTGGCCGGGTTGCGTGGTTTCAGACAAAAGAGCGCCCAAAATGGCCGGATTGAAATGTTTTATAGTCATTTTGGAGCGCATTTTATGACGGATTAACCCGGCGTTAAAGGCGGGTTTTTGGGATTCAAAAATAGGCCTCGGACAAGGTCCACTTTCCAGCCCTGGGCCGTTAACTTGTCGAATAGGTCAATTGTCTCTGATCGACCGCCCTGCCCAAGCAGTTTTAAAAAGTCCATCGAAATGACGGATGCCTCGAAATTGGCTTTAACTGCCGCCGTGGCGAGGTCCTGAACCATCTTGGCAGTTTGAGCCGCTGCTATCTGCTGGCCGATCTCCTGGCCGATATTAGCGCATTCCTTGAGCGTTTCCTTGGCTACTTCGGAAAGTTGAATGGACGGCTTTTTGAATTCCACCGTGACGGATTCAGCGTCAAATTTCACGTCGCCAAAGAACACGGTCGCCGGGCCGGAGGCATGCTCAAGATATTTGTCCAGAAATCCCCGAAGAGTTGAAAAAACTGATTGCCAAAAAAGCCGACGCGCTGGATCGTTCATAGCTTAAACTCTAGGTTGGCTGTCTCTTTGACGCGAGGCCTTTTTGCGGGTTTGGACCGGGCCAAGAGTGCGCCGGCTGCGGCCAGCTCTCGCACAGGATCGGCTTCAGGGCGCACTTGAAGCTTGCCGAGCATTAACAGGGCATGCTCGGCCTGGGCGCGGGCGTTCTTGGCCTCGGTGTAATATTCTTCGCCATGAATGGCGAAATGGGTCTGCATGACGTGCTTTAGCCATGCGGGGCGATACCGAACCTTGGACGTGTTGCCGAACCGGACGGCATCCAAGATTATGTCGGTGAAAATCTTTTTATAGCGCTCGGCGGACAGCGTGACGCCACGGCCATTGAGCCAGCCGGCTGGCCAGAGAATGACCCAGGCAAGCAACCGCTTTTCGTCCTGGGCGAAGCATATGGCGTCGTCGCCGGACTCGGCATAGAATTTACTGCGGATCAGGTTTAGCAGGCTGTCCCGCAAATCGTGGGCCACTGTTTGTTTTTGGCGCTCTGGTTTCAATTGAAATAGCGGGTGATTTCTTTGCCGAGCCAGATGCCCACAGGGATGGACACACCGTTGCCAATCATTTTATATGCCTGAGTATTGCTGCAGTTCCAAACGAAGCTGTCCGGGACACCCTGCAGGCGCGCGTATTCGCGGACGGAAAATGGACGCACGCCCTTGGGAAATCGTTTGTCAGCTACAAGGCGCGTGGACAAATCCTTCGCATAATGGGCGACGCACGTCGGCGCGACGTCATCGCGCTTTGGATCGACAATTATTGGCAAGTCGCGGTATTTCCCGCGCAGTCGATTGTAGATTGTCTTGGGCAATTGGACCAAAGGATTTCTCTCAAGGATTTGGGCGAGCTTGACCCGCTTGCGGGACTGCGGCGGACGCCAGTTGAAGCGCTTCTTTGAGCCGATGATAATTAGCCGGTCCCGTCGCTGTGGCAGCCATGTCGTTGTCTGGACCGGACAAAAAACATTCACATAATAATCCGGCAACTTAGTCATGGCCTCCATCACCACGGGAAACTTTCGCATGCCGGGGACATTTTCGACCACATAAATTTCAGGCTGCTTGATTGCGATATGCCGGAAAGTGTGGAGGAATAATTCATCGCCGGTTCGGACGCCATGAATGTCACCAATTGTCGAATATCGGTTACAAGGATAGGTTGCGGCCATCACATCGCATGGTTTTTCCTGTTCGACTAATTTTAGCCGCAGATCAGTTTGGATGACTTCGCTTTCCGAATTGGCGCGATTCACGCGGCATGCGACGGAGTCAATTTCAAAGGACTGCTGAACGTTTAGACCGCCGAGTGTTAATCCGAGGTCCAATAGGCCGCCTCCAGCGTAATGAATGTTCGCGGTTGGAATCATCCGTGCTGGATATTGGTTGCGGTGTAGAAGAGGTTTGAGCCGTGTTGCTGGCACCAAGTTAAAGCGATATGGGCATTGTCGAAGCCCATGACTTTCTCGGTGCGCTTGCCTGCTTTATTTTCGACGAGCAGACCCATTGGGTTGCCTTCGGTGTAGAACATAGTTTTGATTTGAACGGGAACGTGTCCCGGATTTATTTTTGTCAGTGCCGGCTTGCTCATGGAGGTAACGTCTCCTGGGTTTGTCTCGGGCCGTTCGCGGTGCAACGCGGGCGGCCCAATTTTGTTTCATTGGTTTATTCTGACCGCCCCTGCGTATTGAATATCTGGACGTTCTTTATGGTCAGTCTCGTGCTTGAACACTTCATCCAAACAGCGGCAATCAATCCATTCGCCACATTCACCGCACTGGAAAAAATGCTGTTTTTCCTCCGGCGAAGCGGCGTCGTAATTTTGGTCGCTCATGGGTTGAAAGCTCCGCGTTCTTCGGCGTCCATTTCCTTTTGGGATTCCTGTTCCCACCATGCCTCTTCCTCGGCGCCGGCATCGACAATGGGAGATTGATCCTGTTCCTCGGCGGGGCGTGCAGGGGCCGGCGCGGGTTCAGGATTGCGGGCGCAAAGCGTGGTCCGTAAATCGGTCAAATCTTTTTCGCTCCAGCGCTGCAGGTCTTCGAGGCTGGCGCGCTGTTCATTTTGGCGGCAACGGGCAAAGCGCGGGGAATTCATCAGGCACAGGATATAGCTGGCCGGAAAATCATTGCAGATACGGTGAATCAGGCGGGTCTTGGGCATGTTTTCCAGCGCGACCTGGGCGTTGAGATTGGACGGCTGAATTATGGCCATGACGGCTTTTTTGAATGCGTCATAGCCGTCCATCCTGTCAATGTCTTTGGCGCTGATATTGCGCCCAAAAGCGCGGGCATGAATCAGCGCGCGGAAATCCTCAAAGGCGATGCTATCCTTGCCATAGGATCGCCACGCTTGATTGAGCAGCCGCCAATAGGAATTGTGTTGGGCCGGGGTCATTTTCCAGCCGGGATACAGATCAGGTCTCTTTGTCCATCGTGCGCTCATAATTCACCTATTGATTTGAAGAGGAATTTTGTCATGTAGGCTGCCTGCTGCAGCTTGACTAAATCTTCTTGGCGGCGGCAGGCCGGATGCGGAGAGAAAACGATTGGGCCAGTCCAGCATGACCGGAGCGCATCGCCAGCTGATTTCCCGAATGCAATCACGATCTTCGGATCGTGGCGTCTCAGAACGGCGAGAATGTGAGGAATTTCAGCAGGGGGAATTTCGCGGGGAGTGTCGCAAATCTTTGGCGAGGCTTCATCCCAAATAATTTGCTGGCAGAGGTATTCACCGAAAGCCTTTCTCAATCGTCGCCCGGTTAGGCAGCCGGCGAACAGGCAATAGCGAATCAGCGCTGAGCGGAGTTTTTCGCGGTGACGCGGGGGGACGCTCGCGAGTTGTCGTTCGATCCGGGCCGGCTCGCGAACCCACATGTTTTGCATGAATGCGACAATGGTCATATTTGGAAATCGATTGGTTCATGGAAGAAGCTGCTCTCTTGAACACCGAAAAATCTGGCAATGAGGAAAACTTTATAACCATTCGGTATGCTTCCCTTTTTCCAATAGGCCACGGCGTCACGCGTTGCGCCCGTGGCTGCGGCCAACTGTTTTTCGCTGACGTCTTTTTGAAACATCAATTTGCGCAACGCGCTGGCGAATTGCTGGCCGGGGCAAGTTTTGCTTGTTTTGTTTGGCGTCATTGGCCGAAGTTTTTTACGAGGTAATCCAGTTCGCGGTTTTTGGGTTCGATGAAGGGAAGGCCGAGGCGCGCGTAAAATTCGGCCTCAGTGGCAAATTGTTCGAGTTTGCCGCCAACGTATTCATCGGAGCGGGCGCTGTCGCCGGGCCAGAAGGTTCCACCGCTGAGAATGCCTTCATAGGTGTTCCATTTCAGGTTCATGCGTTTGCAGCGAGTCGCGATCCAGACGTTGTGATCTTTGGAACCTGTCCGGCACAGGAGGCGAGAGGCGAAGTTTTTTTCGTCGGCGAACCACAGGTCTAGCTGGCATTTTTTCAGTTCCACGATCATTTGTTTGCCCTCTGTTTCCCCGCCACTGGTGATTCGGGCCGCGCCGCTCCGGGCATGGGCCTTGATAAAGCTGAACAAAAGATTTTCGCGATGAATGACAGCGCCGAGCATGTCTCTTTCCTCTTTGAGTTTTGGAATGCAGACAATGTCGACGTCGCCGCATTCGGGCCGGTCGCGGCGGATGCTGCCGGCTGTGGCGATACTCGCGCCATGCGGGGGCGCTGAGCCAACGGTGCAATAGGGGGAAATCCATTCCACGATTTTGACGGCGTAGCGTAGGGCGTGGTCGATGGTCATAGGATGCGTTCGCGGGGCGGCTTGCCGGTCCAAGTTCTTTTTGATTGGCTATAGCGCACATCGTAGCCGAGGAAATTGCGCATGAACTCCATATCGCGCCGGAGGGTCTTTTCGCCGACTTCAATTTTGCGCGCGAGGTCGCGCAGGTTGAAAGGCAAGCCAGCCCGGAGCCGGAACGAAATGCAATTCATACGCCAAATGGCCACGCGCGAGGATTTCATTTGCGGAGTTTGATGACGAGCCGGGCGCAACGGAGTTCAAGGGCGCGCAGGCCAATGAAGTTAAAAAAGGAACCGGCGACCAGGAGCGCGCAAAGCTTGATGGCGTGGGAGGGCTTCATATTTGGAAATCAATTGGCGGCGGAATCTTTTTGTGACGGCGGTCGATTTTCCAGAGCGCAAAGGCGACTCAATGATAGAAGTCGGTCCAATCGTCCACGGTCCAATCAAGTTTTCCGATGGCGGCCCAATCCATTTTTGGGAACAGGGCGATTTGATTGTCTGGAATTTCGATAATCATGGCCGGCTGCAGAGATTGGTGAAGCGTTGGGCGCGGTCCTGTTCTTTCCGGGACGGATGATTTACGTCGCCGGGGCAATTCCAGAGCAAATACCAGTCGAAGTTCGACGGCCAATGATGGCGGACTGAAACGAAATGGCGGATACGGTCGCGCATGATGGCCTGGGCGATGGCGAGGGCAATGGACTGGCGCGACGCTAAGGCACGCCAGCCCACTTTTGTTTCGTTGGTCGCGACCGTCCCGCGCGCCACCACGCGCCGCATGTGGTCGCTGTCATAAATGCCGCCCTTTCGTGCGGAGAGATAAAGCCTGAAAGTGTCGGGCAGGATTTGGTAGCGGGTGACTTCGCCGGACGCCCCGGTCGCCCGGTCGTTATCGCCGCTTTCGAGCATCGACAGCGCCGCGAATCTTTCCATTGCGGGGGACTGTCTCACGCAAAGGGCGCAAAGGGCGCAAAGGATGAAGGCGGCGGTTTTCATTTCAGGCGAAACGGCGACCGGGAATGGGTCTATCATGATGCCGTTGGCGGGGCGGCGTTGCTTCCGTATTGGCCGGAAATTTCAGGCCCTCAAAATCAATGTGAGCGACGTTGTACTCATGGCGCTTGCACCAAACCTGGATTCCTAATTCAGTCCAGCCTACTTCGAGTTGCGCATATTCTCGCGGTGATGTTCCGGGCGGCAATTCGGCGATGCATTGCTTGCAATGGAAATAGACCTGAATGCAGTTGTGGTTAAATATGTGCCGGCCAGTGATTCTTTTCTCCGAATGCATTTGATTGGCTGCGCTCTCGTGCGAAGATTTGCGCCGGGCGTTCATGCGGCCTCCTTTTTGTTTCGCCGGTGGAGATTTTCCATGCGAACTGCCAGGCCCATTGTTTGTTGGCGCAATTGTTCGACACGGCGACGGATGATCATTGTGGGTTTTCCCTCCAACGTGTTTTCGTATGCGCGCAGTTCGGATTTAATTTCACCAAACGCCTGGACAATTCCAAAGAACCGCGCATCGATCCGCTGAGCAAAGGCGTCCGCATCAAATGGGATCGATGTCATGCGGCCTCCTTTTTGACGGTGGTATTGACGTCCTCGATTTTGGGATCGACAAAGAAGGATTCGCCCTGGTCGACTTTCAGACCGCAACGGGGCAATGCCCATTTGAGCGTCTCGTCGTCGCGTTGGGCAATAATGGATTCTTTGTCGATTTCGGGGACGGACCGGAGGAACGCCGGCAGGAATTGTTGGACGGCTGCCAGCGCCTTTTTCCAGTTCCAGGCGCGGGACAGGAGCACGAGCTTGGGCGTGCCGGTGCGAAAGCCGATTGTGCCGTGGGTGAACTCGATTGATTTCTTTTTCTCGAATTCAACGGGATTGGCTTCGGCCCATGCCTGGACCTGGGCAATCTTCACTTCAAGCTGGTCGTCAAGCGGCACAAGGACGCGAGAAAACTTGTCGTCAAGGGCCTGAACGCGGGCTTCGCGGTCGGCCTGGATGGACATGCGTTGGATTTGCAGCAGGCGAATGTCGCCAACGAGCGCTTCAACTTCGGCGCGAGTCGTGGGAGTGGGAACAAGAGGTTTTGTGATTCGGGATTTCATGGTTTTAAACGGGGTTAATGGTGGGTTAATCGAGATCGTAGTCGCGGATCAGCTTCATATGGGCACAACGAAAGGCGTCGGGCCAAGAGAGGATTTTTTCGCCGGAGCGAATTTCGACGGCAAGTTTCAGTTGTTTGTGAACGCTCCGATAGCAGCCCTGATTTGAGGCGACCTGGGCGCAAAGGTGGGTGAGCTCCGGCGTGAAACTATTGTCCTTCGGCAATAATTCCTGAATCATGTGGTTCAACAGATTGCGGTCCACTTTGAGGTTTCCAGCCGCGTCCTTGCGCCGGATTTCGTCCCGGAAGCCGATACGGGAAGACAATTGGACATCGCCGGTAACGATAGTCAGCAATTTGAAGGTGCCAACGAAGGCGATGGGCATTTCCGTGGCCATGTGGATATCCAGCCAAAAGTTGAACGCCGTGATATGCAAATTGTGCGCGGTGTCAACGATGATCAGGCGTTCGCTTCCGCGCAATTTGTCCACGGCCCACACTTCGCGTTTGGTCCGATTGTCATAGCCGCTCTGGCCCGCAACCTTAAACAGGAAACTCGCGGCATCGTGTTTGGAACAGGCCCAGGACCAGACCGGATAGTAAATCGCCGTGGGATTTTCCTTCAGATAGTATTCAATGCCGCAGGTTTTGCCTTCGCCGGACGCGCTCAGTACCAGCCCCGCGTCGGAAGTTTTGCGGATGTATTCCAGGGCGACGCGCATTTGTTCAGCCTCATTGGATTTCATGGGCGTGACACCGGAGGCGCGGCGGCGGGCTTCATTGGTGAGAAAGTCCACGGCCTTGAGTTCAAACTTGGGAACGTCGCCGGAATAGACGCAGCCGGCGTCATTGAGGTATTGGCTGACAACGGCTTCGCTGACACCGATGCGTTGCGCGAGCCGCTTGTTTGAAAATTCAGGCTCTTCGCGCTTGGCGAGCAATGTATCGCGGATGGCGTTGTTACAGCGATAGGTTTTGGTGGCAGCGCCACTGGCCTTCTTTTCGGATGGATCAACGGGAGGCAGCTCGACGGGTTCGCGACGATTGGTTTCTGGATGGGAGTTGTTATTCATATGTTTGATTCTGGTTATGGCGTTATGTTGGCAATCGCTGCATCGGCAATGCGTTCGAAACGTTCGCGGTCGCGTTGCTTTTGTTTGGCGATTTGCTTTTGCGTTTTCGTGGAGGTCAGGGCGGCGCTGATGGGGCTGGCAGACTGGGAAGTCTGCCCTACCGATTCGGGGGCGCTGGTGACTACCACGAAATTTTGTTCAGCCATTAGCGCGGCGTTGTGGGCGCGCATGGCTTCGAGCTCGGCGACCTGGGGCGCGGCGAGGTCGCGCGCAACTGATTCAGCCGCTGCCGCCGCCGCCTTCGTATAGCGGAACGCCTCGGCCAGGGCTTTTTGGTCCATCGTGGGAGTGCGCCCGCGCTGATACCACGTGCCGAGGAACCGGCCATCGCCGGTTGTCAAATGGATGTATTGGGGATCGTCGGGGTTGTGGTAACAAAGAACCTTCATGCCCGATGGCAACGGCTGGCCGGCATGGCAGAAAGTTTTTGGTTTGCCGTCGACCGGCATAATGATTTCGCCGTTGGGCTCAATGACTTCGAGCTTTTGGGTGTGCTCAAGGAAGGTCCGGATGATTTCAGGCGAACAACGGGTCCAGCAGTCCCCGACCGCCTGGATTAATCGCATGGCGCGTTCAACGGGCATTTCTTTGCGCTGGCGAAACCGGGTGGCAGCGCCACCTGCCGATGCGCCGGGGCCATTATTCAAATTGGCATTCGATGCCAATTTGGACCGGGGCTGCCATTTTTGGCCATCCCACCACTCCAAAACGTCCTCAAAGCCTTCAATCGCGTGGTCGACGCGTAAATTCTGCTCAAGGCAAAAAGCTTTGATGATATCGCGGGCTTCCTTCTGAGTGACGAGCGGGAATTTTACATCGCCGCGTTTGTGTTCCGGCAGACGGCTGGCAAGGTTCCAAATTTCCTTTGCCTCTTCTACGCGTGCGTTTAGATCGGCAGGGCGGATGTCATAGCGCGCCCCGGTTTGTCCCGGCAAATGGCTGGCCTGCGTATGAAACAGGCGGTTGTGGGATTCATGCGAGGCTTTGCCGCGCGAATTGCCCTTGGCCTTTTCCTGATAGCCCACGGGGGATTTGCCGCCAATCATCGACGTGTAATGGACCTTGATTCTATTGTCGAACAATTCACCCAGGGCGGCTTTGACAGCCTCCGCAAGCGTCGCCGTGCCGCGCTCAACGATCCAGTGAACCAAATACGGGGGAAGCGGGTAGGTTTCGAGGATATAGGCGGCGAGCTCTTTCATGTGGCGCGCGCCGAGATGCGTGGCCGTGCCGTCGTCACGGATTGAAGCCGGATGCATGACGAAGCCCAGGACCATGCGCGTGGCGGAATCGCGCGCGACCAAAAGCCAAAGTTCCTCGGCCTGTCCTGTCTCGGTATTGAAGACGAGCCAGTCCATGCGGACGTCGTCAAAAGTGATTTCTTCAAGGAAGCGCAGATTCGTGGTGTCGCGCTGGATGCCGGGCAGGAATGGCAGCGCGGCGGCATGGCTCTCGTGCATTTGCGCGCGCACGGCTTTGGTCAAGCGATTGCGCTTTTGGATCTGGCGCGAAATATTCGTCGGGTGCCATCCGACCGGGCAATTCTCGGTGTCGCGCTTTTCCCACCCGGTGGCAGCGCCACTTGCCGATGCGCCGGGGCCACCATCTTCATAGCCGGGTATCACGCATTCGCGCCCGGTTTCATCGCGCCCGGTTTTCCAGTGGCGACGGATGCTTATGATGGCCTGGCGTTTGCCATCTCTGCGTCCGAATTTGGCGATTTTCTTTTCGCAGTGTTCAAGGAACAGGGCGGGCAACCCCGCTCTTTCGGCGCGCCATGAGGCCGGGGCTTTTGATTTATTGACGAGAACGGTCCAATCCTGCTTGTCGGCCCACGCGTAATATTTCGCTTCGAATGTTTTGAGCGCCCATCCGTAGCGATAAAAAATGCGGAGGGCTTCGATGCATGCGCGCCTGACTGGCCAATAGTCTTTGACGAGGGATTGGACGTGCAGGCAGGCACGGACAAGGGCGCGCGTTTCGGACTGGAGTTTGCACTTCGGGCTTTCGGGCAAAGTGACGAGCAAACATTCTTCGCCATCGATAGTCGGGCGTGGCCGGCGCTGTTCGAGATATTCGGCGACGTCTGCCACGGGCTGGATTGGCGCGTTCATTACGCTGGATAAGACGGGGGCGAGTGCCGCGGCTGGTGCCGGGCACACATCCGCGCTCCGTTCGCGGAGGGCGGCGGCGGATGGTGATCGTTCGACGAGGGTTAGCATAATTATTTACGGGAAGTTTCGAGGCGCTTGGCGAATCCCTGGGCTGTTTCCATCGCTTCACAAAGTTTGGCGAGGATTTTGGGATCAATGGCCCCGAAATTTTTGGCGTCGGCATTTTCCAGAAGGAACTTTGCAGTCTCTTTGGTGGTTTCTTCGAGTTCGGCAATGCGGGCCTCTTCCTGTCGCTGCGCTGCCTTCTCGCGCATTTCCTTGGTCAGGCCCGTGCTGCCCTTGAGGCGTCCGCGTTTTTTGTGTCTGTCACCGCTGCCGTCGTCGTCTTCATTTGCCTGTTTGAATTCAACGAACAGTTGCTTTTGGGTTTTGCCGTCGACGATTTCAAAGATTTTGTCGCGGATGGGCATCAGTTTTTCCGGAACGTTTTTGGCCTCCGTCAGAAGAAATTGGCCGTGGCCCAGATTCGCATCGTTTGCCAGCCTGGCGGCGCTGCCGAGGAATTTCCCAATCGTGGCATAGCCGGCGCTCTCCAAAACGTTTTTGGTCAAATCCATGTAGCCGCGCAGGGCGCGCGAGGAAACCGGTTTTTGAGTCGTGGAATGAATCTCGGACAGGTTTGGGCAATGGGCTGCGAGCCATGCGCCGAATTGTCCGTGCTTTAGCTGGCCCACTTTGAGTTCCCAGGCGAAAACGCCCAGGGCGATAATTTTGCGCATGCCGTTGTGCGCGCCATCAAATAGATGGGACAATTGCTCGGCGGCCTCGGCGTCATTGCCCGACCGGAGCGTCGGGACTTTCAGTGGCCGCGCCACTTGCATTTTGACCGGCTTCGCCGGGGCGGTTTGATTCTGTGGATTTTGTTTTTCGTTCATATTTCGGAAGGATGGTTGACCTGATCAAAATTGCTTTTGCGCAGGCAGCCGGATTGAAGGGACCGGCGTGCGGGACGATTTGAGAATGAAGCGCCTCGGCCTGGGCGATGTTCTCACAGAGGACGAAGAATTTTACATTCCCGATTTCGAGATGCATGGCTTCGCCGCGATAGCCTGTGAAAGTGGTAATCACCGGTTTGCGGTGGCAGCGCCACTTGCGATTGGGCCACCGGTTTGAAGTTTAGATGGCACGCGACTGCCGAAGCGCTTCCGCAGTTCGTCGATGCATTCGCGCTGGCGGTGGGTGAATTCGCGCGGCTCGGCCACGAGGCTTGCGACGAAATGTTTTTCCCAATCGGTTAGCCTGATCGCGGCCCGCTGGATGACGGTCGCGCCGTTTACGGTTTTCTCGACGTCCTGGGCGACGACATGGAGCACGTCAATGAAGTCCCGGCGCTGATCGTCAAGCATCCGGTCCAGGGCTTTCCAATTTACTTTGGAGCGGGCAAGGTCGATTTGTTCACTTATTGTCATGGCGTTGAAGGGTTGAAGCGTTGAAGCGTTGAAGTGGAAAATTAATGCGGCGCGCATTATGTGCTGCGCGCCGAGGGGATGCCGGAACTTCACTGTCCCCCACTGGTAATATGACGGATCGGTCGCTGCGAAGCCCGGTCACAGCCTGCGACCGTCCTAGAGTCCCGGCCCTCCAATCAAACATGGCTGTGAAAAATGCGTTCATGATTTGCAGCCGGCGCGATTGCCGGTCCAGCGGCTGAAGAGAAAGTTTGCAAGGTCGCCGCGCATGAGGCGCGCGCCGGTTTGTTTAATCACGGTGGCCCGGATCAGGTCCGTCAGATGACGGCTGCTCATGGACCATTGAATGCCGATTTCGGCGCGGCTGTAGGATTCGCGCTGGCCTAAAATTTCGGCGATGGCCTGGGCAATTGTGAATTTTTCAGACCGGCAACTCTGCCCTACCGCGATGCCATTGGCGTGCTCAAGAATCTCAGTGTTCCAAAAGCGGAGTTCCGTGCGAGTGTTGCCAAGGCCGACGTCGAACACGAACCGGATGTGATCGTGATTTTTGGGCCGGGCGTCGAATACGCGAGCGGCGATGGTTTCATTGTCCTGCCCGAAAATGTTGTGCGGAAATTCGATGCCGGACAGGACGGCGCGGGCGCTAATGCGCAGGGGCAATTGCGCCTGCGTTATGATAGGATGATCCATTAGTTGCATGGCGTGTTTTGGCGGACTGCGCGGGACCAGAGTTCGAGCTTCCACCAGGCGGCCTGGAGCTGGACTGCGACCTGGACGGGAAAGCAACGGGTGTAGGCGTGCCAATGTTCAAGGCTCTGAAAGACGAACGGTGCGGTGGCAGCGCCACTTGCCTTTTCGGCCAGGACCGCAAGTTGCGCGGGGGTTAATTGGTTTAGTTGCATGTGGCGTAGTGGTGACAAAGGCAAACGGCGATGGCGACCAGTGAGGCACCGGCCAGCATGCCGAGCAGGAAAATATTTTCCCGCGTGGGCGGGCGCTTATGGCGATGGATGAATTGTTGTTTTGTCATGGGACGATTGCATATCGCGCTGCGCAGCCCCGACGCGCCCGCGCTGGTTTGTGGATCAACTGCCCGTAACGCACATGCATTTGCAAATGTGACGAGCGACCAAAATTCCCAATAGCGGTTTTACCGCAAAGGGTGCATGCGTTTTGCGGCGAGAAAAAATGCCCAGCCATCCGGTAATCGGGGGGCGGCTTGATGCCGAATGCCTTCGCAATCCTGATTTCTTTTTGCGTGGTCATAGGATTAGGCTCTTCTTGGGTCCAGGATCGCCGCGCCTGCGGTAGTGAATTTTGTATGGAGTTCCCGAAAATGTTTTTCGAAGGCATGCTTGATTACTCGGCGGTCATGGCCGTTCAGAATAGCGCCGTTGCTGCTGAGCGTTTCAAACAGGGCATGGGCATATTGCTGTTCCCGCGTTTTCGTTTTCAGGATTTTTATTTTCATATGTGGCGATTTATGGTTAGGGGTTTGGAAACGAAAGATTCAGTTGCGCGCATTTGGAATCGGCTTCCGTGAGGATGCGTGCGCGCTCACGGAAAGAGGCGGCGACGGTTTTGTCCGAGCTTGAATGGGCCATTCCCAGGTACAGTTTTGCGCGGACATGGAGCGGTTGCGCTTCGGCGAGTTCCTGCAGAAATTCGATCATGAATTTTTGTTCCTTACTAAGCATCGAGAAGCTGCTCCAATTCAGCTTGGATTCGGCGGGCCATCTTTCCGGCGCGGAGGGTGTAGCAGGCGTGCCAAACGGTGGTATAGGGATAGCCGCGTTTTTTTGCCCAGGCCTTCATTGTGAAGCCACGCGACATGAGTGCGGCCCGAACATGATGCGGACTGAGCCGGGGCTTGGTCCCATTTATGTCTGATTTTGCCTTTGACTTTTTAAACATCGTCTGGTTAATTCACTGTTGTGAGAATTAAATTCTCACAGTTGTGAAAACATGTCAACGGTGAAAGCTCACAATTTTGAGAATTCTTTTAGTGGCCGTTTGCTGCGTCTTTTGGAGGAAAAAGGGCTATCGCAGGACGGGCTGCGTCTGCTTTTGGGCTCAACATCCACCGGGCTTGTGTCCAATTGGGTCAAACGGAATCGTCCGCCCAATGCCGAAACGTTGCTTAAGCTGGCGAAGATTTTGGACACGACGCCGCATTACCTTTTGCATGGGGAAACTCCGGCGACGGAAGGAGAGGACAAATTAAATGAGGCGGCGCAATGGAGAGAGCGGGCGCTAATTGCTGAAAAAAAACTGGAAGCGATCCAGGGCGCGGCGGGTCGACTTGCGGAAATCGTTCAAGGAAGCTTATCGATGGCGACGAAAATTGAGCCGGAACTGACGGACGCGCAAAAGGCGGCCAAGGTGGCGGAGAAAATGGTTGATGAGAAACTGGCCAAGGAGAAAGCTAGTTCCAGCGCGAGCGATGAGATCGCTTCGGCAGTTGCGGAGGTTGTTTCTTCTGGGCCGAAGTCGGATGGCTCGAAGGGGCATGCTCAGAAGGCGCACGGCGCAAAGTCAAAATAGCGTCCAGAACATGAAGGAGATTTTCATAAATGTAATCCTGTTCTTTGGCGCTGCCGAGTTTATATGTGCCAAAAATCTTGTCGCTCAACTCAAACTGCTTCATAACCAACAAAAAAAGGCGCGGACCCGCGCATTGTCTCACCTGGCACCGCTAGGAGCCATTGCCGGCAATACATCAGGCCGCGCCCGATTTGGGCGCTCGGCCAGGCCGGCTTACTGTTTCAAAACTAGCGGTTTTGGTGAGTCTGGGCCTGCGTTAAATTTTCAGGCATTATACTAAGGTATTAATAGTCAAAATTCCAGAGGAAACTAGATTAAAAATATTTCATGAGCGAAAAACAGATCATGCGGGTTGTATGGATTTTGGCATCCGTGGTTCTACTGACAGTGGGGATTTGGGGAGCGGTGAAGATCGATGGGACGGGGCGATGCGCGAATACGGACCAACACGGACTTTCACAGACAGCCACGGACAAACAGGAATTCGCGACTGTCACCCTTGAGCCGCCGAACGGAGATTTTGAAACGGCAATAAGCTTTTTCCCGATCACGAACCAGTTCGATGTTCAAACACCGGCAGACCTTCTGAATTTGGCCCAGGACCATGGGTGGCGTTTGGTTTCGATTAACGGAAATGAAGTGACCCTTGGCCGGCCCCTGCGGACGGGCACCGAGCCTGGGGAACAGGAACGGGATGGGATTATTGCGACGACGGTTTTAAATCAGGAGCGTGAACGGGAGTACAATGCGGCGGCTTCGAACGCACTTTCTTCGCAGAGTAATTAGTTTCTTCTGACGGGCTTCAAAATTGCGGGGGCGGCCCCCGCAGAGTGTTCTTCTTTTCGTGGGATAGTCGCGGCGTGACCGCCACTACCAGTCAAAGTTCAAATAAGATTCCCCGCAGTCGCGGTGCATTCCCTCGATGGTTTGCCTGTGGCGGGCGTACTGTCCTGCGCCCGGCTGCGGGTATTTTTCCCAAGACGGTATTGTTCACGGCTCTGTTTTCTTACGGAGTCGCCTTTTTGTCAAGCGCGGCCTTTGGCCAGACGAATGAATTCTATCGCGCGGGCGAATTGGATTTTTCTGGCGGCCCGTCGTTTTTCATTCCTGCGTCTAACATCCGAGCGAAGGAATTCGGATATTTCATCGAGACGACTTATTGGCAGACCTGGTACACGGGAACTTCGCTGGAGGTCGGGAATTACGATTTCGGGAGCGGCATGTCGTCAGTGATGGGCTACACGGCGGCAAAGCAAAAATTCCGGCTTGTGCCTTTTGCCGGGCATCCATTTTGGGGACGTTGGGAACTGGAGGCTATGACGGGCGCTGTGACCTGGACCGACGACGGCTCGAAAGGGATTTCAATTGGCGGTGAGACGCAGTTCGCGCTTTCGCGTTTGTCCGGCCTGTTTGTGACCGGAGAGCAACAATTCGATACCAATTCCAAAAAGGACGGCGCGGACATTAAGGGAGGCCTTCGACTTTCTTTTTAGCCCCGAACGCTTTCGGGCTGCGAGTCACACCAAAAACCAAAAACAAAAAGGAAAACACAAAATGAAAAACAAAATCGGACTGATCGGAGCGGCCATCGTCGGATGCGCCGCATTAACTGCAACCATGATTATCGCCGGTTGCTCAAGCATGTCATCTCAACAGCAGCAGGTTGCCAACGGCATTGTAACGCTCGGCGTCACGGACGGCGCGGCGGCTGCCACGGCGCTCGTGCTGAAAAAGAATCCGGAATATTTACCGGACTTCCAGCTTGGCGCCTCTGTGCTGCAGACGCTCGCGAGCGGGACCAACGCGGTCAATGCATCAGATATCGCGGGCACGTTGGAATCCGCAGGCGAAACGAATGCGGTCGTTGATGCCGTGGTAATCCAGGCGGCGCAATCGGCAGCGGACATTTTATCGAGCCAGACAAATGCCGTCATTCAGCAACAGGAGGTCGATCAAGTCCTGAGTGCGGCTGCCACCGGCATTCGCCAGGGCGTGGCGCTGGAGCAGGCGCTGCAATCGCCGCCGGTCCCGACACCGGCAAACTGAACACGCTAAAGCGTGGACACCGAACTTTACGCACGGCCATGAAACCAGACAGGAACCCCAAACCCCTTGCAGCGACCGCGTTCCTCGTCTCGTTAGTGCGCCGTGCGTTTCAATAGCCATGCTTCTGATTGATACAACGCGAAGTTCGTTCTCCTGGGCGAATGCGCGGGCGTGCCTGGAGCGGTCGGAACTTGCGTACAGCAAGAGCGGCCAAGCGCTGCCGTCGTGCGCTCACTTGATCACGAATGAAGCGACGGAAGCCCAGGCCATTGTCTTCGACGAGCGGAATTGCATTAGCGTGGCGTTTCGCGGTTCGCAGTCGCCGGAAGATTTTATTCATGACGCGGAGTGCTGGATGGACCGGCTTGCGCCGGGGCGTTCGACGGGCAAGCGCGGTCACGCACTCGTGGATGTAAATCCGGTCCAGTGGCTTCCGATACGGCGGCGTCTTGGTTTCCCGTCGGCGCGGGTGCATCACGGGTTTTTATTCGATTGGGATTCCATCTCGACGGACGTGCTTGCGAGCGTTGCGCGCCTGCTGTTGCCGTTTACCAGGAAGAAAATTTTTGTTGAGGGGCATTCGCTCGGCGGGGCGCTGGCTGTCCTGGGCGCGAATGAATTTTGCCGACAGGGATGGAACGTGGGCGGCGTTTATACGTTTGGACAGCCGCGCGTTGGCGACGCTGCTTTTGTCAGCGATTACGAATCTGCGATGGCCGGATTTCCTCACCAGCTTGGCGACCTGACTTATCGCGTGGTGAATGAAAACGATATCGTGCCGCGCGTGCCACTGCCACTGGCCGGTTATCGGCATGGAGGGCAACTGATTTTTCTTTGTGCGCCCGGATCGTTCCGAGGGCGTCACGGCGTTTTGACAAATCCGCATTGGTGGCAGACGGCGGATTCTGACTTCGTCGGTTTCGTTCACGCGGTCGCAAGGAACACGGATGTGCTCGTTGGTGACCATTATCTCAAATCGTATCAAGAAAGGATTAAAACTCTATGAACTCATTGAAACAACAACTTTTGCGCTATTGGCTGGCGATGAACGCGAGCGCGTTTGATGCGGCATCGCACGCGAGCATGACTTTTGTGGCGGCGTCCGGAGGGCATGAGCTTTCGCCGGGAATCGCGCCGTTCGATCTGAAACAGTTCGCGCTGATTTTTGGCATGGCGTTCGTGGGCGGATTGCGCGCGTATCTGAAGGCCCATCCGATTGACAATTTGCTCGCGCCGGTTTTGCCCGCTGTGCTGCGTGTCCAGGACGCGGTGGAAAAGGCTAACGCCGAGATTGCGGAAGCAGGCGCGAAAGCGCCAGCCAACGGAGGGAATCCTTAATGGACGCTGCGAGCCAAACTCCAGGCCCGATGTTTCTCGGCAAATATATGCATCGGGTGACAGGGCTGGTGCACGATTTGCCCGGCGAGGGTGAGCTCGTGACGACGCCGGAAATTATTCCGATGCCGTGCTTCGGATTGGAAATGGAATGCGGACTTTGGCCGCAACAGGAGTTTTACAACACGTTTACGGCAATCAAATAAGACTATGACAATTGGGGAAATTTTGACGGTGGGGGCCGAAGTGGTTTCGGCAATCGCAATGGTCGTGTCGTGCTGGCTGATGTCCAGGGCGATGAAGCGAAGCACAGAACTGACGAACGCGACGGAGCAACGCAAGCAGCCGCTGGAAGTAAAGGTGGATGAACCGTTGCATGGACAGTTTGTCAGCCGGACTGACTTCGACAAGCGCGTGGAAAATAACGCGCAGGATCATGGGGACATTTGGGCGGAAATCAACGAGCTCAAGCGGGAAAATTTAAAGCTCACGGAGATGTTCGGAAATTTAACCAGCAGAATCCTGGCCGACTTGGCCAACGCGCAAAAGCTCAAATCACGAGAATGATTTTATGACGCAATTGGAATCACAAATTCGCCTTTGGATTTTAAAGTCCATTTTTGCCGCCCAGGGACCGTTGCCTGATGAGGCGCTCAAGACGGCGATCCGGGGAGCGTTCCCGCGTGTGGCGTTTACGGATGGCGATTTGACACAGGCGATTCGCGCCTGCGAAGACCAAAAGTTAATTGCGGGAACCAATGACCCTTTGCTTGGGCCTGCATGGGATTTGAGCATCGCAGGAAAAATACGCGCGCAGCAACTATGACCGGCTTGCACCCGATAAAAATGAAAACATACAAACAACTTGCCGAGGCGGCGACGAGGCTTTGCCAGGAGATCGAAAAGCTTCCAGCCGGCGCGCAGGAAACTGAGGTTTCAATCATGGCGGCGAATCTGGCTGCTGATATTCGGCAGCGCGCCGAGGTGCAGGAATATTCGGCCCATGTCATGAACTGGCCAGCTTAAAGCAAGAGCGTGAGAGCGTGAGAGCGTGAGACTATGAGACAAAAACAATTTAACGGGGCGGCTGAACCCATGCGATTGCCACGTAATGCCGGACGCCTGCTGCGCGCGGTGAAAAATCCAAAGCGCCCGCGTCTGACTGGCTGCACAGACTGCCCCGCCAATTTTTGAAATGACCAATGCCAAAAGAAATCAAATCGAAGTTGGACCAATACGCGGCAACGCTGCTGATCATGGGGGACGAAGGGAAGACCCTGGACGAAATGGTCGCGTGGCTGAAGCTGGAAGGCACCTGCGTGGCAAAGTCCACGCTGTCCGTGTTTTTGGACAAGCAACGGCAACAGCGTGCGCAGTCGCAATTGCTGCAATCTATTTCTTCGGGCGCGGAACAGTGCAAGGCTGTGGAGTCGGAGTTCGCCCGGAATCAAGCGCCGGAATTGGAGACTATTATCAAGCTGCACCGGGTGATCATTCTCAATCTGACTACTCTGGGACAGGCAAATCCCAAATTGTTGAGCCTGGCGGATACGATGACCCAAACAGTTTTGCAGGCGATATCTGCGAAGACGAAGGCGGAGCTGGAAACGCGCAAACTGAATTTGGCGGAACAGAAGTTTCAAATGCAGTTTTGCGAGATGGTCCTGGACAAGACCGTGCGGGAGAACGCGGAGCGCATTGCCGGTTCGAATATGAGCCAGGCGGCGAAGATTGCAGCGATGCGCCAGGCGACCTTCAAGGAAGTGGATGCACTGGAGGCGTCGGGGGAAATCAAGTTACCCAAACGGCAATGAAGCGGACACGCAGAGCTTATCAGGTTGCGGCGCTGGTCGCGGTCCGGAAGGTCCGACAGATCGCGTTGTTTTGGTGCCGGCGCGGGCGCAAGAGCACGACCTTAGGCGATATTTCGTTTGATGAAATGAGCAAGGAACCGGGCCGGATGGTGATTGCGGCAAGCGCTTCGCTGCTCCTGGGCAAGGAACTTGTGGGTGTCACGCTGTCGACAATGGAACAGGCAATGATTGTGGCTAATGAATCTGCAGCGGTTCGCGATGTCTTCGAGCATGGGGCCAAAGAGAACGGTTTGAATTTTGAAGTGGCAGACGCGGAGAAGGACAAACTTTTCAAAGGTCTGACGCCAGAGAATTTCGCGGAGCTCTATCGGAGCGGTCGCATGGAGTTGCGGCTTTATTTCTCGAAGACGTCTTACAGCCGGCTCCAGGTGATTGCGCCGAATCCGGCGACGGCCCGTTCATGGCGCGCGGTTGTGCTGCGTGACGAGGCTGGATTCACCGCGCCGGCCTTTGAAGATGATTTGCGGATCGCGACGGACCCCATGATGCGGGACACGCCGGACTTAAAAATTATCTATGCGAGCAACCTCTGCCCGAATGACCGGCATCGTTATTTCACGACGACGCTTCCCAGGGAGATTACCGCGGCAAGCGAGGACGAACAGTTTCCGGCCAATCCCCAGGGACATTTCTATTACGGGCAGGACGGAATTTTGGTGCATCGAGTGGCACTCAAGGATGCCTACGCGTCCGGTCACCTGCTATATGACGACGAAGGGAAGGCGATGACCTATGAGGAATGCCAGAAGTTTCCGCAATTTCGTTTGGGGTGGGACCAGTCTTACGCGCTGAATCACAAGCCAGGCGGCGGCGCGGCGATTGATTTGCTGGCGCTGATCACGGCGCAACGGCGCGGAGTTGGGCAGTGCAATTTTGTATTCGTTGAAAACGAAGGAGATTTTCGCCGGGCTTTGCTGTTATTGGCACAGACGATTGGAGATGGACCGGCAGGCATCGGGTTTGACGTGGCGAGCACGACGGAAGAGAAGTCGAATCCAAGTTCGATCACTGTAAGCGAATCGATTGGCGGGGAATATTTCGAGCGCATCGTCATCACGTTTAAATCAAAGAAACGCGTTGTGATGTCCGATTATCTGCGCCGAGTCGTGGCGACGATACGGCAAAGGCCCGCTGGCAGGCCGGCGCGCAGGCTTTGCATTGACGCGAGTAATGAGCGTCTAGCGGCTGAGGAAACGAAGGATGATTTGCAGGCTTACGTTCCGGTAGAACTTGTCCTGGGCAATGGAAAGGTGGAACCGTTGCCGCCCGGATATCGCGACGCGCTCAATTATAAAACGTACCTGGGCGATTTGTATTGTACGGCGATGAATGACGGCCGGGTCGTGTGTCCGCCTGATGATTATTTCAAGGAGGATCATCGGCTGCCAACGAAGGATCAGGGCCGCTATAAATGCGCGGTGGATTCGGACGGGAAGCACGGAGACACATTTGATTCTGGAAAACTTTCGTTGTGGGCGCTGGTGAATGGCAGCGGCGCCACGTCGTTCGCGCGAGTGAGTGTGCCCTGGAAAGTCTCCAGCAATGTCTTTGGTGCAGGGAAAGTATCGAAAGGAGTGAGTTTGTGACTGCTGAAAAGACCAAACCGATTTTGCGCTGGCCGGGCGGCAAGGCGCGCTTGCTTAAAAATATTTTGCCACTCATTCCGGAGCACACTTGCTATTGCGAGCCGTTCTTTGGCGGCGGGGCGGTCCTGTTTTCGAAGCCGCGCTCTTCCGTGGAAGTGATCAACGATATCAACGGCAACCTGGTGGCGTTGTATCGCAACCTGCAGTTTCATCTGCCAGCGCTGATGCAGGAACTGGATTGGCTTTTTGCGAGCCGGGACAATCTGCATGACTTCATCGCGCAGCCGGGTTTGACGGAACTCCAGCGCGCGGCCCGGTTCCTCCTGGTTAATCGAACTTCCTTCGGCGGGAACATGCACAGCTTTGGCGTGGCGAAATCCAAGGGCGGCGGCGTTGGCTTCGACCGCAATCAAGTTGGCCGGCTGATCGGAGCGGCGCATGAACGGTTGAACGGCGTGGTCGTGGAGAACATTCCTTATGAACGCTGCTTCTCCAACTACGATTCGCCGGAGACGTTTTTCTTCCTTGATCCGCCCTACCTGTCCAAAAAGGTCAAGGCGTATGACGGGTTTTCGCCCAAGCAAATGGACCAGTTTAGCCGCGAGGTCAGACGCCTGAAGGGCAAATGGATCGTGACCGTCGATGATTGCCCGGCCAACCGGGAACTTTTCGCGGGCTATAACATGCGGGCTGTCAGCACGCAAAGCCGCCTTTGCAATGTCCGGACGCATTCGGACGTGCGTTTTGGCGAGCTCATTATCAGTGGCAGCGCCACCGGCCTAAAATGAATCTTTCTTCTCCATACTATATATGGGCACGGGTGACAGCGCCGCCTGCCTATATCCGCTACCACAGGTTGTGGCGGCTTGCGCCGCTGCCACCGTTTATAGCGTTTTTGGCCACTCTCCGGAGCGGTGGGCTAGCCAAAACGCGTGGTTGGGCGTTTAGGGCCATTAACGCCCCATTAAAAGTCCGAGGCGGACTGCCCATTATGGCTTTTGGAAGGCGCAGTATGGCCGGGGTTGAAATGGTTTCATCTATTCGGGGAGGTGAAGCGTGAATCCTACCGGGCAAAGCCAGTTCAATCAGGCGCGGATAGAATGGGCGATCCGACTGAAATACTCGCCCATGCCGCAGTTGGACATGGATATATTAGCGTCCCATCTGAATGCCTTCCGTATCGGGGAGTTGCGGAACATCGGGAAGTATTGGGAAGTGATGCTGGAACGGGACGCGGAACTTGGAACCAATTCGGATAAACGGAAATCGGATGCTTCGTCCTTGGATTGGCAGGTTGTCTCCGATGGGTCACCGGAGGGCGACCGTCACGCGGCGGCGCTACAGTATTTCTATGACAATCTGACTGCGAGCAAGGCCCTTGACCAGGACAGCACTGGCGGGACGGATGAATTGATTTATCAAACGCTGTCTGCACTGGATAATTTTTACAGCGCCCACGAAATACTTTTGAGGGTCGATAACCCGTCTGCGAAGGAATGCACGGCTGAATTTCGGCATACGCCGATTTGGTTCTTTGAGGCGCGACGGGGATACCTGGGTTATCTCAAACACATTTTCGATCTTTATGGTGTGCCGTGTGTCCAGGGGGAATGGCTCACGGCGGTGAATCAGGGTTGGATGCGTTCTCTCTGCCTGATCTATGCGCTGAAGGCTTATGCTCTCCGTGACTGGTCCATTTTCAACGCGCGCTATGGGTCCGGATTTTTGGACGGCGTGACGGACGCGACCTATGGGGATAATCAGTGGCAACAAGCGCAAGCCGCGATGGAAGCGCTCGCGAATGATGGAGCTGCCCTGCATAACAAAGGCGTTGAATTTAAATTTCTGGAACAGGGGGCGCGAAACAATACGCCTTTCCACCCGATGGTGGAATTCTGCGACGCGATGTATGCCAAATGTTATCGCGGTATCGACATGGCAACCGGGTCGCGTCGGTCCCGCGAAGGAGACGGCGGCTCAAGCGGGGGTTCTCAGCATGTGACTGGCGCTTCGGTCCAGAAAGAAGAGTCGGGAATCTTTCTTTTGCGGGATGCGCGATGGGTGACGGGAACTTTTAATGAGCGGATTGATCGTCCGATTATCCGTTATTTATTTGCGACAGAGCCGCGCGCGTGGTTTGCCCTGATGCCGCCCGTGGACCAGAACGCGCTGGAGGACTTAGAAGTCTTACAAGCGCTGGTGCCGATGGGGCTTAAGGTTGCGCTCAAGGAAATTTATAAGCGGTTCCGCTGGGCGGTGCCTGCGACTGATGATCCGTGCCTTGTGCCAGCGGCACCTGCCGTTGCGCCGGCTGGCGCGCCGGTTGGCACCGGGGCCACCACAGCTAAAGCTGGATCGGATAAGCAACCAGAAAACCCGATGCTTAAGAGTCCTGAGTCTACGGCCCAAAGCCCAAAGTCGACAGACACGAAAGCCGGGGACGTGGTTGCGGATTTGCAGGAAGTGAAACCGACTGGCGAGGCGGCGGCTGCGCGGGATGATTTGGATTCGCCAATCGGGCGCGGGGCTGATCCGAGGTTTAATCCTTCGCTTCGTGGTCCCACTATCGATCAGGATGCACTCACTACGGTGAACGTGCGTACCGGCGGATCGCCGCGTGAGGACACGCGGCCTACAGGAAGATTCTCCCAATCGCCGAATCCAGGGGTTCCCGATACAACGATTGATTCCGCTTCGTATTGGTCACGGGCCGGCCTGGTTGCGCCTTCGGTCGGTTATTCCCTGGCTAACTCTAAGCTGGAGGAATTGAACGCGCGGGGCATGGGACAATCGCGGGCGGCACGGGGAATTAAAAAGGCAAAAGGAAAAGGGCAAAAGGAAAAGGGAGCGAAGGGAATAGCGCTGGAAAACGATGCCGTGATTATCGCGGCTCTCGAGAGCCTCAAGGAAGAAATCAAAAAAGTCAAAAGTGGCAGTGCCACATCCCAATCATGAAAATTATTTTTATCTCAATTTGGATCTCGCTCACGCGCGGACGCATGGCGGTAGCGCTGGCGAATGACACCAACGCCAAGGAATTCCAAGTCGCATTGTCGAACGACGCGGCGATTGATGACGATGGATGGGCGTTGATCGCGCCTTATGGGCGGCATCCGAAGACGCGACTATATAAGGAGGGCAACGAAGTCAAGGAACAGAAGTTTATCCAGGTATTGGATAATGAGGCAGCGGATTCGATGCTGGCGGTGGAGAATTCATTTTTCCGGAAGCTGAAGCGGGCGTTCGTAGGCATCCCGGTTTACAAGCTGCATGGCGACCTAAAGGATCATGATCCGAAGTCTGCGGCGAATGTGCCGTCAAAAAATAAGGTCGGAGTGATCGATAAAATCCGAAAGGGCGCGCGAGGAATTGAGGCGCATTTTGCCCTGGATAATGAAGGGGCGGATGCGGTGGCCGAGGGTTGCAAATTCCCATCGGCTCTTTGGCTTGTCCTTCCCAATGGTATGGAGGGCGACTCTATTATCGCCCGGCCGTTCAAGTTGCTTTCAGTGGGGCTCACACCCTTTCCAAATATTTCCGGCGTGGAATCCCTGGCGAACAGCGTTGCCATTTCCGCCGAGAAAGAAACTGCCGACGCCAGCGCGTTGGCTCACAACAAAAACCAAAACGAAAAGGATAGTATGAAAATAGTAGCAGGTTACCTGATCGGCCTTGGGGCCACGTCGCTGGCCAACAATGCCGATCCCAATGAAAATCAGATCGTCACGGCGATCCAATCGGTTGTCGAAAAATGGAGCGGGAAAGCGACCGCCCTGGAAAACGACAAGAGCACGCTCAATGGCAACGTCACCACATTGACTGTGGAACGGGACGCGCACAAAAAGCGCGCGGACGAAGGCGCGACGGCCCTGGCAAACGAGCAGACCGCACGCAAGGCCGACCGGAAATCTGCAGCCACAGCCATAGTGGACAGCGCCATCAAGCTTGGCATCAAGACAGTGGCCGAGCGTGATGCCGCAATCACCGCCCTGGAGAATTCGACTGACTTCGGCAAGGACGGCCTGGCGCTTCTGTCAACGACTCCTACGCATAAGACGGACCGCTCCGGGCTGGACATCAGCGGGCGGCAGGCTGCCGCGCTTTCGAATGAACAGACCGTTCTGGCGAATGAATATGATGCCGCTTTCAAGGCGGAGATCATGGTGGACCAGAATCCCACGGCCGCGCATAACCGGATCATGACCTTGCCCAAATACAAAGGGCTGGCGGAAAAGCTGGTTCCGAAAGCATAACCCGAATCAAAAAGCGGGGGTGGCCCCCGGTCGCTCCCGCAAATGCCGACTAAAATCAAAATCTGAAAGAAAGGAAACATGAAAAGAATTCTATTTGCGCCGGACCCGACCGATGGTGGCGGCGGCGCGGAATCGACGACGGAATCTGCTCCGTCCGCAAGTGAAGCGCCTGATAAGCGCACACAGAAAAAAATTGACCGACTCACTTCCGACAACGCCGTGCTGGCCAAACTGAATGATGAACTGCAAAAGCAATTGGATTTGCTGAAGGCAGACCCGGCCGTTGGAAGCCTCCGTTCACAAATCGGCCAGTTGGAAGAATTGCTGCGCACGGCATCTTCTGAAAATGAAGCGTTGAGGAACCGCGTTGCCGAGTTTGATTCCAAGGCCCGCGAAAAGGCTGCGGAGGAAAAGCTGATTGCGGAGAAAACGCAGGTCGGCCTCTCACGCGCCCAGGCATTGGCGGTGATTCAACGGCAGAAGGATCACGATGCCGCGCTTGAAAAAGTGTGGGGAGAGCGGCGCTCGGAAATTGTGCAAGTGCTGAAGGAATGCAAATGCGCGACCGGAAAAGTCACGCGCGAAGCCCGGTTGCGCATCCGGGAAATCCACGGGGCGATTGTCCTGGATGAAATCAAGGCCGCTCAAAAGTCGCTTGAAGCACCGGCGGCCACTGATAAGGCGGCAAAATAATCTAACGCCCAAAGCCGCCCGGATTTTCCGGGCGGCCGAAGCAAAACAAAAACCATAACGAAAGAAAAAATGAACCTGACTGAGAAGTTAATCATTGTGGCCCTCGTGGCCGTTGTGGTCGCCCTGTTTGCGTGGGCGGCCATTCCTACAAAAAAACGCTTCTTGCTTCTGTGCCATTTTATGCGGCCATCACGGGCACGGCCTATCGCACTGGCAAATGCGCTTGGTTTATTTGGGCAGCATGGCCGGGACAATCTGTTGCTGGACCCCAATTCGACGAACGCGCCATTCCCGGGTCGCTGGCTTTTGATCCAGCGCGGGGCGTCGGGTTACCAATATGGTGACCTTTGCGCGGGCGGGGCCGGAGGCACATTGCCATTAGGCGTGTCTCCAGATTCTCCGGAATTCACGGGTGACATTCTCGCCGTGGACCGGCTTGGCATCGTGGACGAATTCCTGATCGGAATCGTCGCGCCGAATACAACGGCAACGATTGACCATCTGCTGGTGAGCGCAGCCAACGGCAAAGTTCAGGACATCACAACGGTGACTGCGAACGGCGTCTATTGGGTTGTGGGCCGCGCGATGGCGACGGTGAATGCGGCAACGAGCTCAACGGGTGAAGTGCCGTATGCGCATTTCGCGCCTTATCAAATCACTGTCAGCAACAACGGTGGCACTTACGTTTACTCCGGCGCTGGAAATTAACCGACTAAAAACCAAAACAATATCAGGGCAGAGGGGCACCTCTGCCCTACCAATAAAAGAAAAGGAAAAATGAAAACGAATGTAGTGAAAGCGGAAAGACCGAGCGCGGGCGCAATGGCTGTGCGTTTGGCCTGTATTGCCACGGTGGCCCACATCATGGGCACGCCATTGGCAAATAGCATCGAAAATGCGGCATCGGGGACAATCGTCCTGGCAAACGATTCCTTGCTGCGCACGAGCACGCCGATTGAACAGTTGACCCTGTTCGCGGCGGGCTATCAATCCATGACGGGAAATCTCCTGGTGAAGTTGCGAAACTTCCTCGCGCCGGATCGCCCGACGCCGAGCCGGATTTTCCGTCTGACAACCTGGAACGAAAATGAGCCGTGGGAAACTGTGGATTACAACAAAGTCAAACGCGGCATCCTGGGCGACTTCCCGGAAGTGCGCCAGCAAACTGCGAGCGAGTCTGATTTGCAGGGATTCAATCGCGGTTTGACGATCATCCTGGACCGCGACCAATTGCGGGACAAACCGGAATTGCAGACGCAAAGCACGAAGTGGCTGATCGATCTTTTGAATCGCGCATCGATTCTGGAGGCGATGGCGTTGCTGCAGGCCGGTGCCGTCAATGCAGGCACGACGTGGGACAGCGCTTCGAATCCGGATTTGGATTTGCGCAACCGCATTATCGCGCTGGCGAATACGACCGGCTTCTATCCGAAAAATGTTTCTTACGGCGATGCGGCGCATTTGGTGCGCAGCAATGCGTACGAGAGCCAGTTGACGGCCGGGTCCATCGCCCGCGCGCCGGCTGTGACGGAAGAGCAATTGTCTGTCGCCCTGGGCGTGGAACGCGTGCTGGTGAACGCGGAACGTTACCAGAGCACGGCGACGGCGAAGCAGGAAATCATCGGCCAGAATGTGCTGATTCATACGGCGCTGGAGGCTCCCGGCCCGTTTGACGCCAGCAATCTGGTTCGCCATGTGTTCAATCAGAACATGGGGGCCGGCGAGTATGCCGTTTATATGACGGACCTCGGAATCAAAAAGGTGGCCATCACCGTGGAGAATTACGAGCTGCTGCACATGCAGCACACAACCGGAATCATGTTCCTGGCGGTGGCGGCCTAGTTTCAATTGGGGCGGCGGAGCACCGCCGCCCTACCACAAAATAAAACTCCAAAAATACGAAAGGAAAAATGAAATCTGTTTTTGAAAATACCTGGGACGCGGTGAAACGCGTCTTTAAATCTGCGGCACGAGCGATTGCTCCAACCGCTGCTACAGCGGCGATTTGCGCGGCTGCGATGGTTCCTGCGCATTGCGAAGCGCAGACAGGCACGTTTGTGAACACGCGGCCCTATGACATCTGGTCTGGCCAATTGAGCACGAACACAACGTCGGTCACGGTCTTCTGGACCAACTTCCTGAACTACTCGGGATTCCATCGCCCAGGCTTTTGGCTGAGCGAGATGAATACGGACGCCGCTGGCATCTATGGCAGCGTGTCTGTGCAGGTGAATCCGATTCCTTACACGAGCGCACAAGGGTTCACCAACTCTGTATTCGGTTCGAACGTCTCGCAGTATTCCAGCAACGGAATGATCTTCCCCACGAACGGACCTACGATCTTCGGTCCGCTATCGTGCGCGACTGGCACGACGAACCTGCTGAATACCAACCTGGACTGGCCGTGGGCGGATAGCGTGCAGGTCTTTCAGGTGAAGATCACCTATAACGGCACCAATAACCCCAATGGCGGTTACCAAGTGCCATTTGAATTGGACGGCAATATAGCGCCGTAGCGGTTTTTAATTAGGGCGTCGCGGGAGCGACGCCCTACCGCCGAAATAAAATCCCATGCCTTGGAACACTTTAGCAACGACTGACGTCACGGACCAAATGACGCAGGGGGAAGTTTCGGCGCTGGAAAATATCCAGGGCGCGAGCACTCAGTTGCAGGCGATTCTGACGCGGGTCACCAATCAGGCAATTAGTCAGATTTTGGCGGGAGGTAATCCGATTGGTCCTACCGGGACGATTCCGGATTCAGTGGCCCAGGACATAATTGCAATCACGCGGTGGCGATGGCTGTCGAGTTTTCCGGCGCTCCGTGCTTTCAAAACTGAAGACCGCGAAAAGGAGAATGACTCGGCGCAAAAACATTTGAGCAGCATCGCGGCAGGGAAGGAGCGCACAGAAATTCCAGCCAACGCCCAGACGATCCAGGCGCCGGTAAATGCGGTGGGAGTTGTGCGGCCCGGCGTGCGATTTCGGCCAGGAGGCTTTGACAAAATCGGAAGCACGTAAAATGAAATCCGTCATTCTTTTAAACCGGATTGAAACCGGGATTAATGAAGCGTTAATCCGGTTGCGCGCCGGGGACCGGCGCGGGCTCGTGGCGCTGTTTGAATTGTCGCTGGAGAATTCCTCTGAAAAGGCGGAAAAGGTTGCGCGGCATGATCGGGCGCGCGGGGCGATTGAGGAAATCTATCTGGCGGGAATTCGGAAGACGCTGGCTCGGGCCAGGAGCCAGGTCCTGCACAAACTTCATAGGGGAAGTCAGAGTCTCCTAACGTCGTCTCCTGCGGGTGCAAGGTATGTGCGGATGAATCGGCCGGTGGCGTTGCACAACGCGGGCCATCCTGCGGCGGCGGACTTCATGTTTGACCTGGATGATTTCACGAAAATGTTTTTCGCGGAGATGCGCGAGGCCGGCGAGGAAGGTTTGGAAATTTCCGGGCAGGGGCTTTTGTCCGAGCTCGGCATTGATCGCAAGTACGTCACGCCGCACGGATTGATTCACGATTTTGTCGTTGACCGGGAAAATAAATTGTCGCAAGTGCCAGCCGAAATTTGGGACACGGTAAAGTCTGCATTGGAGGACGGCGTTAAAGAGGGCATGTCAACCAATCAACTGGCAGACCGGATCGTGGAGGAAACTTTTGGGAAAATTGATAAGGGTCGCGCATTCACCGTGGCGAGAACGGAAACATCAGCAGTTTATAACACGGGGCGAATGGACGCGATGCGGCAACATGGAATCACCCACAAAAAATGGCTGACAGCGCATGACGAGCGCGTGCGCAAGTCTCACGCGGATGCGGAGGGAGACGGCGCAATTCCGATTGGCCAGAAATTTTCCAACGGGCTGATGCAGCCGGGCGATCCGAGCGGCGCGGCAGCCGATGTGATTAATTGTCGCTGCACTCTCGAAGCTGCGGAGCCACCTGGCGGTGGGGCCACCAAAGGAGAATCATGAGTGTTGAATGGAAACAGGAAATCAAGCTGTCCGAGGACTTGCGCCGGATGGTTGTGGCGTGCGGGGACAAAACCGGCCTGGGCGCGGCCATCGCGCGGGAAATGGATAAGCAGAATGAGTTCACGGTTACGGCGATTCGCGGAAAGCTTGCAGGGACATTGCTGCGGCGTCGCACGGGTCATTTGGCCAACTCGATAGAGCAAACTGACGCGCTGGTTGTTACTGACGCCCAGGGCGGTGAAGTGCGCTCGTCTGTGGGCAGCGGCGTGCGTTATGGCAAACCGTTGCCTTATGCCGCGCCGCTGGAGTTCGGGAGCAAGCCACACTTGATCCGCGCGAAGAACGCGCCGGTCCTGCGATTTATCGGGAAGGACGGGAATTGGGTTTCAAAGAAGGAAGTGCACCATCCGGGCAACAAGGAATATTCCTACATCCGGGGAACGGTCGAAGAGCGGCTGGCGCTCTATTCAAAAGGCGTGGGCGGCGCGGCGTTCACATTTTTAACGGGAGGTGATAATTGAGCCAGGATATTTCCATTGCGCTTCTTCAGGAGGACATCGGGTTTGCTCTCAATTCGGATTCAGAGTTTGCAAATATCAACGTGCAGCTTGAGCGCAAGGAACTTTATTCCTCGGAAGTGGCTTTGGCGACTGTCTGGCAAACGGTGAAGGGCGGCGCGAGCGGGATCGGCGTTGTGGTCGCGATGCCCAAGGTAAATGTCCAAGCGCCGAATGGACCGCTTGAATTTGTTTGCCGCCAACGGCTGACCGTCCTGGAGGAACCGAACATCAATCAGACGCCGGGGACCGGGACGCAAGAATTTGCCGAGGATGTTGGGACATATCTGCTCCGCCTCCTGCATGAATATAGTCTGGCGCAAGACATCACGCTTTACGCGAACGGAGAGGCGATGATTCCGAACCGGGATTATGCCGGCATCCGGGGCGTCGACGTGGATCTGTTTTATAAATTCAGTCCCGCGCAATTGACCCGGTGCGCGACGGTGCCAATTGCTTTTGCCGGTCCAACGGGAGATCCACCGGTTTATTCCTGCACGCTCACATGCGCCACGATGGGCGCGACGATTTATTACACGACAGACGGAACTTTTCCGGGGCCGGCGAATGGGGCGGCGCAGGTTTACGGGAATCCTTTCAATGTGGCGGGGGGAACGCAGGTGCGAGCGGCGGCATACCTGAATGGAATCAAGGGCAGTCCGGTTTGGACCGAGACAGCGCCAAGCAGTTAACCATAACAACAACATAACGAAGGAAAAAACATGAGCAGCATTTTAATTGGTCCAGGATATTTGACGTGGAACAGTGGAACGTTTCGCGCGGCGAGCGACATCGTGGCGGAATTCAAAAAGGATTTGCGCGATATCGAGTCGCTGGAGTTCGGCAAGATCGACAGCGTCCAAACTGCGAGGATGATCGTGGTGAAATGCCGCCTGTTTTCGACATGGACGAATTTGAGCCTTCTCTTTCCTTCGGCGGCGCTGAGCCCGGCGATTGGCACGGCGCTTTATGGCGCGAGCAATCTGGCGCTGATCGTAAACGGGGCGGATGGTTCGAAGCTCACGGTCGTGAATGCGCAGGTCACGAAGCTGGCCAATTTATTCCTCGGAGTCAGCAAGGATATTTTCCCGGCGGACGTGGAGTTTACCGGGTTGCTCTTAAATGGGGGCAGTCCTGGGACGTCGGGGGATTATTATACGTATCAGGTCGGGCAGTCTTACAGCGCGCCTGCGTTTCCAAACACGTCGTTTACCGCTCCGGTGATTTCGGCTGCATGGGCCGGGACGCTGGTTAATTCCGGAACTTCGTTCGCGGCTTTTTATTTCAAAGAGGGCGCAACGATTGATTGGGAGTATGAATTGGATTTCAAGCCTTGCACGGTGGACGGCTTTGGGGCGACGGATGCAATCATCAAAAATTTCCGCGCGACGTGCAAAGGGATTCCGACTTTTGGCCCGCTGGAGGCAGACACGGCATCGGCGCTGTTTCCAGCGCAGGCGCTCGGACTCTCGGAAAACCAAAATGGCGCGGGCGACCTGACGCTGACGTGGAGCGGGCATTCAGTGGTTTTGCACAAGGCATTTGTCAAGGCGTCAGACGGGTTCAAATGGAGCACGACGAATAATCGCCTGGGGAATTTGACGTGGCAAACGACGGTGCCGTTTAGCACGGGAGTGGCGCAGGCGCGCGTGACCGTGTCCTAGCGGACGGCCACCATAGCTAAAGCAGTTTTTAACGAAACACGACAAACCAAAAACCAAAAACAAAAATGTTACTCGATAAAGATAAAATCGTTGGGCTCGTCAAGAACATCATTGACGTGCGAAATATGTGCAGGCAGGCCATCGCGGCGACGGACCAAATCGTTACGATTCTGGCTGTGCCGGCGTCCGAGGGAAATCCTGGAAAGCCGGAACAGAAAAAGGTGACGGGGCAGTTGCCTAATGCGAACCAGTTTCTGTTTGCCTCGGCGAATGCTTTGCTCGGCCATTTGAGGAATATCGGCGGGACGCCGGATGATATCGCGCCGCTGGAAAAACTGTTGAATGCGCCGCTCGCGCCTGTGCCTGCTAAAGCGCCGGCGACAGCGAGCCAGGCTCAAGCGACTTCGCCCAGCGCAGCCGCGAAATAATCAGGGCGTCGGGGCACCAACGCCCTACCGAAAACAATGGACGTCACGGCTTATGATTCGAACGGCGTACTGCCCCAGGTTCCGCTTGGGGCAGTCGCCCAGGGGATTTGGGTGAACGGCTTCAAGTTTACTGAAGACCGCATGATCCAGGTCACTAAGCCGATTGGCGCGAGCGCGCCGAAGCTTTATGACCGTCTCATGACGCTGGAAAATTTTCAGGTTGCGGCGGGTCGTTCATTCACCGGACAAAATCCTATCGGCCAGGCGCTGCAGTTTTTAGCGACGCATCCGAAGAGCGTGCCGCGCCTCGCCAATCTTCAGTTCATCGAAACCGCAGACGGCAGCGGCCAAGTGGCATGGTTGAAGGGTTGCGGGATTACGAAGATTGAATTGGTGGAGAAATACGGGGCGCGCGTCGCGTTTGGTTACACAATCGTCGGAGGCGTGTGGTCGTTAAAATAATATGCCGAGTGCAACACAGTTTTGGCTGGCGCCCAATAAGGCGGCATGGCGAACGGCGGTCAATGACCTGCTGACGAATCAGCCGATAGCGGTTCCCACCGGCTGCGCGCTGCAGTTCAATTTGCTTTTCACGGACGGGCCGCTGAGCGATTCAAATTTGGTTCAGCTTTCGAACTATACCGCGATCTGGCTTGTGGTGATGGCGTCGGACTTCAGCGAGACGTATATCGCAATGGAGATTGCGAACGCGAATTTTCAAACTACCACGGTGGAAGAATTTCAGGCGTTCGCGGCGGCGCAGCTTCAGGTCTTCATTCCAGCGGCTCAGAACACTTTGACGGCCAGTGGCTCGCAGGGGAATTTCATTTTGCAGATTTACGGCGTGGACGCAGACGGGGCTGCCGATCCGGATATTCTTTGTCAGTTTCAAATTAACGCATACAACACGGCGATTTTACAGAATCCCGGATCGCCATTGCCGACGAAGGCCGGGACTAAACTGAGCTTCGTCTGCAGTTGGGATTTAATGACGCGGGATTTTACGCTGGTGAAGCTTCCGAACGGGCAAGTTTCCTACACGATTTCTCAGCCATACAATGGACCTGGGCAAGCGGTTTACTCGCTGCAGTTGAATGGCGGGCTCTTCTATGACCTGTCATTGGTTCAAGATTCGGGAGAAATCTCACTTTCAATCGGACAAAATGGACACTCCTAATTATGCACTTTGAACGCAAACTTTTGTGGATTGTGGCACTCGCAACTTTTGCGGTGCTAATGGCGACGGCGGCGCGGGCGCAGTTTCCGCTCGGGCCGGTGAACACAAACGCGGAAGTTGGACCGCTCGTGGATACCAATGGATATTTTGGATGGCCGATTGATCCGATTGCGGACAGTTTTTCGGTGACCAATTACACCGGCGGGGATGATTCGCTGTCCTTGGGGTTTCGTCCGACAATGCCTGCCGGGGCGGTTTTCTTTTACACAAATTTCACGCTGCACACTTCCACGACGGTTTTCTCCAACGGAACAATGCAATGTTATATGACTGAGGGGACGGTCTGGAAATTGGGGACGAATGGAACGGTCTCGGTATTGGAGACAAATGGCGTGGCGTCGATCCTCGCTAATGGCAATTTTACTATTTCGAGCAACGGGCTGCCGTGGGGAACGATCTCGTGTTCAAACTTTAACGGGTTTGTACCAGCGGCGAATGTGGGAAGTCTGACGGGAACTTATGCGACGATTTCGCAACTATTTTTCGCGACGAATTTAATTATTCCCAACATGGTCTTTGAGGGTTCGCTGGCGCAAATAGGGTCGCTTTCCTATGACACGAATTGGCTTTACACAAATTTGACGGACCGGATTGAGGGGACGTTGGGCTCCAATCTGGTATCGGCGACGTCGCTGCTGAGTTCCAATTTGATCACGGACACAAACAGTGTTTGGACAAATGCGATGGCGATGTTTGAGACGGTGAGTAATACGGCCGTCAATAATCTGCTGTTCGACCTTGCGAACGCGCAGTTTGCGGACAGCAATTATACGTATCTGACGAGCAATCTGATTTGCGCGACTGTCCTGGGGCCCTTGATCACGGGGACCAGCAATAATCTTTGGGCGGTCAGCAATCTTTTCCTGACGAGCGGCTTGTTGGTCGTGAGCAATTACTTGAATGATGTTTCGAATGAGGTCACGGCGTACACGTTCAATTTGACCAACTATGCCAACGCGGTGGGAGCGGCTGCGGATGGGTATGTGCTTGGGGTGAGCAATAATTTCTATGCGGCGACTAATGCGCTATGGCCGTTTCTGCCGGGGCTCACAAACAGCGGGTCGTATTTGGCGCAGTCAGTTGCGGGCCTGGCGGGGCAATTGAGCGGGATTGAGAGCAGCGCGGCAGCGGCGACGAATGATTTTTACAGCGGCCCCAACATTGATTTCATTCAGAGCTATACCGCGAGCATTGCGAGCCTTTCATCAAGCCCGGCGACTGTGTCCCTCCATAACGCGTGGCCGAGTGGGAGTTATTCGGTTTGGATCACGCCGTCTGACGCGAACACGGCAAGCTTCCTGATCACCAATGCGGCGGGGAATTTTCCGAGCGCGTGCGGATATTACATCAATAGCCAGAATGGGACCGGGTTCCAGATCAATTTTTACAGGCAGACGCCGTTTCAACTCAATTTCATGGTCCTGTGCCAGTATAACCATCAATGAAAAAACTTTTCTTTTTTATCGGGCTGATCGGACTGATCGGACGGATCGCTCTGGCGGATAGTCAGCTTGGGCTGACTTATGGGCAGGCGTCGCGGCAGATCGCGTCGACGGGCCTCGTGTTCACCGCGACTGTGACTTTTACCGACGGCGTCATTCAGACAACAAACGTGATCTGGCCTCCGCAGAATGTTCCTGTTTGGCCCAACGTCCTGCAGGTGAATTCCAACGGCGTCGCGTGGCGCGTTTATTCGAATTGGAACGGCTCAGCCTGGTCTTTCGTTTCTCTCCCGGCCCTAGCCGGCGACGGCGCTGGCATAACGAATCTTCCTGACTTCCAACTCAGCCCGACGCCTCCATCGGCTGGGCCTTATACGCGCATCATCACGGCGAATGGTTCCAGCTCGAAAGTTGCCATTGATCAAAGCAGCGGCGTGCGATTTTATGACTCGGCAGGGAATTTGCAAATGAGCGTGACGCCGAATGGAGTGAGCGGGCCAAACATCCAGGCAGCGACGTCCACGAATGCCTCGCTGGCGACAAATGCCGTTTTGGCAACCAACGCGATCCAGCTTGTGCCGCATTTGGGATTTGTGGGCAACAACACACGCATGGATTCGGCCGTCATCTCTGGGAATAAGGAATGGATGCAACGGACGCCGTGCATAGCTTTAGCTCCGATTACTATTGCCGCCGTCGTGCTGCAAAACATGTATGACCCAGGGACCGGAATAGTCGGGCCGGGCGGCAACCAATACGCCACGCTGACATTTGAATATCCGTCCAATACCTTTACGAGATTCACGTTTGGCGGCTTGACCAATGGCATCGTTCCAAATGGAAGCTGGCTGATGTCCGATTTTACCAATGTGGCGGTCGCAGTCCCAAGGGGCGCGACATTCTGGGTTCGAGAATGGGCATCAAATGGACTCGGAGGAATCTGTTACGACGGGCCGCCCTACGCCAACAACAATTATAATTATTGCACATTTGGCGCGACAGTAACGGACGTCACGGGCGGTCCCGGAGTTGGGGCGATGGGTGCAAGCCAATATTGGAATCCTCCGCTGGCTATCATTGGCCCGACAACCGAGCCGTCTGTTCTGATGCTTGGCGATAGTCGGGTTGAAGGCCAGGGGGACAGTGGAGCGGTCAGCGGCGATTTAAGTATGAGCGCGGGCCAAAGCCGCCTCATTGATGAAGATAGTTATTGCGAAGCGAACATGGGCATCGCGAGCATGACTTGGGCAGTGTGGATGCAAAACGACAAAAGCCTTCTTTATTTCACCAATTTTGCGACGGCTGTTTACATGGAATTGGGAATCAATGATTGGTTTGTGAGCGGCCAATCTGCTTTTTATACGGAAACGAATTATTCATTCTTCGCGACCAATTGTGTCCCGACGCTTCCTCTTTATTCCTGCACGATGGAACCGCGCACGACGTCCATCGACAATTTTACGACGCTGAATGGCCAACTAATAAACTCAGGTGCAGATGCCAATCGCGTGTCGTTTAACCAGGCACAGCGGAATCGTTTAATCAACGGCATCGTAAATTATTTGGAATTGGCCGGCTGTGTGGAAAGCTCGAGCAACAGCGGCCTTTGGGCAGTCAATGGATATCCCGGATGGTTAAGCGGCGACGGGACGCATTGCTCAACTGCCGGGCAAAAGCTGGAGGCTGCATCCATAGAGGATTTTTTTCGGGGGAGCACGATCAATTTTTCGCTTCAAAACGGATTCATGGGTGGCCCGGTTCAGTTGAACGGAAATTTACTTATTTACAATGGCTCGCTCACGATGCGGTCCAACACGTTTTCGGTTTTTATCCTGACGAATGGCCTCAATGATGGCGACAGCCGCCTTATATATTCAAATGGGCCAGCCGGGACTGGAGGGTGGGTTTCGTGCCATTGGTTTCAGGGTCCTACCACCAATTTTGTTGGGACATCTGGCGGGTCTAAACTGCAATGAATCTAAATGGCATTTCCCTCGGCATCGCAACGGTCGCAAAGCGCGTAGTCTTCCGTCTTCGCCGTGGTGGCCGGTTCCTTGCCGCACAAGTCGCACGGCCTGCCTATAGAGCGTGGCGTCGGGAAAAAGAATTCAAATAGTTTTTGGAGCCAGCGCATGCTTTCAAATCCTACCACTGAATTGACGATTGTTCAACTGCTTGGTGAGAACAAGCGCCGGATGGTTGCAGCCCATCGCGCTGGCCTTCAAGAGGTGATGCGGACGCTGAGTCAGGAAAAGGAAAAACTGAAAAAGCGATTAAGGAAGGCGCGGCGGAAAAGTGTTTGCGTCTGTGGGCTTCCCAAAAGTTTCTCTGCGGCGACATGCCAGCGATGTTGGGCCAGCCGAATGGCCGCCCGGAACAGGAAAAAAGTTTTGAGTGGCAGCGCCACTTGCAGTTATGGCTGATGACACAAAAAAGGCGGAGATAGCAATTGTCTCGACGTATGACGGCCGTGGCGCTCAACAGGCGGCGGCTGATCAGGAGAAATTGACAATCGGCCAACAGAATCTCGCGCCCGCCACCGCAGCGGCAGCGGAGAAAATGGCCCAGTTTGACGCGGCACTTTCAAAGGAAACTCAGTCTCTCATTGATGCGACCTCAGCGAAGGAACCCTTTATCGTTTCGAGTGAGAAGGAATATGTGTCGCTCCAAAAGGCGCATGATGCGCTCCTGGCAAAGATTCCGGCCCTGCAGGCGGCGGGCAAAGAAACGAAAGACTACGAAGAGGCGGTCAAAAATTTAAGCGCGGCACTTTCGACGGACGCGGCGATATCGTTCGCAGAAAAGATTGAGCAGAAAGCGTCGGCTGCATCCAAGGCCGAGGCGGCCTTTTCCCAAAACATATCGAAGACCATGAGTCTCAGCCTGGAGGCCGACGCGGCACAAGTCGCATCTTCCAAACAGGCCGAGGCTGCATTCACTCAGCGCCTCGGCAGTTTGTTAAATGAGAGCGTGATTCTGGATGAAGTCGCGGTCAAGGAATCCGCATACCAAAAGGCCGTCGCGGCGCTCTCGGAAACGCAAAAGGGAAATGCAGCCAGCACGGCTCTGAGCGCGACGTCGCTCCGCGAGGTTCTAACGATCATCCGGGAACTGGAAGCGGGCCGAATGACGCGCGTGCCGGGCTCTCTTTCGATTTTACTTCAGCAGGCCACGGATCTAGGTCCGGCGCTGCAGGCGGGCCTGATCGCCGGCAGCGCGGCGGCGTTTATCCTCCTGGACGTGGTCAAGGGGATTCACCAGGAATGGGTGAAAGTCGGGGAGGAAATTGAGAAGGCGGGGGAACATGCGGCGATGCCTGAGTTCATTTCGTCCATTGAAAAGCAGCGCGAGGCGGTCGCTGGGGCGGCGGCGGACATGCAAGGTTTCGCTGATGCGTTGGCGGCGGCGGCGGAAAAGGAAGCGACGCTGACTTCACAGTTGCAGCAGGAACTCGGACTGCTTCAGGCGATTGAGCGTGCGCGCGCGGCCTTGACGAGCGCGCAAAAGGAACTGGATATCGCGAAGGTCCAGACGGCGGAAAATACGGGCCAGATCACACCTGAGCGAGCGGCTGAACAGAGAGCAGCCATCGAGAAGAAATATATCCAGCAGGCCCAGGATGATCGCGAGCGCTCGCAGAATGAGGAATTAAACGCCCGGCAAGTGGCGCTGGAGGCGGCGAAAAATAAGCAGGCCGCTCTCGATAAGCAAGCTGCCGACGCTGAAGCCAAGGCAGGCGCGGACAAAGCGCACACGGACCACGTGGCGATTGACCCGAAGACTGTGCTGGAGGAAATCCAAAAGTTGCGTGCGCAAATGGACGCTGAGCGGCAAATCATTGCCGAGCCACAGAACGCCAGCGAATTGGGCCAGCGGTCCGGATTGCTCGCCGGGAACGTACTTGAGCGGCAGCAGGCGCAGATGGACATGCTGGAAAAGCAGTTGCTGCAGTTTCAGGGGACGCAAACTCCGGAATATCAGGCGCGCGTAAAAGCCGACGCTGATGCCGCCGACAAGACGAGGCAGGCCGCCCTGGACAACGCCAAGTTGCAGGGTGAGCTGACAAAACAGATTGCCGATCTGAAGGCGGAAATTGAGAAGGTCCGCCCCATTGAGGAACAAACGACGCGGACAAAAACGGCGACGGTCAGCGAGCAAGAATCCGGGCGCATCGCGAAACAATTTGAAGAGGACGCGCGGGTTATCAATGAATATGACAAGTCTAAAAAACCCTCTCCGGAACTGGTATCGCGTGCGGCGACGGCGATCCTGGACATGCAGGGAATTTTGAAGGACCACACGGACTTGCTCCAGAACATCGCGAATCTTGGGCCGATACTCCAGGACCTGAAGACGGCAATCGCGCGGGCGAAAAACTCGGCGGACAATCAATTTTGAAATGCCCGCGCAACTTTCCAACGAATGGTCGATACAGCTTTTGAATCCCAATGGGTCGACGGCGGGCGCGCCGGAAACTTTGGAGTCGCTTGGGATCGATTCGGCGACCTTTGATTTTAACAATATGGCTGCTGACGTGCTGACGCTGAGAGTTGGCGGCCTGAACGTGGACGCGTCGGTGATTTGGAACATGGGGCAATTGATGGCACTCTTGAAGCCGGACGGCACACGATTTTTTGTAGGGCGCGTTGAGCCGTGGTCGCAAGAGGGGACGCCGGATGAACAAAACCATTTCGGGCGCATCACCAATCCGTGGTGGTATCTCGCAAACAAAATTTACCAGCAGCGTTACAACATCCCCGTTTTTAACAACAACGCGCAGATCGTTGAATATAATAGTTACCACACGCCGCGCACCATTCTCTATGTGCTATACAATGGCGCGCCGCAGAATGGCCAGCCTGCCACGGGCTTCTATGCGGCAAATAACGGGCAGCAAATTGCAGACGCGGTGAATTGGGCTATTGCCCAGGGCGCGCCGATCCAATTGGGGACGGTTGATCCGGCGACCACGCCGCCATCACATCAGCAAAAGGGCATGACGTGCGAACAGGTGATCAAGCACGCGTTTATGTTGGAACCGGATTTCGTGGTGGATTGGGATTATACCACGCTGCCTTTTCCGACGATTCATTTCCGGAAGCAACAATCTTTGAGGCCGCTGGTCATTGACCTCACTACGCCGGGCGTTCGAGAGATGGTCACGGTCAAAGCCCGGCAAGATTGGCAGCGGTCGTACGTGGCAATTTTCTATGACGAGACGCAGAGCGTGGGCGGCCAGCAATATATCAGCCTGGGCTCGGACGTTTATCCCGATGCGCCGCCGCCCGGCATTTCGCAAACGGAATATAATTTTCGAGGTGTCGATTTATTTTGTGATTTGAGCGGGGAAAAAGTTGGCAGCCAAAGTCAGCAGGCGAATTTTGCCAGCATAGCGTTCGATATCACGAGCCTTGCGACGTGGACGAAATGGAAGCCGCATTTGAGCCCGGTCTATGATCCGACAATTACGAACGTGATAATCATGACGGCGACCACGACGCCGGCAGCGGACAATTACCGGCTCGCGCCCGGACTCTCGCCAGTGGATCAGTTGGATTCGGACGGCAATCCTATCGCGCTGGACCCGACCTGTGTTTACGAAGTGACAGAAGGTTCGTGGGCGGACTGGATTCCGCAGTCGAACGCGCAGATCGTGCGGGCCACAGCCTATGCGTATGTGGTCCACAAGGCCGCGCCGGGGCAAAATCCGCGAACGGAGTTCGTTCCACTGGCTCACGATTTTACGGCGGTGAATATCAATACGAATGGGATTTCTAAGAGTTTCACGCAGCCAACGGGCGGCGGCCAATACGCGGAGCCACAGCCGGTAGGGCTCGCGAAGCAAATGTGGACGTCATGGCAGAATCTCGCGCTGGAGGGAAGTTTCCAAAACAAGGAGGCCGTGATTGGAGCGACGCAGCCTATTTCACGATCCAATTGCCTGAATTTCAAAACGGCGAACAATCCGGCTTGGGCGACGGCCAATGCGACGATTCAGAAAATGTCCGGAGACATTTTGAACGGCGTCACTGAGGTGAAGTTTGGCGCGCCGCTGTTCCTGACAGGCAATGAATTGATCGATGCGATTCGTTGGACTCGGTTCCGGATTGAAACGATTGACTTGGCTTACATTTTTGGCGGGGCAATCACTGCCGGGGCCGGCACAACGCGGATGGCGCGAAAGCATCACGCGCGGGATTCACAGCACGGGCCGCCCCAAAAAATGATTGAACAAATTTCGCCCGCGCCTGATCCGTCTAACCCGGCATCGCCTGATCAAGGTGGGGTGATCACGCTGGACCCGACCATAACATTTCCCCAGGGGACGCAGGCGCCGCCCGCGCCGCAGGTAGCGATGGCGAATCAAGCCATTCTGCAGGCGTGGCAGGCAAACGCGACGCAACCGCCGCGCTGATGAACTTTCCCAATTATCCAATCATCGCGACGTGGTATAAAATCCGGATTTATCAGCCGGGCCTGGGACCACGAATCATTTCCTTCTTTGCGTCGGACCTGCAGGCGGGTGACCTGTCGATGCAGTCCATTCTTTGTCCAGTCATCGGCGGGGTTGCGAATTTGCCAAAAGGGTTCACGCCTTATTTGCCTGGGGATATTTGTCTCGATGCGACTGGGATAGTTTCCTTCTGCACGCAGCCGGGGGACAATCAGAGCTCCAAGTGGCAGCCGGTCGGCAGCGGCGGTTACGGCGGCGATTGGAGTCCGACAATGACATGGCCAAAGGGAATCATCGTGCGCGTGGCAAACACAATGGTGATCGGCGGCGTGACGGTAATCGCCGCGCACTATGGAGCGATTCAGAATGTGCCAGCGAATGCCGCGGGCAGTCAAATCCCACAGTTTCCGGAGCCGCAAAACAATCGGTATTGGAATTTAATCGCGTTTACAGCGCAGAGCACGAATCAAAATTGCGGGTCAGCAATGGTATCGTTTGTGAATGCGACGAACCCGCTCCTAATCCAACAAAGCTAATGCCGGATAATGACAATTTTGCGAATGCGACGGTGATCCAACCCAACTATTGGCTTGCAGGATCGAACATCGGCGCAACGCGCGAGGGAGGGGAGCCTGCAAATAATGGTGGAACTATTTGGTGGAGTTTCACACCGCAGGATGACGGGATTTACGTGGTGTCAACGCGGACATCGGACGGAATGGCGGTGGCAAATAAATATGGGTTGGTCCCACCTGTGGGTTTGCCGGGGCAGCTGCAGCCGCAAAATGCGGGTGTGCAATGGACTGATTTTTATTCAAAGGTCCAAGTCTTCACGGCGAATAATCCAAACGCGCCAGCGGTGAACAATTTGTCGGAGGTGGGTTACACCGAAGTGAGCGGGGGACATGCGTATTTGGGAATTCAGGACGATTTCGCAGACCAAGTGTCTTTTGCGGCGGTGGGAGGCACGACGTATTATATCAGAGTCGACTCGCGCAAAAATGATGTGACGAATCGCGGGAACGTTTGCCTCTCGGTTTATATGTGCGCGTGTTCGGGAGGATGCCCGGCGATGCCAGGCGTTGGGAGCCTGAACGTGGTTGCGTTTGGAAATTATCCACCAGGCAATTACACGATTAAATATTGCGCGGGAGCTTTCAATTTTGAGAACAGGGGCGGAAATAATTGGGCGACGTTGAATTGGACGGCGGGGGCCGGAGGCGGAATACCGGACAAGTTCGGGAACTCGACAGGGTATTACGTCATCTATAACGACGGGAAGGCGTTTGCACGGTTCAATGTGCCATCGGCAGGTTTTGGCACATATCCATCGGCGCTGAAGGCTGAAGCGGACGCGCAGGGAGCGACTGTAACAGTTGCTCATACTGGCGGAATGTTGGGCATCGAGTTTGTCGACACGGATTATTCAGACAATACCTCAGGGACTCCGAGCCCGACCTTTTACATCGCTCAAGGATGCGCGAATATTTGCCCGCAGGATTTTTCGATAGAGTCTGCGGAAGTGACGTGCGTCAATGGTATTTTGGCGCTGCAGGTAATTGCGACTACGCCTCAGGCAGGATTTGTGCAGACACCATTAGAATTGACGGTTTCAAACATGGTGGGGTTTAGCACGCCGGCGACGCAGTCGTTTGCGTGGGGCACGACGATAAGCGGGAACATCGGCGCGGCAACATACGTTTGGACATTGCCTATAAATATAACGGGCAATCCGGGGAATCTTTTGGCGAGCTTGAGCATTGGTGTGCCGCATGGAGCGCAATGCGCGAGCCAGAATTTTAAGCAGCCTTTCAATTGGGGACTGAGCGAGAACGGCTGTAATTTCTCGCAGGCGGGTGGGACGTTTACAGGTGTCTTCAATGTGCTTCTGGATGCGGCCATGAGTTGCGCGAATTTGTCCGGCTGCATCGTGACGCTTCAGGCAACAGGCGGCGTTGTTAATCCATCCGGACCTTTGACGGGAATTAATTTTATCGCGGGGGACTCAACGCCATTGCAATTCACGTTCAATGGCGTTTTGGTCGGGAATGTTCCTATTACTGCGACGTTGAACATAACGGACGGTTCTGGAAACCAGTTGGCGCAAATGCAATGGGAGCTCGGCACGGGGATTGTCGTGAGTGGGAATGTGACCGGCGAGTTTACGTGTCCAGTCGGCCAGGGCGGCGGCGGCAATTACCGCAAGGCAAATATCACGGTCAAAAATATGGGCAACGTCGAGTCATACGACGTGCAATTGACGGCGTTCGACCAATGCACGAATGGGAATCAGACGCTTGACTATGGACAGATCGCGCCGGGGGCCAGCGTGACGTTGCCCTGGACTTCACTTGTTTTGGGCACGGCGACTATTGCTGTCCAGGAGATCGCGCCGAATGGGCAGGCCATTAACTTCCCGAACTTCACGATATAATGCGCTATCGAATCACACAATTGCGCCAGCGGGCTGACTGGCACGAAATAATGTCGCAAGGCACCGTTTCAGGGGATGGGCGTTGGCTGATGTTGCAGGAAGGCGCTGAGACGAATTTAGGGGTGTCTTCAGCCGCGCGGGGAGAAAAGGCTGCCCATAAGCCAAATGCGGCGCAAGTGCAATGGCCATTGTGGGCAAAGACCATCAAACTATTGCGCCGGGACGGCGATAGAGGCATAGGGGACACTTTAGGCCGGCTTTTCGCGCGGCTTGGCATCGTTTGGGGAGTTAAATGGCTTGGGCGGGTTACGG
>DASYYL010000173.1:0-53266 GCA_035933915.1 Verrucomicrobiia bacterium
AACATCGAAAGCTTAGCCGATTCACAGGGCACAGGCCCCACCAGCATCCTGTACAAAAACTTTCAGGCATTGAAGAATGCTGTGCCGGGAATCGATGCGATTAACGATGACGACGAACAGACCTATGATCTCAATTCCTCGACGAGCTTTGCCAATATGCTTGGTGGCTTGGGCTATAAATTCACCATGGTTCCCTACGAGAACCAGAGCTTCTGGGTAAATCTCAAAAATGGCATTACCAACTGCGATTACATTTATCTCCAATGCTATGAAGGCGGTGCGGGCAACGATCCGGGCCAGTGGGACGCTGCCTTTGGCAACGGTGTTGTGGTGATTCCTGGCCAGGAGAGCAACACTGCCAATATCACGAATTGGTACGATTGGTTTCTCGAGACCGGGGTTAAGGGTGGCTTTTACTATCCGGATGTTGTTTTTAACAACGCGTATTGGAGCGCGGCCATTATCCAAGGCTATGGTGCCGTGCCGCCGGCACCGACGGGAGTGATCGCGATTCCGGGGGGCCAGCAGGTAAATTTGTCATGGAATACGTCACCGGGAGCAACCAGTTACAACGTGGAGCGGTCAACGATCAGTGGCGGGGAGACCATGATCGCCAATGTTTCCTCCGCTAACACCTGGCCTACCTGCAATGAATACATTGACTCGGGCCTGGCTGTCGGCACGACTTATTATTATGAAGTATCGGCGGTCAATGCGAATGGGGAGAGCACTAATTCTGTGGAGGTCAGCGCCGCGCCACTTTCGTCAATGGTATTGGATTACGGCTTTGAGGCGCCCGTTATCAGCGACCATCAATACAATCCATCCGGAGCATCTTGGACGTTCAGTGGCGCGAGCCCCGACGGTTCAGGCCTCATTGCCAACGGCAGCGCTTTTGGTAATCCTAATGCCCCCGAAGGGGTGCAAGCGGCTTTTGTTCAGGAATACGGAACCATCACGCAAACAATTTCCGGATTTATTCCCGGAACGAACTACACTATCAGCTTTCTGGCGGCGGAACGTCCAGGCGATTCCCAGTCATGGAATGTAACAGTGGACGGCTCGGTGGTGGGGAGCTTTAATCCAGGGTCAAGCGCGACCTCCTATGAGGAATACAGCACTAACTTTACAGCCACGTCGGCAACGGAAACCCTGGGTTTTGTCGGAACAGATTTGGCAGGGGGTGACAATACCATTTTCATTGACGATGTGCAAATTTCCCTGTCCGTGATACCGGCAAGCCCGCTGGTAACCATGAATACATTGCCGGCCACGGCGGCGGATGTTGTGGATAGCCAGGTCACATTCACGGCGGCGTTTACGGCAACCAACTCCATGACCTACCAATGGCAAAAGATCAGCGGCGGGACAACCAATAATATTTTTGGGGCCACGAACATGATGCTGACGCTCACCAATCTCCAATTGACCAACACGGCTTCCTACCAACTTCGGGCATCGAACGCTTACGGCGTTGCTGTCAGCGCGCCTGGTTCGCTCACTGTTTCCAGCGTGCCAGCCCCGGTAAACAATGTGGTCACTTCCCTTGCCGCCCAGACCGGCAATGACGTTGGAGTTTTTACTCCCACTTGGATCGTTGCAACAAACGGCAGCCTGATAGCCGACCAATCTCCCAGCGCAACTTCAGGCAATTTCAGCGAGGAAGTGTCTGGACGGAGCGTTAATTCGCTGACGGCGGGCGGCAGTCTGGGAATTTACCAGATTGATGGAAATTATGGCACCACCACGAGTGCCAATTACGTGACTTGCGGAAACGGCGACGGAGCAGGATCGAACATAGTCTACGCGCTAACCGGTTCCGCTAATGGGTATAATCTTACGAACATCACGGTTTACGGCGGGTGGAAGGACAATGGCCGCGATCAGCAGGCTTATACTATATATTATTCGACCGTATCGAATCCAACGGCTTTCAGGCTGTTGGGCAGCGTTAACTATACCCCGGTGAATACTGCCGGCGTGCCATGCACTACGCGGGCAACCCTCACGCCGGCCAACGGCGTGCTGGCCACCAACGTGGCGGCGGTGGAATTCGATTTCGCTAGCCCCGCTTCGGAGAATGGCTATTGCGGCTATGCGCAAATCGCCGTGTTTGGAGCGCCGAGTATCGCCCCGGCGGTGCCGGCGGCCCTGACCGTGACGCTTCAGATGCCGAACAGTTTTGTAATGAACATTGGCAGTCTGGTGGCTGGCCGCAACTACATGCTTCAGGGCACAACCAACCTGGCCTCGGGCGTCTGGATCACTGAAACCAATTTTGTCGCCGCGCACGCGGACGCCTTTTTTACCAATTCTACTGCTAATGCCGTGCAAGAATTCTATCGGGTTGTGGGATATTGAACGAACCCCGCACGCTAAAAGTTTCCAATTTGCAATTCATGAAAGCTCTCGTCAAAAGCAAATCAGAACGCGGACTTTGGCTCGAAGAGGTTCCAAAGCCAACGATCGGAATTAACGATGTGCTCATTCATGTGGACCGGACGGGTATCTGTGGCACCGATTTGCATATTTTTAAATGGGACAGATGGGCTCAAAAAAGCATCCCAGTGCCAATTATTATTGGCCATGAATTTGTGGGTGAAATCGTTGAGGTCGGCTCGAATGTGAAGGACTTTTTCCCCGGCCAAATCGTCAGCGGCGAAGGGCATGTCGTTTGCGGGCATTGCCGTAATTGTCTGGCGGGCCGGCGCCACTTGTGTGCGGACACCAAAGGCATAGGCATCAACCGTCCAGGCGCCTTCGCGGAATACCTTGCCTTGCCCATGACGAATGTATGGGTCCATAACGGAATAGACTTAGATATCGCCGCAATTTTTGATCCGTTCGGTAACGCCGTTCACACGGCGCTTTCCTTTGACGTGTTGGGTGAAGATGTGTTGATCACCGGGGCGGGACCAATTGGAATTATGGCGGCGGCGATCGTGCGGCATGCGGGAGCGCGTTTTGTGGTTATCACCGACGTCAATGAACACAGGCTTGAATTGGCCCGCAAAATGGACGCAACGCTCGCAGTCAATCCAGTGAGAAGAAATTTAAAAGAGGTCCAAAAGTTGTTGGGAATGAAAGAAGGGTTCGACGTCGGCCTGGAAATGTCCGGAAGCGCCACGGCATTTCGCGACATGATTGACAATATGTCGCATGGCGGAAAAATTGCGGTGCTTGGCATTCCATCGGAACCAATCGCCATCGATTGGAACAAAGTCATTTTCAATCACTGTCATCCGGTTCAGCGATGTGACAAACGTTTAAATGGCTTGCAAACAAAGGTGATTGCAAATTTTGAGGGTGTGAGCGATATGGATTCAGATCGGCATTTTCAGCCAGCAAAATCCGCGCCAAACTGGCGGAATGCGTGCTGGAAGAACAATTTTTTCGCAGGTCATGGAGTGGGTTCACCCGGAGCAATTTCGCCGCTGTGTGCAACGTTAGGGCGGCAACCGCAACGTGCGTAACTTCCCGTGTTGGGACCAATTCCTGGCAATGTCGTTTGCGCAACTGACTTATCGAGATAGCTTGGCGGACATAGAAGTCTGTCTCCGTTCGCGCCCGGACCAACTCTACCACATGGGTTTTCGTTCGACCATCGCCCACAGTACATTGGCTGATGCCAACAGTGTGCGCGACTGGCGTATCTATCACGATCTGGCGCAAACCCTGATCGCTCGCGCCCGCCGGCTTTACGCCGACGAGTCTTTTGGGGTCGAGTTGGCGCAAACGGTTTACGCGCTGGATTCGACCACGATTGATCTGTGTCTGAGCTTGTTTCCCTGGGCGCGATTTCGCTCCACCAAGGCCGCCGTCAAGCTCCACACGCTGCTGGACTTGCGTGGCCCGATTCCGACCATGATCGCGATTTCCGATGGAAAAGTGGCCGATGTGAAGGTTTTGGACGAGTTGATTCCGGAGCCGGGCGCGTTTTACGTGATGGATCGTGGCTACGTCGATTTTGACCGGCTGTATCGTTTTGTTTTGGCCGGTGCCTTCTTTGTTACTCGGGCCAAAGCGGGGTTGCGCATCCACCGGTTGGAGTCGCGACCGGTGGACGGAGGTACTGGCGTGCGCAGCGATCAAATCGTCTGGTTGACATTGCGCCGGAGCCTGGAACGTTACCCCGACCGCTTCCGCCGAGTGAGTTATCGTGACCCGGAAACGGATAAAGCCTTCGTCTTTTTGACCAATCACTTTGACCTGCCGCCCTTGGTTATCGCACAACTCTATAAGAGCCGCTGGCGCGTGGAATTGTTCTTTAAGTGGATCAAACAGAACCTGCGAATCAAACACTTCTTCGGTACGACCGACAACGCCGTCAGGACGCAAGTCTGGATCGCCGTCTGCACTTATGTGCTTGTGACGATCGCGCGCAGAGACCTTGGCTTGGAACTTAGTCTGTCGCAAATTTTGCAAGTTTTGAGCGTTAACGTGTTTGAGCAAATGCCTCTGGCGGAACTGGTTGCGAAATCCGCAACGCAAAATCAAACACCCGAATCACGCAACCAACTGGTACTTAACATGTTTTAACCGGATGACAGTGGTGCGGAATGGGAAAATGATATAAAAGTTCAATTACAGACGGCCGGTGCTGGAAGTTGACTACGCCATGCCTGTGAATGATTCTCTGTCAATCGTCGTGCAATTCGTCCTCCCCACCCGGTTGGGGGGCTGGTGAAACTAAATTAGGTTTATATGATAATTTACGCATTCATGATTATTCGTAAAAGATTGAGCGTGACGATAAATCCTAATTCATTACTACCGAAAAAGCGTGAGAAGCGAGGATTTGCCGCTACCTTCGCTGAATACAATTCGCCAAATCGGATGCATTGTTTTTCGCAGAGCGGCTTGGTTCTTAAGTCTTTCGTTCTGTCTGTAATCTTGTGCTGCCTTTTGGTTCCGAGATTGTCATTCGCCGGGACATGGACGGCTTTGACAACGGCTCCGCCGATAGGGGTGAACAACTGCCTGCTATTAAGTGATGGCACGGTACTGGCTATGAACGGTGGCGGGCAATGCGCCAGGCTCACGCCGGATATTCATGGCAGTTACATAAACGGTACCTGGACTGCCTTGGAGACGATGAACAGCTCTCGCCTATTCTTTGCCTCTGATGTCCTAACGAACGGATACGTTTTTGTGGCCGGTGGAGAGTATGGCGATCCCAATCACTGGGACGCAGAGATTTATAATCTGCCGGCCAACACGTGGACCGTGGTGCCGGGCTCGTCAATGCCGAATTTTAATTATTCGGATTCGCCTTCGGAAATGCTTACCAACGGGAATTTATTGGTAAGCGATTCTCAAAGCACCTGCAACTTTTACAACGTATCTTCCAACGCCATGATCTCCGGAGGCGGTTGCGGCGACATGAATGAAGTTTGTTGGGTCAAGCTGGGTAACGGCGCCATATTCGGAATAGATGATTACGGAGCCAACGCCGAACACTTTGCCCCTTCTGTTAATCAATGGGTTGTGGACGCAACGAGCACGCCTTCGGGAGCCCGAGACGGAGATGACGCCTGCTATTTGCTTCCCAACGGGCAGGTTTTACATGTTGGATCCACTACGAACACGGCTTTTTACACCCCTGGGGCCACTCAAACCAGTGTCGGCACCCTGATAAATGGGACCAATCTGCCGACGAGTGGGGGAAGCCAACTTTACGCCGGGGAATCACCGGGAGCGATGTTGACTACCGGGAATATCCTATTTGATCTGTCGCCGAATGGCGGAGGAGCCGGTGGCGGGTCGCCTTGCTATTTTTACGAATACAACTATATCAGCAACAGCTTCACGGCTGTTAGCGCCCCAGGCGGCGGCGGCACTTACAACAGTAGCCCATTCGTGAACAGCATGTTGGACTTGCCAGATGGATCGGTTTTGTTTGTCGGAGGACAAAATTCCACTTCTATGTACGTTTACCAACCCAGTGGCACGCCGCTGGCGGCAGGACAACCCGTTATCAGTAGTATCACCCATAACAGCGACGGCTCGTATGTTTTGACCGGTACGGGATTGGACGGCATTTCGGAAGGAGCCATGCTTGGAGATGACGAGCAAATGGCGTGCGATTATCCGCTGGTGCGAATGACCAACGACGCTTCAGGCAATGTCTACTATGCACGCACTTATAATTGGACTCCAGGCCGTGTCATGACAGGTACGAATGTCCTAACGGCGGATTTTGTGCTGCCGCCGAATCTTCCTGCGGGAACGTTTTCATTGGTGGTGACTGCGGTGGGCAATGCTTCGGCGCCGGTGTCTTTCACTTACTCGCCAACAACCCCTGCGACCCCGACTGGCCTGAGTGCTTCAGCCGTCGGCACATATGCCTATTTGACTTGGAATCTGAGTCCGGGAGCGACCAGCTACAATCTGAAACGCTCGACCGTCAATGGCGGGCCATACACGACGTTGGCTACGAAAACAGCTGGCGTCGTCAGTTATACCGATCCGACATTGACCAATGGCATCACATACTATTATGTGATTTCGGCCGCAAATAGTGCTGGCCAAAGTGCCAACTCGTCTCAAGTCAGCGCGACGGGACCGATTATCGTCACCACAGCCGATCAATATGGTTCGGCCAGCACGTATCCCTTTACGCCCAGTTGGAGTGTCGTGACCAACGGCGACTTGATCTTGGACCAGACACCTACTACAGCATTTGGCAATTTCACAAATTGGCCCGCCAGTGTCGACACTTGGAATATAATCGAGCTTACGGAAGGCGGCAGTCTGACTATTAATTCGGTGCCGGGAGCAAATGGCGGCAATACGACCAGCACGAACTACTTAACGTGTGGAAATGACGGATCGGGTCAGACTTTGATTTATACGCTGAGCAGTACGATCTATGGGTCTACCATTACAAACATCACCGTTTATGGCGGCTGGCAGGATAATGGCCGGGATGCTCAGAATTATGTGGTTTATTATTCCACGGCGTCGAATCCCAAAAACTTCATTCCCCTGACCAGCGTCAATTACACTCCATCCGGTTTACCCGGTTACACGCCTTCAGCGACGCGGGTGACGATATCTCCAACTGTGTCTGGAGGTGTGCTGGCGAGTAACGTGGGTGCGGTAGCGTTTATTTGGCCTGCCAATCTGCCGTCAGAGAACGGAGATTGCGGTTATGCACAAATCAGCGTGCTTGGGACTCCGCCCGCTGTCGCCCTCACTACAACCAATCAGTACGGATCGGCAAATACTTATCCATTTACGCCTGGTTGGACTGTTCAGACCAATGGCGATTTGATTTTGCATCAAGCCCCCAAGTCGGCTTCGGGCGATTTCAACAACTGGTACGCCAATGTTGGCGCCCGGAATGTTAATTTTCTGACGGGCGCTGGAAGTCTCACTATTAATCAGGTGGCGGGAGAAGGAGGCAATACCACCAGCACGAACTACGTAACCTGTGGCAACGACGGTTCGGGTGCAACCGTGATTTATACCCTAAGCAGTTCGGCTTACGGATGCACGGTTACGAATATCAGCGTTTATGGTGGCTGGCAGGACAATGGGCGCGATCAACAGGCATACACCGTCTATTATTCCACACCGGCAGCGCCCGCCGATTTCCTCTATTTTGCGACCGTCAATTACACTCCTTCACTGCCTGGTTACACGCCTTCAGCGACACGAGTAACTATAGCTCCAACCGCACCTGGCGGTGTGCTGCTCAATAGCGTGGCAGCAATAAAATTTGATTTCACCAGCCCACCTTCGGAAAATGGAGACTGTGGTTATGCTCAGATCACAGTTGCCGGTGTTCAGAACACCCCACCGCAGTTACCAAAAATTGGAGTTCCACAAGTTTCGGGAGGCAACTTGATCATTACTGGCACCGGCGGTACGCCGAACAGCGATTACACATGGCTGTTCACGACCAATCTGACACCTCCAATCGTCTGGATGACAAACAGCACAGGCATACTGAACAGTGCAGGAGCGCTTTCGAATTCGTTCCCGATTAATTTAATCACATCTGAAGGCTTTTTCAGGCTCCAATCGCCATAGATAAAGAATGAATTGCTTCGATGCTTGCCGGGCTTTGTATTTAATTTCTTACCCCCACCCGGTTGGGGGGCTGGTTAATCGTTTAAAAGAGGATACGGTATATTAATCACATAGTAAGCGGTGATTTAGCCGCCTTCTATTGCTGGCACGCGTAGCGTGGTAAAAGTGGGGGCGATGAGCACCAAGATATCGATTGGCCGTCGTCAAGCCCAGGCGGTGCGACGGGAACAACTGCTGGTTGAGTTTGAGCGGAGCGGCCTGTCCGCCGCTGAGTTTGCTCGGCAGCACGGGATGATTTACACCACCTTCTGCGGTTGGCGAAAGCGTTGGGAGAAGGCCAGGGCCAAAGTGTTGCCATCGTTTGTTCAGGTTGAAGTAACGCCGTGCGCCGCATTGCAGGAACTGGTGATTGAGGCCGGTGCCCGGGTTCGGGTGCGGATCAACCGTGTTGAACAGATTCCTTTGGCGGTGGCCTTGCTTGAGGCCCTCAACCGGAAGGGCGCATGTTAAGCTTCCATTCTCACCTCAAGGTGTTCCTGGCCACCGCATTTTACGATGCCTTTCTCGCCGCGCGTGAAGCCGCCATCATTTCGGCCATCCGCGAGGCTTGCGGCTTGCCGGCCTAGCTATCGCTCCACCATTGTCGCTCGAAAAAATCCCGATCAATCCGCACCGGTTTGATGTGGCGCGGATCATCTGTCATCGGGGTTGATCAATTGACGCTTTATTCCCGAACGGGAATAAAACACCCCGTTTTGTCTTACAGAGGGCATTTGTTCCCGTTCGGGAATAATTCACTTGATTTAGCCAGTGTTTGAACGTAATGTTACCGCACGGTAACATTTAATCTAAGCTATGAAATACAATCCTGAAAAAATTGGTGAATTGGTCAGCAGCACCCGCAAAAGCATGGGTGTGACCCAAAAGAATTTGGCCATGACCTCCAGCACAGGCTTGCGCTTCATCATTGATCTGGAAAAAGGGAAGCCTACTTGCCAGCTTGGCAAAGTGCTTACTGTTCTGCACACGTTGGGCATCAAAATCGAAATGATTCCGCCCGCCGACAGCGGCAAGAAAGGAATTTAGAATATGCTACGGACATTAGACGTATATTTGCACCAGCACTTGGTGGGACAGCTCGTTCAGGATGAGAATGGCCAGTTGGCATATTATTATGCCGAGAGTTGGCTGAACCATGCAGGCGCGATTCCGCTGTCTCATTCGTTGCCGCTCAGAAAAGGTCGATTTAACCGCAACGAGTGCCGGGGATTTTTTGCCGGTGTCCTGCCGGATGAAAGTAAACGCGAGATCATCGCAAAAAATCTCGGAATCAGCGCCAGAAACGATTTCGCCATGCTGGAGCAAATCGGCGGCGAATGTGCCGGAGCCGTGACATTTATACCGGCAGGGGAAAAACTGCCGGACCGTAAATATAGCTACCGACCGTTGCCCGGCGAAAAACTGGCGGAAATTCTTAGGCTGCTGCCGCGCCGTCCGTTGATGGCTGGAGAGGACGGCATCCGGCTTTCGTTGGCTGGGGCGCAGGACAAAATTGCCGTGCATGTCGCCGGCAATCAAATTTCTATTCCGCTTGGCGGAGCACCCAGCACGCATATTCTAAAACCGGCAATTGAGCGTTTTGAGGGGATCGTGTTTAACGAAGCGTTTTGCATGGAACTGGCCGATGCGCTTGGCCTGCACACGGCCAAAGCCGAAGTGGGCAAGGTGGAGGACATTGATTATCTCCTCATTCAGCGTTACGACCGGATCGCGTTGCGGGATGCTCCAGACGGTCCCGAATACTTAGAACGGGAACATCAGGAGGATTTTTGCCAGGCGCTTGGCATCAGTCCTGACAATAAATACCAGAACGAAGGCGGGCCTTCGCTCAAACAGTGTTTTGTGTTGCTGCGGGAATTGTCCAGTGCCCCGGTGATTGACCTTCAACGATTGCTAGATGCCGTCATTTTCAATTTTCTGATCGGAAACCATGATGCTCATGGAAAGAATTTTTCATTGCTTTACGGTCGCGAGACGCGGCTCGCGCCACTTTATGATGTTCTCAGCACTGCCTATTACCCGGAACTTGCCAAAAAAATGGCGATGAAAATCGGCGGCGAATATGCTTCCGATAAGGTGTTGCCAAAACACTTCGATGAATTGGCAGAGGAAGCGGGACTGGCCAAACCGATGGTAAAACGGCGTGTGCAGGAACTGGCGGAAACAGTCCTGTCAAAAACACCTGACCTGACCACCGAGCACCCCACTACCAAAGCCGTCGCTGCGTTGATTCAAAACCGCTGTGCAAAGGCATTGGAGAAATTCAAATAAAAAATAACGGATCACGCCAAATGCAATTCGCAATCTACCATGAACAGTTCTCCGTGCGCGAAATCTAAAGGCAAAACTCCCGGAGCCGGGCGGCGGGTCAAGGTGGAAGCCGAGGGGTGACGGGGCGGAACGACCTTGACGCGGCGACCGGCGACACATAATCACGCCTCCGATTCACGCGCACTTCCCCATGCGACTGCACCATGATGTGAACGGAGCATCCGCCGACATCCCATCCCATCAAGGCGAATTCCTTGCGGTTGTCTTGCCCAGACCTGCGGGCAATTTTCGGAAGACACCATCCCCTTCGCCATCCGGCCAAAGAAGTGAGCCGCATCCGCACCAGTGGCAAATTGCGACAAAATGCGGCAATGGATTTGTCGCAATATGACGCCCTTTGACATGGCGCATTTGTCGGCTTTTGTTGCCTTCACCTGAAGGCATTTTACGCATACAAGCCTTACTCCTTCGCTGGCGAAGGATTCGCCGGAAGAAAGACGGGCGATTAAGGATTCACGCGGGAAGTGTCGCAGCCGGGTGGACGGCCTACCGCCATGCGATGTTGGACAACCTAGCTCCGGTTGGAATGGTCGAACAGACTTTGGCCGAAAGGATCATCCTGACGGCTTGGCGATTGCGCCGGGTCGCTCGTTTTGAGGTGGAGCAGATTCGTTTGGAACAGGAGGGGGCGATGGAAGAAGTCGGCAGGATGCTTGGTTACAAGCTCGACCGTGACTTGGACGAAGCTGGTTTGCAGGAAATGTTAGACGAACCGAAGTGGCGAGAGGGGCGTTGCCAGAGGGTGTCGGCTTTGTTGACGGCCAGCGATGAGATGTCCATGACCCAGGATGAAGCCGAGGACTTGCTGTGGTTCGTCCACGAGGGATTGGGTCAAACCAAGCAGTTTGAGGGCTATTGGAAGCAGTTACCAGCGCCGGAAGCGTGGAATTTGGGCCTGATTCGCCAACTTATTCGGGGTCTGGGCGAACAGCATCGCAAGCCCTGTGATGAATTCTTGCGGACACTTTCCGAACGCGCCACCGAAGAATGGGCCACAGCCCACGTAACAGCGAGCCTCGCGCACGCGCGCGTGGATCAATATCAGCGCGAACACCTGTTGCCGGACACCGAGGCACTGGAAAAGATTCAGTGATACGAATCGCACTTGTCCCGTCAGTTCCATCGTTCCTTGCACGAACTTCAACGGCTTCAGGCTATGCGCCTGGGTCATCCCGTCGCCGCGCCGATTGCCATAGACGTTGACGTGAGCACCGAGTCGAAATCAGAACAGGGAGGGACAGAATGAATGGCTTTGTTTTGCAAAATGGGCCGGGGAAAGAGCGAACAGAAGTGAACACACAGAACACCATGAGCAAGGCGGTCGTGGCTGCGGAGGGTATCGAAGCGCCAATCGGTGACGGGGAAACTCCTGCTCTCGTCTCGCTCAACAAATGGGGCCAGCAGCTTGGACGCACACCGCCCACGCTCTGGCGCTGGCGTCAACTTGGCTGGCTCGATGGAATCACGAACATCGCGGGCAAGCCATACATCACCCGCCAAGGCATCGAGAAGTTTCTGCGCCGCGCCCAGGCGGGAGAGTTTTCCAAACCCTCGCACGCCCCACGCCGCGTGAAATCCTCCCTGCCGTGAACGCTTTCAGTCCCGCAACAGGGTCGTGTAGCTTCCGTTCGTTGGCCTAATTGTTGACAGCCTCGTCGAGAATGGCAGGCCCAAAGTTCACGCGCTGTGCTGCCGCCTTGGTGTGGGTGTCCGCGAGGTGCCCATAGACTTTGCCGATCAAGATTCCGCCGTCGCGGTGTCCGACCCATTTGGCAATCGTCATGTAATCAATTCCCGACATGACGCAGAAGCTAATGAACAAGTGCCGCATGTCATGGAAGCCAACGTGCCGGAGTTTGGCGTGAGCGCGGGCGAGTTCCAACGATTCCCGAAAGCTCATGGCGTGAATATCCTTGTCGCCGCGCTGCGGTGACGGAAAGAGCCATTGTGAATCAGGGGCGCGACGGGTTCGCATTGCGAGCAAGTGATTTTTCAGCACCGGGTTGAAATCCACCGTCCGGGAGGTCGAGTTCTTGGTGTTGCCATCTGCGCCGATGGTGAGTTGCTCCCGCTTGAAATCCACATCGGCCCAGCGCAGCGCAAGTGTTTCATTTCGCCGGGCGCCACAGTAAGCCATGAGCCGCACGTAGTCGGTGAACTGCTGGCCGTTCTTGGTGACGGGTGCGCCGTCCGTTTTATTGTCCATCGCGGCATGGCAGAGGGTTTCGAGTTCCTCGGGCGTGAATAGCTCCCGCGTCGGGGCCGTGGATTTCAACTCCCGGTTGATGCCGGGCGGCACCGGTAGCTCGGTGATGTGTTCCTCCACATCGCGGGCCTGCTTCAAGACGTTCCGCAGCGCGATGATGTCCAGCTTGACGGTGCGCTTGCTGATGTCAGCGGCCAGCCGCTTTTTCATAAATCCGGCGACGTGTGCCGGCCTGATCTTGTCGAGCCGGATTCCGCCAAGGTGGTTTTTCCAGAGCGCCAGCGTGCTTTCCTCTTTGGCGATGGTGCCCGGTTTCTTTGTCCCCTGTCCGGTCTTGATTCCGGCGAGGTAGGCGTCGGCATAGTCGGCAAAGGTCGGCGTGCGTCCGAGCTTTGGCAGCGTGTCGTCACTGCGCTGCGTTCGCAGCCGGTTCAATTCCGCGATGGCCTGGGCGACCGTCTCAACCGGCTTGCCTTCGTTGTTCACCAGAGGCACACGGCGCACGCGCTTCTCGCCGGTGCTGAAGTCTTTAACGCTGAGTTGCGCATAGAATCGCGCTCCGCGTTGCCAGAGTCCGCGCACAGGCTGCTTGCGTCCGTCGAGAACTTTTGAGAAAGTAGATTTGATTCTGCGCCGGTGTGGCGAAATGGCAGACGCACAGGACTTAAAATCCTGGGACCGTAAAAAGTCGTGCCGGTTCGAGTCCGGCCACCGGCACCAGTCCAGTGAACATGAGTGAGCATGAGCGCCCATGAGGGCCGAACCCACCCGCTCGCTTATGGTCGTGGCTCTGTTCGCTATTAGCCATGCAAGTTGCAAGTCCTGGGGTTGCATTTTTGGTTTTCAAAATGATTTCACGCTCAGGTTCATTGGAAAATTGAAGCTTCGTACGGTCCTTATTTCCGCTGGCACGGTATCGGCTATCGTTTGGCTCACTAAGGAGTTATGCGCGACGAAAGTAATTTAGCGGAACTGCAACGACAGGTTGCCGGGGCGAAGGAGTTGATTCGGCAAACCAAAATCGAAGTCGCGGAGGTAACGGCGTCGGTCGAACAAATCTGTCTCATCAAGGAGAAGCTCCTCGTGTTTCTACGGCATCGGAACGGAAAATCTCCGGTGCGCGTGCGCGTCGGAAAGCGTCAGAGAGTTTCTTTGCAGAACGGCAAGGGGATCAACCCTCTGAGACGGCCGAATTACCTCAACTGATTGAGTAATTGTTGATTTTTGAGTTTTAAATCGTGATTTGAAAATGGGCAGTGCAGATTCGGTTATTGTTGGCCGCGGGAAATTACATTTTTTCACCGTTACGCTATCAGCCATGCAAGTTGCAAATCCTGATATTGCATTTTTAGTTTTCAAGATGATTTCGCGCTTCGGTTCGTTGAAAATTGAAGCTCTTTAAAGACTTTTTGGCGCTGGCACGGCATAGGCTACAGTAGTTAAAGCCAAAGGAGTTATGCGCGACGAAACCGATATAGAGCGGCTGGAACGCCAGGTTGCCATGGCGAAAGAGCTGGTTCGGCAAACGGCAATCAAAGTCGAGGAGCTTGAGGCTTCCGTGGAAGAAATCTATTCTTTCAAAGAGAGAATCATCATTTTTCCACGACATGGTAATGGAAAACCAGTGCGCGTGGACAGGTCGGAAGACGTCGGAGAGTTTCTCTTGACATGAGCCGGGCGCGAAAATGAAGCAGCGCCCGGCTCGCGGGGTGGCGTTTTATTTGGCAAACTGCGCGGCCAAACCATCACGCAATGCACGAATCGTACGCGCCAGCTCGCTTCGGCTGACCGTCAGCGGCGGTGTGAAGCTGATAACGTTGCCGAATTCTCCTTCCGGCAGGAGAATATATCCGCGCTTCAGCATCCATTTGATGACGTCGAAGGTTTTGGCGGTCGCCGGTGAGCCGTTTTGCAGGCGCAATTCCAATCCTGCCATTAGTCCGAGTCCGCGAGCTGAAGTTTTAATCCTTAATTTTTCATTTTTGATTGCGTTGAGTTCGGCCAGGAGAAAAAATCCCAGGTCCGCGCTGCGCGCGCAGAGGTCGAGGCGTTTGATTTCGGCAATTTGCGCGAGGGCCATGGCGCACCCGACGGGATGGCCCAGGAAAGTGCTGGTATGAATCGCTTCGCCACGGGAGGGCGGCCACGCGGCGTCCATGATGTCCGCCCGTCCAACACATGCCGAAAGCGGGAAGCCGCCCGTGAGCGCCTTGCCCAGGCAGATCAAATCCGGAACCATCGCGCTATGTTCGCATGCGAACCATTTGCCGGCGCGCCCAAAACCCGTGTACACCTCATCGACAATCAGCAGCGCCCCGAATTGGTCGCACAGCGCCCGCAGCATCGGCAAAAACTTGGGCGGCGGGACAATGATGCCGCCGCGCGCCTGAACCGGTTCGACCAGGATCGCGCCCGTTGTGTTTCGTCGCAGGATGCGCGTGATTTGCTTTTCAAGGCTGGGGAGCTTTGAATCATCCGCATGCAGGCCAGGAAACGGAACGAATTTTCCGAACCGACGGAGTTGGGGATGGAACGGCCGGTGGAAAAAATCGCGGTGGGTCACATTGAGCGCGCCATAGCCCAACCCGTGATAACTACCGGTGAAGGCAACGACGTCGCGTTTGCCGGTGGCCAACATGGCTGTTTTGAGGGCGGCTTCAACAGCTTCAAATCCTGAATTGCAAAAAATGGTCTTTGCGCGGGCCGCGCCGCGTCTGGCGCGCGGCCATCGTTCAAACGTGATCCGGCTCAATTCGCGGGCCAGCGCGGCTTTGAGGGCGTGAGGATGCACATCGCCCATGGCATGGAGCAATTGGACCATTTGCCGGCGCCCGGCTTTGACGACATTTGCATTCGCGTGACCGGCGGCAGCCACACCAAATGCCGCGGTCAAATCGAGATATTTTTTTCCCGCAGCATCCCAGACGAAGTTCCCTTTTGCGCGTTCCCAGACAACGGGCCAGGAACCGTCTGGTTCGGTAAACAGCACATTTCGCGATTCATAATCGCGAAGCAATTGCAGGGTCCCGGCCATTGCCATGCGAAATTATTGAATGATTCCCATTTGATAATTCAAATTAGCCTGCTGGATAAAGACGTTGTAACGCGCGTTGGTTTCCGCTATTTGCGCCTGGGTAAGGTTTAGTTGCGCGTCGCTCAATTCCACGATGTCGCTGATCCCGTTATTGTAACGGGCCTCTGCCAGGGTAAATGCTTCGGTTGCGTTGGCGGCCAATTCTTCGGTGGTCTGGAGTTGTTGCACGGCGTCGTTGAGATTCAGCCATGCGATGCGCACGTCCCGAATGACATTGTTCTCGACGCTGCGCAGCAATTCGGCATCGGCATCGGCTTTCAATTGCGCTTCGCGCTGCCTGGATACATAAAGTCCGCCGGCAAACACTGGAACGCTTAATTGCACGCCGCCGGCGAAATAGTCAGACTTCAAATAGTTGTCATCGCGCCAGGGCGCCGCGCCGGCCACGCCCACGGCTTCGACCGTGGGCAGCCGCGCATCGCGTTGCGCCCGGGCGAAGCGCATCGCTGCCTCGCGGTCATAGCGCAGGCTCAGAAGTTCCGGCCGGCGGGACAACGCCGTCTGTACCATGCCCGAAACGTCGCTGCTGAAGTTGTTTGTTTGCGGGGGCTGATCGGCAAGCTGAAATTCGTGATATTCGCCATAGCCGAGCGCCGTCGAGAGCGTTGCCATGGCCGCATCGGCGTTATTGCTGGACTGTTCCACCAGCAGACTGGCCTGTTGCAGTTCCACCTGCGCAAAGCTGACGTCCAATTCCGAGCGGATTTTGTTCGTAGCGAGGGCGGTAATTTGGTCGAGAAGGGTTTTTCGCGTGTCATAGGTTTGCTGCGCCACGCGCAGGACGGCCTGCGCTTCGAGCGCGCCGAAATAGCCGCCATCCACCTGGAGCAAAACCTGTTCACGGGTTTCATTGGCGTTTTGACCTTCGGCCTGCGCCTGGTATTTGGAACTGGCAGTAAGATTGGCCGTTCGCCCGAAATCGGTGATAAGCTGGTTGAGTTGGCCGCCGCCCGCCCCGCGGTCATACACACTGGGATTGTTCAGGCCGCCGGCGGTAATGCGGGCGCCCTCGGAGGTGACGCCGACGGCATCGGCATAGAGATTCACAGTGGGAAAAAATCCCGAGCGCGATTCCTTGACCACCTCTTGAGCGGCGAGCGCGAGATAATCCGCCTGTTTAATCTGAGGATGATATTGCAGCGCGATTTTTTCGGCGTCCGCCAGCGACAGGAACGCGGGGGCGTTCGTGGTCTGCCCGAAAGCAACGGCTGAGAACGCACAGGAAAATGCAATGAGAGCGAATGGTTTCATTTTAATACTATACAATCAATTCGGACACGCTAAAGCGTGGACACCAAACAGATGAGGGCGAATCGTTTCATTCTAATGAGCCGCCTCCACGCCGCCGGGACTTTTTTGCGCCGTTTCGGTTCGACGGTAAAGGATAAAGTACGCGCAGGGAACAATAAACACTGTCAACACGACGGAGACCGCCAGACCGCCGATGATCGCGCGGGCGAGCGGCGCGTAGGCTTCGCTGCCGGTGCCAAGTTTGGTGGCCATGGGGATCAAACCAAACAGCGTGGCCAGCGATGTCATCAGCACCGGGCGCAAACGAACGCGGCAGGCCAGCGACACTGCTTCACGCAGTGGGCGGCCCTCTTCGCGCAGGCGGTTGGTGAAGTCCACGATTAGAATGCTGTTGGACACGACGATCCCAACCATCATAACCACGCCCATGAGTGACATTACGTTCAGGGTCGTGCCCGTCAAAAACAGAATCAGCAGCACACCGGCCAATCCGGTGGGCACGGCCAGCAAAATCAGGAATGGATCGACGAACGATTTGAACTGTGCGACTAAAATCAGGTAGACGAGAACCGTCGAAAGAATTAGCCCCAAGCCGAAACTCTTGAAAGACGTTTGCATGGCTTGGGCCGAGCCGCGGATGTTCACCCGCACGTCCGATGGCAAATTCATCTTTTTCACGATATTTTGGACGCCGTGCAAAACCCCGCCGATGTCTTCGCCGGATGGAGAAATATAAACATCCATTACCCGCTCAATCTGGTAATGATCCACTTCCGTGGGTGATTCTAGGTGGCTGATCGTACTCACATTGTTCAATCGCGTCGGCATCGTCAGGCCCGCGCCGCGCAAAGGAACGGCGCTCAGTTCGGAAAATGTTTTCGGAAGCAGATTTTCCGGGTATTGAACCGTCAGGAAATAATCATTGCCATTGCGCGGGTCCACCCAATAACTCGGAGCGATCATCAGGTCCGAGGTCAAAGCCGTGATGACGTCACCGACAACGTCCTTTTCATCGAGGCCCATTTCGCTGGCGCGGAGCCGCGAAATGTTCAATTGCAGCGCCGGATAATCCACGTCCTGCGGCACCAGAACGTCGCTGACGCCCGGCAGCGCGTGCGCCTTTCGAGCAATTTCCAACGCAATCTGGTGTGTCTTATCCATGTCAAATCCCTCCACCTGCACGTCAAGGGGAGCAGGCAAGCCCAGATTGAGAATCGCGTCCACCAGGCCGCCGGTTTGGAAATAGGCGGCCACTTCCGGCACTTCTTTTCGCAACCTGGCGCGCACCAAATCCATATATTGGAAGCTGCTCAACTTGTGGCCGGCGTTCAATCCGACCTGGACAAAGGCCGTGTGCGGACCGGAATTGGGAGTGTACATGGCGGAAAATCCGGCCTGAACGCCGATATTCGAGACAATAATTTTCAGATCCTTCGGCGGCACAACTTCCCGGACGACCTGTTCGACGCGTTCCACCAGCTTGTCTGTGTCTTCAATCCGCGTGCCGGTGGGCGCTTTGACGTTGATGACGAATTGGCTTGGATCGGTGCGTGGGAAATAGGCTTCGCCGACAAAGGGATAGAGCGCCAGGCTCAGGACAAAGACGCCGGTGATGCCCAGGACGGCTGCCATTGGCCGGAGCAGGGTCACCTTGAGAGTGCCTTCATAGCGGTCGAGCATCGCGTGAAACCGATGATTGAACCAATGGTTAAAGCGCGCGCCCCAATTTTTCGACGGGCCGGACATATCTTTTTCGCCGTGGACCTGGCTCAGTTTAATGAACTTTGCGCAGAAGAGCGGCACGACTGTCATGGCGACGAGGTAGGACGCGAAAAGGGAAAGAATCACCGCCAGTGCCAGCGCGACGAACAGGAACCGGCTGACGCCGTAGAGAAAGGTCACCGGGAAAAACACAATGCTCGTGGCAAGCGTGGCCGCGAGCACGGCCAATTGGACCTCTTTGCCCCCGCGTTCGGCGGCCACTTCCGGCGATTCGCCCATTTCCATGTGGCGGAAAATGTTTTCCAGCACGACCACGGAATTGTCAATCAGGCGCGAAAACGCCAGGGCCAGGCCGCCCAGAATCATGGAATTGACTGTGCTGCCGCCCATTTGAAGCGCGATAAACGCCGCCAGAGCGGACAGCGGAATGGATAGAAAGACGGCAACCGTCGCCCTCATGCTGCCCAGGAAAATTAAAATCATGACGCCGGTGAGGACCAGGCCGATGAGGCCCTCGTGGACGAGGTTATCAATCGCATTGCGCACAAAGACCGACTGGTCGAAAACGACTTTGGCGACGAGTTGCCTGGGCACGTCAAACAAATTGGATATCGCCTTCTTGATTCCATCGACCACCTCAATGGTATTTGCATCGCCGCCTTGTTTGAGCACGGGCAAATAAACCGAAGGCTGGCCGTCCACGCGCACGACGTTGTACTGGATTTCCGAACCGTCCACGGCGTGGCCCACATCTCCCACGACCACAGGCTCATTATTGATAGTCTTTAATGGCACCTCATTCAAGTCCTGCGCGTCATTAACCTGGCTATTGACATAGAGGTTGTAGTCATAAGGACCGATTTTCACGTCCCCTGCGGGCAGGATCAAATTGGCATTGTTGACCGCATGCACGACGTCCATCACGCTCAATTGATATGACTCAAGCTTCAGCGGATCCACATAGACCATGATCTGGCGGTAACGCCCGCCAAAGGGCATTGGCACGGACGCGCCATGCACGTTGGCAATCTGATCGCGCACGTCAAACTGGCCGACGTCGCGGAGCCTGGATTCGCTTAGGCCCTTGCCTTTCAGGGTAATCAAGCAAACCGGCAGGCTCGAGGCATCGAATTTTAATACTACTGGCGGCAGCGTTCCCGGCGGCAACCGCCGCAAATCCGCCATTGCCAGGTTGGCAATTTCCGTCACGGCGGAGTCGGCATTGAATCCGGGCTGAAAATAAATCTTGATCAAACTCACCCCCGGCAGTGACCGGGATTCCATGTGGTCGACGCCGCTGGCGAGGGTGAAGAACCGTTCAAACCGGCCGGTAATGTCCGTCTCAATTTGTTGCGGCGGCATGCCGTTGAAGAATGTGGCGACGACGACAACTGGAATTTTGATCGGCGGAAAGAGGTCCACCGGCATCCGCAGGAGACTGGTGACACCCACGACGCAGGTAATTAAACAGATGACGATGATGAAGTACGGATAACGTAAGGCAAATCGAGACATGTAAAAAGAATTCTAAAGTGAGTTGTTGCCGGTGGCGGCGCGAAGTTTTTCGATGGTGACGTCCCTAGACTGGCAGAGGTCGATCAAGGCCTTCTCCCTGCTGGAGATTATGGCGGCAACCGGCGGAATTCTGGCGGCGATATCAAGCGGGATGGATTGCACACCGTGCAGGTCGCCGTGGAGCAAATCGCCCGAGGCGATTTTTAATCCGCCGATTTCCACGGGCGTTCCAAATTCCACGATATGAATGTAAGCGTGCGAGACACAGGGGCCGCCGGCAAAAACCTGAAAGCCCAGTCGCTCGATGGCCGGGAGATCGCGCACGGCGCCGTTTGTTAGCGCGCCGGCGCATCCGAGCACCCGCAATATGTTCACGTGAACCGCATCCAGCAGTGAACCCACGCCGGTTTTGGAGGCGATGTCCTGCACTGCCAGGAACCGCGGCGCGGGCAGCGAGAGCAAATAGTCCCACCAGTCCGTGCGCTCGGCATACGGCACCGCGGCCGTGGGCGGAGCTGAACCGCGAATTTTGATCGTGGCGGCGTAGCCGATGACGGCCGGGAGCTTTGGGAAAAGGCAGCCGATGGAATGGCTCACAAAACCCTCGTTGCGGAGGCGCTCGTGAAACGTCTCGATGGCATTGGCGAGCGTGCAGGCGTCAATGCGGCGCAGAGTCTCTATTTCTTGAGCCGTCAGGGAGGGATTCATGCGCTCCGGTTTCTCTTTATTTTCAATTTTCATTCAACATTGAAAGTTCCACGATTTTCGGCTCAACTTTTTGGCCGTTTTCAATTTCCGAGTGGTTCCCGACCACAACCAGGTCGCCTTCCTTTAGACCTGACAATACCTCGTATTTATCCGGCGTTTCCAAACCCAGTTGAATGGGCCGCTCTTCAATCTGGTTTTCTCCGTTCACCACATAAACTGAAGGCGTAGCGCCCGAAATGACCGCTTCCGTGGGAATTGCCAGCACGTTTTTACGATTCTCCACCGTCAAATCCACCGTGCAATACATGCCCGGGTCAATTTCCAGTTTCGGGTTTGGCACTTCGATTTCCGTGATCATTTTCCGCGTATTGTCGTCTATGTCGCAAGTAAAGCGGGTAACGGTGCCGGGGAATGTCTTGCCGCCCAGCGAGTCGATGTGTACCTGCACCGGGTCGCCCACGTGCACGTCCCGCACATAGCTCACGTCCACAGGAAAATCGAGCCGAAGCAGGTAATTATCGGAAACGCGCACCAGAGGCAGGGACTGCGTATCGGACGACGTCCCGGCCTGGATCAACGCGCCCGGGTCGGCATAGCGGCGGGTCACAACGCCGTCGAATGGGGCGGTGATGCGTGTATAACTGACAAGCGTTTGGTAGCGGCCCACGTCCGCTTTGGCGGCGGCGATTTGGGCGTACGTCATTTGCGCATTTGCCTGCGCGGTGTCCAGGTCCTGCTCGGCGACCAGGTTGGGATGCGCCCGGTTGACTGACTCCAGGCGCGAATAGATCAAACTCGCGTTCGTATAATCGGCCTCCGCCTTTTGCTCGGCGGCGATGGCGCTATTCAACTGATCGTCCAACTCTGGAACTTCGATCGTGGCCAGCAACTCGCCCGCCTTTACCTTGTCGCCGAAATCCACATTCATCTGGTTCACGTATCCAGAAACTTTCGCATGAAGCTCGACTTCGACATAGGGCCGGAACTCCGCCGGGATCGTTACGTTCCTGGACAAATCCTCGCGCGTGACTTTCTCCACGGCAACTGTTGGCGTCGCGTCGTCCGAAGCCGAAGGGTTTTCGGTGTTTTCGGCGCGCGAATGACAGGCCGTCCAAAGCAACCCGCCTAGAACGGCAGCAGTGATTCCGGACGAAACAATCAGGCGTTTTTCAATGTTTAATTTCATGTTCAGTATTTCAATTTTTTGAAAGGGGAAGTGTCACGCGGAAGCGACTGCCTCGTGATGGAAAGCTGGTTGCTTCGATTTCAGCGCCATGCGCGCTGCAGATGGATTTGACGATGGAGAGGCCCAGGCCGGCGCCCTCGAAATCGCCGGAACGAATCTGGTCCACTCGATAAAACCGTTCGAAGACGTGCGGCAATGCTTCGCGCGGGATTCCCACGCCGTTATCTTCGACATCGAGAACGGCATGGCCGTTGGCCCGCCGCACGTGAAGCTGGACGGCGCCGCCCGGTTGCGTGTATTTGATGGCGTTATCGAGTAGATTCACCACCACCTGCTTGAGCCGCGCCGGGTCGCCTTCCACTTCCACGGACTGGTCGGCGTCGCAAGCGATCGTAATGTTTTTATCCTCCGCCAGCAGGCTCATTTGATCGGCGGTGGTTTTGGCCAGATTGGCCAAATCAAAGCGCGACCATTCCGCCTGCGCTTCGCCGGCGTCCAGCCGCGACAATGTAAATAATTGCTCGACGATCCGCGTCAGGCGGACTGCTTCCTCGAACATGCTCGCGGCGCGCTCGCGGATTTCCGGTTCCAGCCGATTGTCCTCGATGAGGGTTTCCAGTTCCCCCCGCAAAATCGTCAGGGGAGTTCGCAGTTCGTGCGAAGCATCAGCCACAAACCGCTTCGAATTTTGGAAGGCATCGTCCAGCCGCGCGATCATGCGGTTGAGCGAAATCGAGAGGCGCTCCAATTCGTCGCCCGTTCTCGAGACAGGCAGGCGTTCGCTCAGGTTGTGTTGGGTAATCTGTTCGGCGGCCCGCGTAATGCGTTCAACCGGCATCAGCGCTCGCCGCACCAGGATATTGCCTCCGGCGGTGATGATGAGGACGCCGAGCGGGAGTCCGATGACTAATTGGAGAATTAAGTGGTTCAGCTCCATCGGATCCAGCAGGGTTCCGGACTCGACAATGTAGGTACCACCGTGGGCGATTTTGTAATTTAAGGCAGCAACGATGAGCGCTTTTCCGTTCGACAATTTAACTTTGTGAAAGGATTGGGCGTCGGACGACGGCTGGAACGGAGGGACTTCGGACGGATCAAAGCTGCCGTCCTTGGGCGCGCCGGAGGCGTAAATGAGGGGCCCGCTGGTTTGGGTGATGCGGATGAAACGGTCGCTGATCTCCGGCTGGAACCATGCTTCGGCCTGGGCGGCGGCATAGGATGGACCATTCTTTTGGATTTGCGAAAGCAACGAATCGGCAATTTGGTCCGCGCGGCGGATTTGGGACTGTTCGACGTTGTGCTCGAGAAAGCGGCTCAGGTCCAGGTACAGCAGCGCGCAGAGCAGCACGAAGATACCCGTGAGCAAACACGTGTACCACGCCACCAGGCGGAAACTGAACGAGCGTGTGTTCAACCGGCCACCTCGTCGCTCAAACTATAACCCACACCGCGGACCGTGCGCAGCAGCTTGACCGAAAATGCGTCGTCCACTTTGGACCGCAGGTGACGGACATAGACGTCCACGATGTTCGTCAGTCCCTGAAAGCTTTGGTCCCAGACGTGCTCGATAATCATCGTGCGCGAAAACACGCGGCCGGGGTGCGACGCCAAGTATTCGAGCAATGAATATTCCTTGGCCGTGAGTTCGATTTTCCTTCCGCCGCGTTTTACGCTTTGGGAAAGGCGATCGATTTCCAGGTCGCCCACGCGCAGGACGCTGGAGCGGTCGACGGGCCCGCGCCGGAGCAGGGCTTTGACGCGGACGAGCAATTCGGCGAAAGCGAACGGTTTGGTCAGGTAATCGTCCGCGCCGGCTTCGAAGTTTTTGACTTTGTCATCCATGCTGTCGCGCGCGGTGAGGATTAGAATCGGGATCTGCGGGTTCTTGCGGCGGATCTTTCCGAGAAGTTCGGTGCCGTTCATGCCGGGAAGCATCAGGTCCAGGATGGCCAGGTCGTAGTCGTAGGCGTCGGCCATTTCCCAGCCATTTTGGCCGTCATGGGACACGTCTACCGCGTAACGCTCGGCCTTGAGGCCGCGCGCCACGATATCCGCCACTTTCTTTTCGTCTTCGACCACTAGAATGCGCATAAATAACAATAAATCCAGGCAAATGAATAGACCACAGGATAATTAAAAGGCCCTAAAAGGTGTATTAAATTTCTTTCAGAATCGCAAGCGACGCAGAAGTTGAAAACCATGCTTTTATAGGGGGATGCACGAGCTTGTGGACGCGATGGCGTATCCCGCCTTCGCCTGGAGGATTCCGCCGTCGCACGGCTATGGCGGACAAGACGGGCAGACAGGCAAGGATTTTGGGAGACCCAAAAGGACAGATCGGATGAACGGGACGGATGGAAGCGAAAATCCCTTTATTTTTGATGCTTCGGTGGGCTGTTTTTGAAGGGATCTGTCCCTCCACCAAGCGGGACGTTTTGGGACAATTCGACTGTCCAGCGCTTGTGTAAAATATTGTGGTTATGGTTTTTATGACGGAATTGAACTGGCCATTGCGTTTTGCCCGGAGACAGTTCCAAATCCCTGGAATACTGGATTGATGGATTTGTGGGAAAACGCGGCGGCAAATGCAACCGGTGTGCGAGTTTTTCTTGGATTCGATTCGGTTCATTCGGATAAATTCCTCTTTTTCTTGTTCCTCATTTTCATTCCGATATTCCTACTACCGTTCTCTCATAGAAACTGACCATGTTCAACAGGAATATTCGAAACTTTTTAGAACTTTTTGGAACTTTTTGGAACCGCAGCAGCCCGTGAAGGTGGTTGCACTCGTGGGTGTAAGTCCCATCCGGCGAATTGGACGGTTCGCGGCGGGACAACCCAGTGCCTGTCGCCCCAGTCCTTTAATCGTTTTGATCCGCCCGTCAGGCCTATTGAAGGACAACAAGCAATCATTCAGTTGTGGATCAGGCTTGCCGTATTCAACCATGGTTCATTGCCGACCCAGAACAAATCCATCTTCGGCGTGCATGTTTCGCCGTCTGCAAAGGCTGAGGCCCACGGTTCCCATCCCACCGTTGTTGTCCACGCTCGCGGACTTAGTCCTTCAACCGGTTCCAGGTTATTCCACGATTCCGTCATTGTGGGGGACGAGAACCAATAGATATGTTCCGTTCCAATCGGAATTGCTGTAAACCACTGTGGTTCGGCTTTCGATGACCGGGCCATCACCATGCCGGCAAGCAGCATGATCAATAGAAAAGTTCGCCGATGTTTCGTCAGATAAAACCGTCCGCAGTACCGCGGCGCCTCAATAACGGCTTCGGAGCACGAATTATTTGCTCTCATGGTATTTGCTTTCTTTGATGGAGCATTCATTTTCAAATTCTTTCTTTAGTTTGGCCTTTTTGCCGAAGAGCGCCGTTTTTTTTGAAGAAATGTATTCTGATAGATTCGCCCTGGCCGTCACCGAAAGCGTTCCTTGCTTTGGGAGACGATGAATTCCCATTTGCAATCACTGTTGACCGTCGCAGAACCTCTTTCACTAGTTGCGCCAGCCTCGCAGGGAAAAAGGGCTTTGGCAGTATCGAGCCGAGTTGGAGCGACTCCGCAAGGTGGAGGCAGTCAGTATTTATAGAATTGCTTCCCGACACCAGGATAACCGGCAGTGTCATGCGCGCAGAGCGCAGCTTTTTGATCAATTCAACGCCTGACAACTTAGGCATAATGTTGTCAGTGATCAGAAGGTCATAGCTGCCAGTGCCGTGCTTGAGGCCATGAAGCATCCGCCAACCCGCTTCACCATCTTCCGCAGTGTCCACCTGATAGCCGGAGTCGATCAACAGTTCGGAACAAAGCCGAAGTATATCCAAATCGTCTTCAACCATGAGGATGCGTTGAGGCAAACGGGTGAGGCTTTTGCCTGGCGCGAGCTTGTCCTTCTCTGTGGGGACGTCAAGGGGTGGTTCCACGACAATGAATGAAACCGGTTCGTTGTGATCATCACGCGCTGTCCCGCTGGCGTGCCAGTCCAGCATAGGCTCACCGTCCAGCAGGAACCGGTATCGGTGGCGACCATAGGGCAGCCAAAGTTGAATAAACCACCAACCATCCTCCTGTCGCTTCATCAAAATGGGATGCCATTGATTAAAATCGCCCGCCAATTGAACCACTTTAGCCGCCGGCGCGAAGCAGCAAAGGTTGATGGGCATAACGGAGTTATTGGGAGGAAAAGTCCCATCGCCGGATTTTTCACGCGGGATGTTCATAAAATCAGAATGAAGGATGAGAGGGCTCCGGTTCCCGGATGTTCCCGTGTAAAAGCGCCTCGCAGAGCTCTCGCACCACATCACGTTCAGCTCGAAGCCAATGATCCAATGCACTTTGTCTATCGTCACGATTGGCAAACCAGAGTTGTTGCGCCCGTTGTTCGATTTGGGTTTGTGTCCGAAGGTGTTGGGCGGTGGCCAGGATAATCGCAGGAGGCAAGTGCGCGTAAATAAACTGGATGGCTTTTTTGGCGCGACTCGGGTGACGCGCTCTAGAGCGGTCGTTATGCCGCTGGTGAATTTGTTGAGCGTTCATGGGCGCACCTCCATCACCGAATTCAGAGAACCAAAAACATTGGGAACATTTAGCGGGGCGTCAGGGTTGTGAATCCAAACTCCGTTCACGATAAACTTGTATTCATACCGGCCCGGCTCCAGCGCCAGATGTTTCTCCCACCAGTGATCTTCGCCATGCCGGATCATGGGCAGGCTATGCGGCGCCCATTGATTAAAGTCGCCGCACAAATAAACTTCCTCCGCTTCGGGACTGCTTAAAACAAAAGCCACCTCCCGGCGGCCAGCGCCGCCGGAAACAGAACTGTTTTGCTCCCTTCGGTTTTTATCAACCCTTCGCATATAAATCCTTTCATCGTCATTCACTTCGGTTTCCGCGTTTCCCGGCACGATAGTCGCGCCATTTGCCGTCAAAAATCCCGGCATACCCGCACCTTATTTTCCATATAACAAATAGACCGTCTGAACATTAACACGCGATGAACGCGAAATTAAAAACGCGAAAATAACTAATCGTACCTTTCTATTCCAAATAGCGGATTCGTTTGCCCATGTCCGTATTGAGCGAATGGTAAGGTTGAAGCAAATTGCCGGAGGCGAACAATGTGTTTCTCATGCTTTCAACGTCATCATGGCCGATCGCATTACTGAAAATTTGCATGAGATATTCGATACCGATGCGCGAAAGTTTCATCTGTTGAGCATTGTAAAACGACGGATGCAGCCGTCGCGAATGAATGTGTCCCCATCGGTCCCGAAATCCATTGCCTTCAAAACTGTCGAGATAGAAATTACGGTTACGGTTCCATTGAAGAACGGCGACTTGATTATTGCGGCCTTCGAGGAGCAAATCCACGGACTTGCCGCCCAGTTGCTCGGCATAGTAGCGGTCGAATAACAGCGGACGGCCGCCGCGTTGCGTATGGCCAACTTTGCGCGTAAAGATGACCTCGCGGGCCGATTCGCTCCATTAAAATTTTGCGCAAGTTATCGGCTGCGCCGCTCAAAAGGATATTGCCCGAGGGGTCGGTGGACGCATTTTGCGCGCCGAGCTCATCGCCGTGCTTATCGACAATTCCTTCACCGCAAATGATGACGACGTTTTTTTGAAACTCGTAAAGTTGCTTGATGCGCTGGACCAGGAGGTCTATATCGAGCGCGAATTCCGGGACGAGGATGATGTCCGGCTGGCCATAAGCTGAACCGAGCGCGATATAACCGGAGTGCCGCCCCATGACTTCGACAATAGCAATTCGCCGATGACTTTCCGCTGTGGTCCGGATTTGCCGAATGCCGCCCGCCGAAACAAAAACCGCCGTGGCAAATCCCGGCGTCATAAAATTAATCATTTGCTCGAGGTCAAACACGTTTTGGGACGGCATTCGTTCATAGAGATAGCCGGGCGGCTGTTCGCCGGCCTTGCGCACCCACTCGTCCGGTTCGTTTCGGTAATTGAGGCCGAGATCGTTGTCGATGGTTTTGGGGGCGAGAACCACCGGCAAAAAGTCCGCCAGCGGTTGCATACCATTAAGCGTGCCGTCGCCGCCAACGCAAATCAGCCCTTCAATTTTTAACCGATGCAATCGCTCGCAAATATTTTTGATCGCCTCGTGTTCGTCCGGGTTCAAATAATCCCGTGATGCGCCGATAATTGTCCCGCCAACTGTTGGGTCGAGTTCAGGGATTGACTGAAACAATGGATTCAAATGGACGTACGGCACACGCGGGTTGAACAAGCTATTGAAACCTTTGATGAGGCCGTAGACCTCGACCCTCAATTCGTTTGCGCGAATAACCGCGCCGTGAATTGTGGCGTTGAGCGCCGGCGTATCACCGCCGGCTGTGAGTATCCCAATGCGTTTCATATCCGAATCAATATTTGCACATCACGAATGCGGAGGAGCTAATTTAATCGGGCTTTCATACGAAATTAATCTTTGGGACCTGGAACGATATGCCGGAGATGGAGAAAGAGCAGCTATATATAATTCAGCGGCGACTCGAACATGGCGTGTCAGTATAACAATGGCTGATGAATTCCGAAGCGCGCCCTGGTTTCCACAGTTGCCAAAGGAATTGGGGAGGCTGATTTTTAATCGTGGCTTCATGCGGATTTAATCTTGCAGGCGTCAATTATAGTGGACAACAGCGCCAGCGTGAGAGCGCTGCGGATCCAGGAAATACGCAATAATAAAATCCGGCCATTAAGGAAATTCTATGAATCACTCAATACCAGGTCTTCAAATCCGCATCTATAAACTGGACGGTTCAGTTTTGACAGAGCTGGAAACTTGCCATCCGGAGAAGGCTTTAGAACGAGGAGCAAAATGAAAACGAATCACAAATGGAGAGAAAGCAGCTACGAAAGGCTGCTGTTTATGGACGCCACTCATAATCATTCAAATGCATCGGGTTCTCAGGTTGAATATCTGTTCAAGCCGATTAGCTTTTATTGCGTTGCGCGACAAGCCAAATCAGTTGAAATCGTCGGCGATTTCAACCATGGGCAACCCCTGGCCATGCAGCGGTCAGTAAATGGCTGGTGGTTCATCCAGTTGCAATTATGTCCTGGCTATCATCATTACCGGTTTATCGTGGATGGCAAACCCCAGTTGGACCCATACGCCACTGGTGTTGTTCGTGATGAGCACAATGACGAGGCCTCGTTGATAGTTGTCGACTGATTTCCTTTTCAAAATTGGGGTCATGCTCAAAGTCATTGACGGCTTTTTGGAGGTAATCGCCGGCTGCGCTCTCTTTTTACCCCTCGAGTTTCGTTTAGTTGCATTGTTGGCTGGCTTACTCATGGAGGATTGCAGGAAGACCCGACGGATTTTGTTGCCACTCATCTGGTTGAGTTTTGTCATCGGCTTTCTCTCGATACAAAACAGTTTGCCGCCATCTATCCATTGACCTATGGTCTGGTCAAAATGGGGCTGGTAGCCGGACTGTTGCGCGGAAAATTGTGGCTTTATCCGACAGCTTTGGTGAAATAATTGACATTGCGCATCCTGAATAAATATACTTATGAATACGCCGCTGCCTGATCATCAAAAAACCACCGAACATCTTGCCGTTGAGCGCACTTTCCTCGCCTGGGTGCGGACCAGCATCGCCATCATCAGTCTTGGATTTGTCGTCGCCAAGTTTGGTGTCTGGTTGCGCGATCTCGCCGCGCAACTCAATCCGCACATGCAAATTCACAACACTGGAATGTCGCTGCCGATCGGCGTCGGGATGATGGCCTTTGGCGGCCTGCTCGTGATTCTGGCCGCATGGCATAGTCACCTCGTCCATAGGGCCATTGAACGCGGCGAAGCGCGGCCCAATCGCGGACTAATTGTGAGTGTGACGATAGTGGTAGCGTTACTTGCGGCGCTGATGATCATTTACATGCTGCTTACGACAAATAGTCTATAGTTTGGGCAGGCAATAGAAGGGCACAAGGTGAATAACATGATGGATGTGATGAAAACCGATGTTGGCGGTGATCCATGACCTAAGCGGATTTGTTTTCAAATAGCTGGAAGATTCGAGCGCCGCGCCTTCATAGGTCGAGCCTTTTTTGTCTTTGAGAAAGAAACACGGTAACGTAACCGCACAGGATGGCGAGTGGATGGCGCATGAATCGATAAAAAAAACGTCCACTGGCAGGAGCTTGCCGATATTGTTCACGGGTCATGATGTGAAAAGAGCAGATTTGGGCGCTACGCAGTTTGCAATTGTGGCTATGATGATAATCATGCGAACTGCGCCAAATCGCGCTGGGAGAGAATCAATGGTGTCGTATTCCGGATCTTTCGGCGCCTCACCCCTCGTTTCGGCGCTTGCAGCAGCGCATTTTTAATCAAATGTTCATGCAAATTTAATGTTCACTTGGCCAATTATCGAAAAACGACAGAGAAATGAATGGACGATTCGTAAAACAGATCCAGGATCCGCGCAGAGGAATGATCTATTGGCGCGGCAGATTGCGGACTGTTGCCGAAGCGTGCGCCCGGGCGATTGAGGAACAAAGCACTGGCAACTTTCAAGTGGCAGCCGATATTTATAATCTTATTCTCACAAAAGTTCCAAATTCCCCGGAAATTTATAATAACCGGGGCGCGGTTTTGCAATTAATGAAACGGTATGAGGAGGCGCTGCCAAGCTACGACAAAGCCATAACGCTCAAACCCGAATATGCCAGCGCCCACATCAACCGCGGCTTAACGTTGAAACAAATGAACCGGCACGAGGAGGCTCTGGCAAGTTACGACAAAGCCATAGCGCTTGATCCCCGTCATTCCGAAGTCCATAACAACCGGGGTGTGCTCTTGCAGCAAATGAGGAGGTATGATGAGGCGGTGGCAAGCTATGACAAGGCCATAGCGCTCGAACGCCGTCATGCCGCCGCCCATAACAACCGGGGCACTGCCTTAATGAGCATAGGAGCTATGGGGGAAGCAGAAAAAATGTTTCGCAAGGCGTTTAAGCTGAAATCCGATTTCGCCGACCCTTTGTTCAACCTGACGAAACTGCGCCAGTATGAAAGTCTGTCCGGGCCGGAGGTCAAAGCCATCCGCGCTTTGTTGGCGAAACCCGGCCTTCCTCCGGAGGAAAAGGAGCACCTGCTGTTCGCCTTGGGGAAAATTTACGATGATTGCCGCTTTTATGATGAGGCCTTTGACTTTTTCCAGCATGCAAACCGAATTCGCAACACTTTTGTATCGCACAAGCCTGCCGCAGTCATGCGCATGACCGGCGATCTTATCGAGGTTTTCAGCCGCGACTTCCTGGCCCGGCGCTTTGGATTTGCCTCTGAAAGCCGCTTGCCGTTATTCATCGTCGGCATGCCTCGCTCGGGCACGACGCTTCTGGCAAATATATTGTCCAATCATCCCGCCATAGCCACAGCCGGAGAACTGTCAGTCATTTCAAATTTCGCCCGGGATCTAAAGGAGTTGACCAAAATGAAATTCCCGTATCCGCATGGCGCGAGACATCTCATATCGTCCGTGGCGCTGGGCCTCGTAAATCAGTACGAAGGCCGCCTGACATGCGGGGCGCGCCCTGGTGTTTTCCGAATCATTGACAAAAATCCGTTCAATTTCCAGCATCTGGGGCTCATCTCCATGTTATTTCCGCAGGCGCAAACTATCCATTGCACGCGGCATCCTCTGGACACTTGCCTCTCCAATTATTTTCAGCGATTTCCACTGTCTTTGGATTATTCCTTTGATCTGCAAAACATTGGCTATTTTTATCGGGAATATGTCCGGCTCATGGAGCACTGGCGTCGGGTCCTAAGTCCCAGGCTCTTTGAAGTGAAATACGAAGACCTCGTTTTGAACACAGAGGAAACCGTCCGAAAGATGCTCGAGTTCCTTGGATTGACCTGGGACGCGCGGTGTCTCTCGCCCCACACCAATCCCTGTCCGGTGGAAACAGCCAGTGAATGGCAGGTGCGCCAGCCCATTTACAGCAGTTCCATAGGACGCTGGCGACATTATGAAAAATATCTGGCGCCTCTGGCAGGCTTATTACCGGCCTGAGAAGTTCCTGAAATTCACCCGCGCACGTCGTGACTTAGGCGAAACCCTCCGGACTGGTTTCAGGACTTCCCGCTCGGCCCGACGCCATGCGCTCAGCACATCCTGATGTGCCTTTCCCTTCCGACGCCAAAGGGATAAGGCTCGCGCCATAATTCTGTGCTCCAGCCTGATCCACTCTTTTGCGCGCAACTCCGCCGTGGTTCGGCGATTCGCGTGATGAAAATTCCCGCTCATAAACTCAGGGCCTCTCGGCTTCATGCGCCAATTTGCTGTAGACAAATTAATTGGTCATGAACCTGGAATTAAAAAAGGCCCGCCGGGAAGTGTCCGCCCATTTTTAATTCCGTTTTCATGCAGCCTTAATGTTCAAACAGTCCAATAGTAGTGAACGGAATAGCTGTGGTTACGGCGGCGGAATTGTGAGTGAGAAGACAAAGACGCATGAAAGGAAAGACATATATGTTAAATCTAAAGGACGTGCCGGGAGGTCGTGGCGCAGGCTCCACACCTAAACGCTTCAAGGTTGACGTCGAATTTGTCCTTGATGGCCCGGGCGCGGAACAAGTCTGCATTTGTGGTGACTTCAACGGCTGGCAACCGGCCGGCCTTCGGCTAATCGGCGATATGGATGACGGGTTCCGGGAAAAGAAGCTGAAAATTCAGCCAGGACGATATGAGCACAAATTTCTCGTGGACGGCGAATGGGTCCATGATCCAAACGCCGGCGAAAATGTTGCCAACGCGTTCGGCTCGCTCAATTCGGTCGTCGACGTCGACTCAAAATCAAACTCGTGACATTTATGAGCACTGAAACACCACACCTGCAAATTCGCGTCCATAGGCTGGATGGCTCCATTTCGTCATTCGTCCAGGGCGACCTTGAGATATCGAAGCGGATTCTGGATGGGTTCGATCCAATGAACATTTTCACCCGGCCCAGAATCGTCCTCGGCGACAGGAACTCGCATACGGTAATTCCTGCGGCCCAAATCACGCGAGTGGATTTGGAAATTGACCCGAATTCTTCTTTAAGCTTTGTTTCGGATTTGGTTGAGGGTGTGGAATTAATGCCCGCGGAATTTGAAGCGCTGGCCGAAAATCTCGCGCGTGACAACCAATGGAAACACCTCGGAGAATTGGACGCTTTCGTCGTGACGTTTTTGAACGTAGAAATGGCGGATGGCCGGAGTGTACTATTGACCATGGAAGTGGACGCGGTGTCTCCGCAAGGGCTCTGTGAATTGCGGGATTTCCTGTTGAGCCGCCCCAGCCTTTGTTTTCGCGCCAGCAGCGGCGGTATTGGGGTATTGAATCTTGCGAACCTTTGCAGTCTCACGATTTCACCGGGGACGGATGAACCTCCGGCAGATGTCTGGCATGTCCGCCGGTCGGACGAAACGCAGCCGACAAATCCGGAGGATAGACTGATAGCGGATATCGCACCCGCGCCGTCCCCGGTTTCATCTTCGCCCGGGCCGTTGCGAAATCTTCGAATTAAACGCCTTTGAACAATGAGGGGAAAAAGCGAAAAAAGGAATTCAATATGGATAGCACTCAAAAATTAAACGGTTCGCCGTACTCGGCGCACAACTCGCTCAAGCCGGTCAATTTTTATTGCGCGGCGCCAAAGGCGCGTCGGGTGGAAATTACCGGCGACTTCAATCATTGGCACCCGCTTCCGATGCAACGATTGCTGGATGGCTGGTGGTTCAAACGACTGGATTTGTCCCATGGACATCATCTTTATCGGTTTATTGTGGACGGCAAACCGGAGCTGGATCCGAAGGCTGCTGGCGCTGCTGATGACGAGAACAATGAACTCGCTTCACTTGTGGCTGTGAGTTAAAGATGCCGATGAATCGTTCGTCAAACTGTATTGTATGCACGCGATTCCGCCCGCCGGACGGCGGTGCCCTCCGTGGTTTATGACCGGAATAGAATGAAAAATGCTGAAACCTATATGAAGAAGACCGCTATTAGCGCAGCCGTAACCACCTTTAGCCTTGTTGATTTTCCTTCCAGCGACCATGCCAGGCTGGAACGGGTGGAACACCAAATCATCGAGCGGGCGCTTGAACTCTGGCGGAAAAAATTGCGGGCACGCCAGAATTTGAAAACGAAACAAAATGTTGAGCGGGACGATGATCAGGCGGTGTTTGTGAACGCGGATCCGGGCCACGCCTCCCTTCGCGGCTAGAGCTTTACTATTGAAGAAAACTGCTGTTCCTTAATTCCGCGTTCTTTGCAGTTTTAATTTTGGAACTGTCAATGCTAATGAAAGGTCGCCGTGAATTGAAGAGGGCTATTGGCCGGACAAAGGAAATGACGGCACAAAATCCCGCCGCGAAAAACGCTTGTTGGCAATGACGTTGGTATACGTTTCAATGGAGGAAAAGCCATTTAATTTGAATGGGGGCTTAACCTCCCCTTTGGTTGCTCCGGTAAAGGCGGACTGCATGGCTCCGGGGCCGAAATCAGTGCGAATTTGGCGAATCAGGAAATCCCGTTTGCCTACCCAGAAAGTGTTGGTCCCGCCGTCTGCCGTTTCGCCGGTAATCTGAAAACATTCGATGTTTCCGACTTTGCCATCGGGCAGCCGCGCTAAATCGATTATCGCGCCAGGCTCGCCGATACCGTGGACGCCAAAAAAGATCCTGGGAACCATCGCCACCCCTTCGCTTGACGCGCTTGCCATATTGGCAAAGGCAACGTCTCGACTATATTGCCTCTGCAATCCGGATGGCGTCTGCACATAATCGCCCGACTCAAACGACCATGCGCCCTGCATGCCACTGTCCTCCGTCGAGTAAGCCAATTTGTTGAGTTGGTCCCACTCAATTCGATAAAAATCCGGCCGGGCCATCCTCGTTTCAAATCCGATGGCGATGATTGTACCGCCAATCGTCGTTGTAATTGAGCCCTGGTCCTGGTAGCTGGCCAGTGAAGCATAATGTCCCAGCATCTTTTCAAAGATTTGGCCGGCAGTAAGACTCGCTGCGGATTCATCCCTTGAAGAACCAACCGCACCCTGGCCGTACAAAAGCATGGCCACCAATCCAATTCCTAAAACCCTCCTCATAGTTATAGTAATCTATCACGGGTTGTCAAAAAAAGCGAATTGCCTTGCACGGCCTGCAGGATGCCGTCGCAGCCACGGCGAGGATAAAAATAAGAGGCCGGGTCTCCGTCCGGCCTCTTTTTCGCCGCATGGTTTATGGATAGACTGATCGAGTAAATAAGGGGAATGAAGGAACAAAATCCGCCCGGGAAAACTGTTTGTTTACAACGATGTTGGTGAACATTTCGATTGAGGAAAACCCGTGGAAATCATTCATGGGTTCCCAGACCTGTCCGGTGAGTCCGCCCAAAGCCGCGGTCATGACTTTGGGGCTGACGTCCGTGCGAAACTGATGGATTAAAAAGTCACGCTTGCCAATCCAAAAAGAATTTGTTTCGCCGGAGGCCAATTCTCCGACGAGGTGGTAACACTCGATATTGTTGACTTTGTCATCGGCCAGCCGATCCAGGTTAATTGTCTCGGCAGGTTGTCCGCTTCCCTGGGCGTCGAAAAACATCCCGGGCACGGCCACCAGTCCTGCGCTGGAAGATGCAGCCACTTTTGCAAAACCAATATCCCGGCTGGGTTGCCTCAGCATTCCCAATCCCGTCTGCACATAATCGCCCGCTCCCGACGACCAGGTTCCCCGGATTGCTGTGTTATCGGTGGAAGAGGGTGGGTTGGCATAACGGTCCCATTCAATTCGATAAAGGTTCGGCCGGGCCAGTCTGGTCGTAAATTCAGTAGTGATGACCACACCGTCCATCGTCGTCGAAATTTTTCCTTGATCACTATAGCTCGATAGCGAGGCATAATTTTCACGGACTTTTTCAAAAATTTGACTGGCCGGCAGATTTCCAGCGGGTACGACGGGCGCGGCGTCTGAGGCCGCCGCCGCTCTGCCGCACAACAACGCCGCAATCACGAGGATCAGCTCGGATTTTGAGGGCCTCATAAGCTTGGGCGGAATTGTTAAGCCGGGACGGCAAAAGTGTGATCGAATTGGTCGGTCGCCGAGAGAGGCAACTCTCTGGCCTGAATTAACCGCACGACGGTCGTCTTGTAGAACTCAAGATGGTCTGGCGGAAGGGCCGTTACGGAACAGATTTCCCGGCCAATTTTCGCAGCACGGACAAATTGACCGAAACGAAGAATGGAAAAGGAATCCCGGGTCAAGGGACGATGATGACGCCGAAGATCGTCTTCAAGCATCTCGCATTCGAGGTCCAATTCCCTGATAATTGCCCGGGCCGGCACGTCGGCGATTATCCTGGTGAAAAGTTCAAAAATATGCCGCGGCGGATTCATCACGTGCTTTTAACATCAACATACAACGCGATTATTAAAACTGCATGAATGCGGAATTAAAATTGTTCAGGTAACAAGTTTCAATATTGGAGGTAAATGGGCGCCCCCCCTCCCACGCGGCCGTTGCTTTCCCAGTTGGCCTATATTCGGTCCGCAGATGAGCTGCCAAAAACGGGGCAAAAGCGCATTTTTAATCGGGTATTCACGCCCCTTTTAATCTTCGGGGTGTTTATTCAAGAAATGGACGGATTTTGCCGGTTGGCACCGATTGGCGCGGCGTAGCTGTCTGGAGCAATGGAAAAAAAGGAGAAAATGATACTATGATGGCAAACGATCTGGGGACCCACGAAACGAACTCGCGATCTGTTACAGAAAAACCGGCGGCGACGGACGATTGCCTTAAATTTCTATACCGTATCCTGGATGCGGTCGTCCAAGCGGACGGTTCCGATGTGCACCTAAAGCCTGATGCTCCCGTTCGGGCGCGAATTCATGGCGCTCTGACGGCGCTCGACTGTCCGTGGACGACCTCCCGGTGGCTCAAGGATGTCATACGCCGGATTGTCCCGACGCACAATTGGGAGAGATGTGAGCAAGGCGGACAAGTTGATTTCTCGTATTACGCGCCGGATATCGGCCGCTTTCGAACCGACGTGTATCACCAGCGCGGCGAGGAGGCCATCGCGATGCGGTTTGTCAAAAATCAGGCGCCGAAGCTGGATCAACTGGGGCTGCCTTCCATTCTCAAAGACATCGCCCTATCGGAACGCGATATCGTCCTGAGCGCGGGCACGACCGGCAGCGGCAAATCCACCACGATGGCTGCCAATTGAGCACATTAACGAAATGCAGGCCAAGAACATCATGACGCTGGAAGACCCGATAGAGTTTATGTTTGAAGACAATCAATGCGACATCAAACAGCGAGAAGTCGGTGTGGACGTGCCTACGTTTGCGGAAGGACTGCGGGGAGTGCTTCGCCAGGACCCGGACATTATTTTGATTGGCGAGATGCGGGACGCCGTCAGCTTCAGCGCCGCCTTAACGGAATAAGCCTGGCGGCGCACGAGATGGTAAATGGGATACCAATACATCCGGCAAAGATGTTCGAGCGCGGCGTTGGCTTGTGTGGTGTCTGCGCCTGTGGCCGTAAGCACGACCGACCAATGTGTCGTCACAAATACCGGCGCACGCGTGACGGGGGCGTCAGCGGGATGCGGGCTTTCGTTCGATGCCATTATTCTGACTCTAGAAAAATTCCAGCGAAGGTTAGAGGAATTTAGCCAGTCGCCGCCCGTCTTGCGCCAAATTGTCCCGTTCGGTATATTAAACTTGAAACGGAAATTCGGATTCAACCAACGAAAGGCCGCCTATGACGCTCTCCTGGGAAGTAATGAAAGACGTTGTTAATAACGGAGGGAATTTGATAATCCATGACACCGGCGCTGCCAGTTGGGAATTATTACGGGAGCTTGCGCAAACCGCAAAGGAGACTGGCGCTCATATCACTGTCAGCGATTCACGAATCAGTTGGGAACTGGCGCTGGAACTTTCGAAGCTTTTGGGCAACCAATTCACCATTGAGTGCGGTTCGCAGAAAAAATAACGCTTTCAACAGAGCCGCGCGCGCGAGGAAGCGGAAATCAACGCACCCACTCCCTCACGGTCGGGACTCTGTTAAAAGACCTAATTTATTTCGGGCACTGCTGGCAATCGTTGATGATTGACCGGTGTTATTTGAAAATTTAGGATCACTCGATGGCTTGTCGAATGTTTGGATACGCCGGGAAATCGCAAGTGGATTTGCATGCCCTTTATTCCGGATTCAAGAGCGCCTGCGCCAATGACCCTACGTTGCAGGCGGTCGCCCCCGGATGTTCACGCCATTGTCACGGTTGGGGCTACGTCATTCACGCGGAGAATGGGCTTTTTCATTATCGCACTTCCCGCCCCGTTTACGATGACCAGGCGGTTCTTCCGGAACTGCGGGGTGAGATTCGCGCGATCTTCCACGGACGCTATGCCAGCAACGAGAAATTGACAGGTCACATATTTTCACATCCGTTCGTCGCGGCCACGAATGACGAAATCATTTTTCTGGCTCACAATGGCGGTGTGTCGCCGGAAAACGAACTGGAAAGGTCCGTCGACAGCGAGTGGGTCCTGGACGAAATCGCTCGCAGCGGCACAACCGACAAAGTGATGTCAAAACTGAAAGAAAGAACCAAATCTGCGTTGAATCTCCTGGTCCTCAGGGTCAGCCGTGGCGTTGGCACGCCTGTGTCTCTGCGCTACTTCAATTTTTTCAAACCAAAAGAACCCAGTAAGGTCGATTATTACAAGATGTACGTAGGCTCAATGCCCGAGGGCCGCGCCGTGGTTTCGTCAACCATCGCCATGGATGATGCAAAAGTTCGTGAACTGACCGATATAGCGCCTGCCGAATTTGATATTCTAGCGTCGTTGGACACCAAGTGACTTTGACCGATCGAGCGCCCAATTAGTCAGAGTGGACTCATGTCCGCTGCTACGCTGCTTTGATTACCGCCCGTGTCCGCCGCCCCCACCGCCCCCGCCGTGAAAGCCTCCCCCGCCACCATGGAAGCCACCACCACCGCCCCCGCCATGAAATCCGCCCCCGCCATGGAATCCACCGCCCGCGCCTCCGCCGCGGAATCCACCGCCGCCATGAGACCAGTTGCCCCCACCGCCCCCGCCACGGAACCAGCCTCCGCTACGCGTGTTTCCGCCGTGCCAGCCTAAAGATGGGCCGGGGTTATAATGGTAATAGTTTCGGTATTCGTAATGCGACCAACTTTCAGGCGCGGTGTAGTTGTGAGCGTAATATGCACGGTTCCCGCTATTCCATACACTTTGCGACCATCCGACGTTTGGCCCCGCAGTCATGGGTCTGGCCACGCCTTGATAGGCGGGCCGGCCGGCCAATCCGCCCGAACGGTAAGACGGGTTCCATGCGCTGCCGTGGACGTTTTGCACTCGCGCCCATTGTCCTCCGCCAAGTTGTCCCGTCCGCGAGTTGTATGACCGTCCAAATTCACCGCGGACGCCGACAGCGCCAATGCGGTTTTCGGCAAATTGGTTTCGGAAGCCATCACCGCCAAACTGCCCGTGATGATAGAAGTTCACGCCGGTGTTCGCCCAACCTCCGCGGTCTCCGCGTCCCCATCCACGATGTCCGAAGCCAAACCGATCAAAACCGTGGTACCCGCCCCAAAATGGAAACGGCGGGCTGCAATTCCACCACCCGAACCCCGGGTATCCGCAGCCCCAGCCAAAACCGCAATTAAATCCCCAGCCGCACCACGGCGTCCAACACGGGGCAAAACCGTAACCCCAGGTCTGCGGAGGACAATACCAATCGGAGCCAATCCAGGGTTCATAATCATAACCAGTGCCATAGACCACTGTGTCGTCGGGCGCCACTTCCGTGCCCAAATAGCCCGGCGTATAGCCTTCGTAAACGTCGTCCGGAGCCGAGCCATATACCTGCACATAAGTCAAATAATGCAGCGGCGAACTTGTGGGGATTGTGTAGATCACCGATGGAATGGACGTCGCCACGCTCCACGGCCCGTTGGCTGAAGTCGAATAATACCAGACGCCGTCCTGGCACGCGTACCACGATTGCGGGCTCACTTCGATGATCGGTGTCTCGCTGTTCACGACATATTGAAGTGGCGTGCCTTCGATGGGCGCCAATTGCGGCGCGCCGTCCATTTGAGGGTTTTGCATCTGTTGATTGATTGGCACGGCTGAGCTTTGCGGGATGCTGTTGGCGATGAGCGCTTCCTGCGCTTGCGATGTTCCTGGCACGCTGGCTTTCACATTTTCTTTAGGGCTGGTGTCGGGGATGTTCGCAAAATCATGCGGCAATTCGTTGCCCGGCACGAACTGCCACGGGCCGCTCAGTGAGGGCGCCCGATACCAGCGGCCTGAAAGCAAAAGATAATTTTCCTGGTTGGTCAGCAGCTTGAAAACGTTGCCGGACGTGTTGTCGGCGTAAAGCAGGCCCGTTCCGGAAATGGGAATGTATTGTGGGGCGCCGCTGAAGGTAATCAGCTCAGTCGGCATTGTGGCCACAAAGATGTCTGGAATCGCGGACGTGCTCAAAGACGGTTCGCGTCCGGTCATGGTGTCCGGGCTTCCGCGCATTAGATCCACGTTCCCGGCGGCCAGCGCCTGTTGCTGCGCCAGTCCGGCACCGTCAGGAATCTGTGTCGTCGCTGTCCAATTTCGGGTTTCGAGCGAATTTGCCTGGAGATAACCATCGAACAGGTGCAGGTAAATCCGACCCGACGCATCGCGAAACAGCAACACGCGCGTGTTGATTGCCCGTTCCAGGGTCGTGCCCGGCACGGGTTTCCAGACCGGCGGCCCGTCAATTGAGACCAGCACGGCGGGGCGGGTGTCGGTGATGATCGCTGGCGGCGTATTGTTAAGCTGTTGCGTGTTCGCGGGAGGGGCGAGGGTCAGGCTCCCCTGGACCCGGTCCAGCGACAACGACGGCTCGCGTTGGGGCAATCCGCGCAGGGCTGTCAAATAGCTTTGCGTCTGTGAACTGGCGGTGGGAAAACTCGCGCTGGTGACTTTCATGTCAGCGAGTTTCAATGTCCGGGTATTTTTATCGACCAAAGTAATGGCGTTCAGCCCAATCGTTCCGTAAACTGGCTGGGACTGGCCGGGTGCCTGCGCGGACACGGCGCTGCGCCCGATGAAATCGTGCCCGTTCCAGGAATCGCATTGGGGCGCGAATATTGAGTAAGTAAATCCGCCATTGTTGAACGTTAACGGCCAATCGGTGGTGATTGCGGGATTGCCAGGTACGATTTCATTGCCCACCGCCGCGGCGGAATAGGAATCGCCCGGCGGAGGGGTTGTTTGCGCGGAATTTCTGCTTGCGCAGGATGTAAATAAGGCTACGGTGCAAATTGAGATTAAAGGGACAAAAAGGCGCTTCATAAATCCTCCTCACGTTTGCGTGTTAGGATAACCGGCTTTTTCTGGGCCATGACCGGCGGCATGTTCAATCTTGTGTTCATAGTGAACTCATCGCTGAACTTTGGCCGGTGGGGCGTGCCCTACGCCCTCGCGCCTCACCGTCTCTATAGAATTAGACTGGCCCCAGATGATTATTTGATGAAAAGAAGATTAAAAATTATTCTTGATTGGCATTGCAGAATCTCTACACCGGATCCGCATTTTTGTCCACGGTCGCCCTTTTTATGAACTGGCCGAAGCGCCGCAAGGTCCTGGAGCGCGGCTTATTTCGGGAACTTTTTCTCTGGCTGTCACTCTTATACCGGAGTATAGTGGTTCGGCTACCATGAGTGGCTTGTTCTTTTGCGATTGCCGCGTACGGGAGGGAGGGACTGAGTCTGAACTATACAACCAAGAGATGAAGGACAGTCAAAATGAAAAGCCATACAAGTAAAATCAGTTACACAGCTATTGGCCTTTGCTTCGCTGTATGTTGCGGATTTGTCCATGGTCAAACCATTTGGAATGGCCCAACCATTACCTTTGTTAACGTGAACGGATCCGACCCGACTCAAGCTGCCAACCAGGATCGCATGACGTCAGATGTCTGGATTACCCGCGGCTCGACCATGGGGATTTATAATGCGGCGCAGGAAACAGGCTTCACCCACAATTTCAGCCCAGCCGATACTGAGTGGGCGGACGGCACCACTGCGAGTCTGCCGACGAGCTTTAACAATTGGGACTACTGGTCAAAGACGATCCACGGCGGTCCGCCAAACACCGTCGGCGTTCCCGCTGTAGTTCATCTTATCAGCGAAAACATCTATCTAAATATCCAGTTCACGTCCTGGGGAGTGATGACGGGCGGTTTTTCTTACACCCGTGCAACGCCGGGTTTGGCCCCGATTGTTTCGATTACGTCACCGACCAACGGCGCTCCGTTCGCCGCGCCGGCGGTTGTTCCCATAACCGCCACCGCAACGGACCAGAACGGCGGCACCATTACCAACGTGGCGTTCTTCGACGGAACCACTTTCCTTGCCCAGACCAATACTTCGCCTTATATCGTGACGGTCACGTTTGCCGCCGGCAGCCATCCGCTTACGGCGGTGGCCACTGACAACGTCGGTCTTTCCGCCACGTCCACTGTCGTCACGATTTTAGTGAATACCCCGAACATCCCCCCGAGCGTGACGATGACCAACCCGCCGAACCCGTCGGTCCACGGCAATACTGACAGTATTAACATCGGCGCCACCGTCAGCCCTGGGAGCGGCACTGTGACGAACGTGAGTTTCTTTGATAACGGGACGAATTTGCTGCGCAGTTTTACGACCCAGCCGTACGATTTCACAACCGGCCAGTTTGCCTTTGCATTGGGCGTGCACCAATTGACGGCGGTGGCGATAGACAGCCTGGGTTCGATGGGCACTTCGGCGCCGGTTCAACTGACCATAGCGCGGTATACGCCGGAGGTAACCAATGGCAACATCGCAATTTTCCTGGTGCCAGTCGCGACTAATCTTGCCGCCCCGTTATATGGCATCAGCCCGCCCGGCGACACGCACCGCCTTTTCGTGCTCGAGCAGAATGGCTTGCTGTGGATCATTCAGGACGGCGTTTTACTGCCCACACCGGCATTGGATCTGCGGAGCGTCGTGTCACCTCCGCTCGTCACGTCGAATCCGAATGATGAGCGCGGTTTGCTTGGGTTATGTTTTCATCCGGGCTTCAATGACTCGTCGAGCCCCGGCTACCGGACGCTCTACACGTACAACAGCGAAATGATTCCGTCGAATACCCTTCCGGTCTATCCTCTCTCAGGCGGCACGACGAATCTTTACAAGAACGCCCTTAACGAATGGAAGATCTCGAGTACAAACGCCAACATCATCGATACTAACTCCCTGCGGGAGGTCATCTCCTTTGGCAAGAATGCCCAGAACCACAATGGCGGTACTTGCAGATTTGGGCCGGATGGCTATCTGTATATGGCTTTGGGCGACGGCGGTAACGCCAATGACGTGGGACCGGGCCATATCGCGCCTGGCGGCAACGCGCAGAATCTGAGCGTGCCTCTGGGCAAAATGTTGCGGATAGATCCGCTCAATCCCGCCCTTAATCCCACGAGCCCTGACCCGATTAGCCCCAATGGACAATATCGCATTCCGACGAATAACCCGTATCAGAGCCCGGGCCAGGTGCCGGAAATCTTCGCCTACGGCTTGCGGAACCCGTATCGCTTTGACTTCGACCCCGTGACCGGGGATCTGATTGAAGCCGACGTTGGCCAGAACAATATTGAGGAGATTAACCACATCGTCCGGGGCGGCAACTATGGATGGGCCATGAAAGAAGGGGATTTCCTGTTCAACATGACGAATGGCCCGGCCGGTCCGGCCGGCACTATCGGGGCGCCGCCGGGATATTTCACCCCGGGAACGCCGCCGGGATTGACCGACCCTATCACCGGTCCAATGGGCATCCTGGAATACGACCACAACAATGGTATCTCCATCACCGGCGGGTTCGTCTATCGTGGCAAGGCGATGCCTGAGCTCTATGGAAAATTTATTTTCGGCGACCTGGCGTTAATCCCGAGTCCCGTGCGTATCAATGGACGCCTCTTTTACGCGGACCTTCAACAGGGCTCGATGAACGTCTTTCCATTACCACAGTTCAACTCCGATATTCTGCCCGCGGACGAAACCGTGCACGGCTTCGGCGAAGACGGCAATGGTGAGCTCTACGCGATGGCCACGGACACACCGCCTAACGGCAATGGTGGCGTCGTTTATAAGCTCGTATCGTTCCGCTTGACTGCCCAGGCCTCAGGCAATCAGGTAACGTTCTCATGGCCCGTGGCCGGTGTGCGCCTGCAAGTGCAAACCAATAGCATTAATGTTGGTCTTACTGCGAAATGGGTCGATGTTCCAGGTTCAGTGAGCACCAATCAAATCGTGATTCCGGTAAATGCCAACGGATGTGCGTTTTATCGACTGGCTTCGCCATGACGGAGCGCGGCTGTGTGTGCGCAGCACATCAGCCGCGGCGCGGCGAATAGAGAACGATCCTGTGTTATCAAAAGTCGATCGGGTCAGTCGCTGCTGCGGCTGGTCTCCGACAAAGCCGCGCTCCGATGACTGCTTTCATTCCACGACCTGCCCATGAATCGGCCCTTGCCGCCGGATAAAACGTGGATTGCGCCCCGGGTATTGCGTATTTGCGCATCGGGGGACTTTAACCAGGAAAAATAGCGCAAAATTTCTTTCTGGCGACTGGGAATCAATTGCGTCCAGGCTTGCCGGGCGCTCCGATTCCGGTCAAGCGCGTCTCTGAACCATGACGGCATCAGATGCGCCGGACCGCCCTTGTAGCTGTCGTCGAACTCCAACTCGACAGTGACGGTATCGCCCACTTTTGTATTGGACGCCTTGCGAACCTGGCCGTGCAGATACAGGTAAAAAGTCCCGTCACCAACTGGCATCATATTGATGCGCCATGGTTTTTCCGGTTTGCCATTGACGCGGACGCGCACCGGCAGCGGCTTGCGCCAATCCTTTCGAATACGCGCCGCGCGTTTCGCGCTCACCAGCACGTACGGATTGATCTTTTGGATTTGAATGGCCGATCGAAATCGCAATTTGGTCCGGCGCGGCATTAGGCTTTGAACATTTGTTTCTCTTGCTTTTCACCCAGTTCGAACCAAAACGTCATCTCATCGATAGCGGCGCTCAACCAGCCCCAAATTGTCGAATACTCTTTGTGAAACTCAACATACACTGGCGAACCAAGCTGGTAATGAATGTGCCAAATCCGCGCGACCCGGCCGCAAACAAACTCAAAGCACACAATGTCATCGCCACCCTGAAAACGCGCGAATGGGATTAAGTCCTGCTTGAGCTTTGCCGATGGCCATCGCTTCGACAATGGCTGAATTTCCTCCACGCCGCAGAAATGCCATGGTTCAAATTGTGTGAAGGAGTCAAAGCCTAATGTGCGATGCTCGAGCAGCCAGAGGTATTCAGGCGGCGCGTCCACACCGTGAGCGCGAAAAGCGTCTCGCAACCGGTCTGTCGTGGGTTCTTTCATGGCCAAACGGTCCAAAGCTGGTTCATTAATGGACGGCTAATTTTCACCCGATCAAATTCCTTTTCCTTGGTGGCCGTCCGCAAGGACTTCCTTTTTAATTTTTACTTCCCGTATACGCCACTCGCCACATCGTCCCATTTCCATCTTCAGTTACCAGCAATGCTCCATCGTGAGCCACCGTCACACCGACGGGCCGTCCCCAGACGCTGGAGTCATCCACTACAAATCCAGTCATGAAATCGTCGTACTCGCCAGTAGGCACGCCGTGGACGACTCGAATACGGATGACTTTGTAGCCGGTGCGGGTTGTGCGGTTCCACGACCCGTGCAATGCCGCGAACGCGTCACCGACATAATCCGCTGGAAACGCCGCCACACCCTTTGTCGCCGTGTAGAAAGTCATCTCAAGCGATGCGGAATGAGATTGTTCGAGCACATCCGGCACAATCGCCTTGCCGGCAAGGTCCGGCCGTTCGCCCGCGTGACGGGGGTCTTCGAAATTGCCCATGTAAAACCAGGGCCAGCCGTAGAAACCGCCCTCTTTCACGCGCGTCACGTAATCGGGCACGAGGTTATCTCCCAAAGCATCCCGTTCGTTGGTGGACACCCACAATTCGCCGGTCTCCGGATTTATCGCCATCCCGACGCCATTGCGAATGCCCGTCGCGTACGCGTGCAACGGCTGATGTCCCTCCGGATCGGTGACAAGGATGTCGGCGCGATTCCTTTCTGGTCCCCACGTCGCACCCAATCCATGCTCGGCTTCCCATGCCTGGATTTCTTCCGGTGTCTTCTTGTTCATCTCCTGCGCTATGTTAGACCCTGAGCCCACCGAAATGAACATCCGCCGGCCGTCATTCGAAAACACGACGTCGCGCGTCGTATGACCGCCGGTAGTATCGGCCAGCTTGGGTACAACTACTTCCGCCTCGCCGCGCGCGCGCAAGTCACCATTACGATAAGGAAATCGGACCACGGAATTATTGTCAGCTACGTAAATCCATCGCGGGTCGTTGCCCGGCGGATAAAACGCGATACCGAATGGCCGGTCCAGGCCTCTTGCAAAGATTTGGTTTTCCGTCGGCGCGTCAGCGCCATCTTCTGTCCGCATGACGCAGATGCGGCCCGCCGCCGTCTCGGAGATGAATATGTCACCATTGGGGGCCGTGCGCAGAAGCCGTGGATTGCTCAATCCATCCGCAAATTTTTTCACCGTGAAACCCGGCGGCACGGCCGGTTGGACTCCATCCGGTGGCGACACCACCTGCGGGCCGTTGCCGGAAGACCGCGTCGCAAAGGGCGCTGGCAAATCGGCTACGGTAAAATGATGTGTTATGCCCGGGGCCTCGCGCTGCCAATCGTTCGGGTCGGTTCCTTCTCCGGGTGGCGGCGCCATGACATATTTTAGCGTCACTCCATCCGGTATTTTCAGCGTCGAAAGATAAGCAATCACATCCGCGCGCGTTTGCGGATCGGCCAGCGGAATGGGCATCGTTGTGCCCGGCACAGCCATCATTGGGTTGGCCAGGAAATGATCGAGCGTCTCCGCAGTCCAGGTATATCCCGACCCTTTAAGTGCATGGGTGTAAGTGAAATGCGGCAGCGAACCCGCGGGCCGGCCGACGACACCCACCAGGCTCGGCCCTTGCTTGGTAATTACCGTGTTGTCCGGTCCCAATTCCGCTGAATGACAAAGCGAACAAACGGTTTGAAAATATGCCCGTCCCTTTGCGACGTCGCCCGCGGGCATGCCTTGCGCGAAGGCGCCCGGGGCTGCCATTGCGACGGCCAGCAACGCGCCAGGCATAAAGATGTGTTGAACGAATTTTTTTGATGACGCTTTTTTCATGATGGTGAACGAAAAATTAAATGACCGCCTGTCCCTCAGCCTGGATTGCCCCATCATCTTCCTGTTTTCCAACCATTTGGCAAGTTCTTTGGAGCAACGCGCCTCGTGTGCTGTCGCCGCAGGGCGGCACTCCCGCGCCGCCTGCAAAGCACGTAGAGCAGGTTTCCAAACCTACTGTATCGCGTTCGCAAGTGGCGCTGCCACTTTCCAAATCGGCAGGTGGCACGACGTCGTGCGCCCGGCCGACTTGAGGACCTGCGAACGCCTCAACGTGCACTTGCATTCCTGCGATCGGGCTAGACGGCCAGGAGGCCCGTTTCATATTTTCTGTGTATATGTGAGTAAACGTGTAAACGGCGAAGAAAATGGCGTGAAAACGACGGTAAAAGGCCCGGTTTTATTGGTGATTTTGAAGATTCTGGAGTTTGGATCGGGTATGTGTAAATGGGCGAGCCATTCCAATAGGGTGTGTAAACGGGCACCAACGGAATTCGACGTCGTGAGCGTCAGCCTCGATGAACCGATGCAAGGCCCGCAGCTTCTGCAATTTATGAAGGATAAAGACATGCCCTGGCGGCAAATTTATGACGGGCATGCGCTTCGCGTTCTTGTGTTACGGTAAAGAGCGATGGCGGCGACGCTGGTTCCCAAAAGACCCAGGACTGATGGCTCAGGCACGGGTTGGAACACCAGATTGGCAGGAATACCCGATTCGTTTGCGAATGTGGTTTCCACGCCTCCAGGAGTAATTTCGTAAATGGACCCTGCGTAAGCTGTCGCGAACAAATCACCTGAGTTGTCAAAAGCCAAGCCCCAGAGACCATTCGGCGTGGTGGCGTATGTGCTTTGTGCTCCGCCTGGCGTGTATTCGTAAATAGCGGCTGTGTCCTGACATGCTACAAACAAATCGCCGGCGCTGTTAAAGACAAGTTGGCTGGGAAAACTCAATCCTGAGGCGAAAAGGCTTTGTGTGCCGTTTGGAGTGATCTCCTCAATGTAACCATTGCCATTGCCGTATCCGGCGCCGACAAACAAATCTCCCGCGTTGTTAAACGCCAACGCCTGAGGCGTCGAAAACCCGGAAGCGAAGGTGCTTCGCGCTCCGTTGGGGGCGTATTCGTAGATGTTACCGCTTTTGTAATCTGACTCGAACAGGTCGCCGGCGCTGTTAAATGCCAGCGCTTTTGGATCCACCCCCGTGGCAAAAGTGCTTTGCGTCCCGCCCGGTGTGATCTCGGTGATGTAGCCGGTTTCACCTGCATCATTTGCAGAATTTGCCACAAACAATTCGCCCTGACTGCTGAACGCCATTCCAAACGGATAATCCAGTCCTGAGGCGAAGACACTTTGAGTTCCGCCGGGCGTGATTGCATATATATCGCCGGTGGAATAAACCGAGACAAGTAAGTTTTGTGCTTGAGCGCTCAAAGCCATGAGCATGATCGCTCCCCAAACGCTCTCGCGCATAGTGAATAAGGCAAGGTTATTTTTTTTGTTTTCATAAGACATGTAATTTTATTGTTTATTTGTTTGAACTCATCGCCGATGTCGAGATTCTAATTAATAATACCTTATGCCAAAAGCCAAAAAATGTGTCATCCCCCTGCGAAGGGGGCATTAAAAAGACTGTGTCGATCCGCGCGATCTGCGCATCCGGCATTCGATGTTCGGCGTTTCGGCGTTGGGCGTTAAGCATTCGGTAATCAATCTTCCGACTATTCGACCCCGGAATTTCGCCTTGCGCGCTTTAACACCGGTTGCGCCAGCGCACGGGCTTTGGCCGCGCCCTCGGCAAGCACTTTGTCCACGTAATCCAAATTAGCCGCGAGTTCCGCTCGCTTCCTTCGGGCATCGGCAAAATAATTCCAATAATTTTCGAAAAGGATTTTCTTCAAATCGCCGTAGCCAAGCCCACCGGCGCGCAGGCGTTCTTCAAAATCGCGCCCGACTTCCGGCGGGGACACCAGTTTCAATAGCTGGATCGCCAGATTCTTGTCCGCGTCCGGCTTGGGCTCAGCCGGTGTGCGCGAATCCATCGTGATGCCCATGATCTTTTTGCGCAGCGATTTTTCATCGCCGAAGATTTCAATCGTGTTCCCGTAACTCTTCGACATTTTATCGCCGTCTGTGCCGGGCACTACCGCCGCGTCTGCGCGAATTTCCTCTTTCGGCACGACAAACGTTTCACCATAGGTATTGTTGAATTTGATGGCGATGTCGCGCGTGACTTCGACGTGTTGTTTCTGGTCTTTGCCAACGGGAACGATGTTTGAATCGTAAATCAAAATATCGGCAGCCATCAACACCGGGTAGGCAAAAATTCCATGGTTCGGTGAAACCCCGTGCGCGACTTTATCTTTGTAGCTGTGACAGTTTTCAAGCATCGCCATGGGGGTCAAACTGGTCAGCAGCCAGGCCAGTTCCGTCACTTCCGGCACGTCGGACTGCTTGAAAAAAATGGATTTTTTCGGATCCAGCCCGCATGCGAGAAAATCCAGCGCCACGTCCAGGGTGTTTTTGCGACGTTCCTCCGCGTCGAACAGCGACGTCATGGAATGATAATTGGCGATAAAATATAGGGCCTGGCCCCGGTCCTGAAGTTCGATGGCCGGGCGCATCATGCCGAAATAATTGCCCAGGTGCAGCGCGCCGCTGGGCTGGATGCCGGATAAAATTCGCATTTTCAGAGTTTAACCGCAAAGAGCACAAAGAACGCAAAGAAAAAATAAATGCTCGGAAAACGGGCATTAATTCAGATTTTTTGGCGCATAAGCTGCTGACAAGGGAAGCGATCAAACGCTGGGATTTATCTGCGCTTTCACGGCGATGATGCGGGTCGTGGGCGCGCTCGTGCTGATAAATTTGGAAAGCTTCTATGACCCAACCAAAGCCTGGTGAGGTTTGGCGGATTGATATGGGGATGAAGGCGAAATTTCGGCCATTGTTGGTCGTTTCGCGCGAAGATCCTAACGCGGAAAGAGCATTAAGCGTCTGCGTGCCCTGTACAACAATGATTCGCGGAGGAAATTATGAAGTGCTTCTTCCTCGCGTAAAGTGGATGCCTGGAGCCGATGAGGGTGTTGCAAATGTCCTGGGGATAGAATCCGTTGAGCATAACCGTTTTGAGCGGCGTGCGGGGCGTTATGAAGCCAGCGTGCTTACGGTAGTTCGTAAACGCATTGCATGGATGATTGAAATCTAATTTTTCTTCAGCGTTCCCCTTTCAACTTCCCACCTTTGCAAATCCTTCCCGAGTTCCCGCGGCCAGTTTTCTTCGGTTGCGGTCATAAAAACCTGGCCGCTGGTTTTTCGCGCCTGCTCCAGCAGGGGCAGGAAGCCGCTGCGTCTCTTGACATCCAACTCCCCCATCACGTCGTCAATCAGCAGCACCGGTGCGCTGCCGTGAACGCCGCCCAGAAATTCCGCCTGCGCCATTTTTAGGGCGATGGCCAGGGTGCGTTTTTGGCCTTCGCTGCCAAATTGCGCCGCCGATTTCTCGTGGAGCAACAATTGCAAATCATCGCGATGCGGGCCGATGAGGGTGGCGCGAAATGTCCGTTCCCGCGTCCGCGATTGAGCCAGTTCCACGGCAAAGTCGTTCTTCACGCTGGGACGATATTCAATCCGAAGTTCTTCGGCGTCGTTGGAAATACGGCGATATGCCAGCCGCGCCAGCGGCGAAAATTTCGGGGCCAGTTCGCGGCGCAGGCGGATGATTTCGTCCCCCAATTTCACCATTTCCTGGGAAAAACTATCGAGCGCAGCTTCGTCCGCCGAACGGTGCTTCAACAGGGCGTTTCGGGCGCGCACGGACCGCATGTAACGCTGGAGCAATGGCAGATAGACCGGATTGGATTGCGCGAGCAGCAAATCGAGGAATCGCCGCCGGCCCCGCGCCGCTCCCTTGACCAATTGCAGGTCTTCGGTACAAAACACGACCGCGCGCAAGGCGCCGAGGTAATCCGACAGTTTTTTCACGGGACGCCCGTCGAGCGAGAGACTTCGCTCGCGCGTTGACCAAAACATTTTGATTTCGCGCTCGCCCGCGGCGATGATTTTTCCGCCGACGAAATAACCTCGTTGGGCGTGTCGGACCATTTGGGCGCTGCCGACGCCGCGGAACGAGCGGAGCGTCGCCAGGAGATAGACCGCTTCCAGAATGTTGGTTTTGCCTTGCGCGTTATCCCCCAAAAGCAGATGAAAGCCGGGCGCGAAATCCGCGTCCAGCCGCGCGTAATTGCGAAAATCCCGCAACCGCAAATGGGCCAAATGCACGTGGAAAAATAATGGTAAAACGAGCGGACAGCGAAGTTTTTTTACTTCCTTCTTTTGCGTTGAATCTTACCTGTTTTCAGCTTAACTTCATCGCATGAGTCTGAGCGTCGAACAAATTGCCGAAGAAGCCCTTGCGCTTCCCGGCGAAGCGCGCGCACGCCTTGCTGACCGTTTGGTGGAAAGCCTCGATCCTGTTGAGGACAAAGTGTCTTTGAGGAAGACATTCGACGACACCTCACACCCATCTTTCCGTACGCAGTGCTTTACACGATTGAAAAGAAATATGTGCTCATTATCGCGGCCATGCACTGCCGCCGTGAACCGGGCTACTGGCGCCATCGCCTAAAATCAAAACCTTGAAGGGACGAAAGCTAGTTGTCTGGCGTATTCGTCTTACGGCCCTTGCGGCGTATCGGCCAATTGCACAACGCGGTAATACCTTGTCGTGTAACCAGGAGCATCCGGGTCAATAAAATCAATAGAACCGTTGACGACCTGATTGGTGCAGATCGGAGTCCAGTTGACCATATCGGCCGAACATTCGATGGAGAACCATGCCCCGTCCGGTCCGGGCGCAGACAGCCGGAAACATTTATCCGGTAGTGCGCCGGCCACGGGAGTCGGGCATGGCCGATCAACGATGATGGCCGCCGCGCGAGGTGGAATTCCGACGATGTAATCGGGGGGCGTATTCGTGGACTTGTCCAACGTCAGGATGACGGTCTTAATCGCAACGGGCGGGTCGTCATCGATCGGCACGATAGTAATGAAAGCGGAGCGCTCGCCTGCCGGCATGGTCAGGTCACCGGGCAGCGTGACATAATCCACTCCGTTGCTGGCGGTGCCGCCGATGGCATAATTCACCGTCACTTCGTCGTTGGCATTTCCAAAACGGTGTACCGTGAAAGTGGCGGGCTTGGGCCCGGAGTTCGTAAAGCATTGGCAGATGGCAGGCGGCCAGGCGGCCCAAGTGGCCGGTGAATTGGTTTCTCCCATCCAGCACCATGTATTCGTTCCTTCAATCGCCACTGGATCCGTGGCCACAATATTGACAATGGGTGGCGAATTGGTCGGCGGCGGCGGAGACGGGAGTACCGTGATGTTCACAGGCGCAGACGGAAGTAGAAGAGAAATAGGCGGGTTAAGAATGTTAAATGCCGCCAGCGCGGTTAAAGAATGAGGGCCCACCGGCGCATTGCTCCAGACAAAATAAAACACGTTGGTTGGGAAGCCGGATGGAATCGGTGTTGGGCCGGCGACCGGCGAAGGAATCGGCTGGCCGGCTCCGAGGTAGTTCGTTTTATCGTCAAAGAATGAGACCTCGGTCTGCTCGATAATATTTGAATTATTTGGATGAGTGACCGCGGCAAAAAGAGGAATGTCCACCGGCGCAAAAAATATCGCGCCGTTGGGCGGACTGATGATGCGAACTGAATATGGCGAGTTCGTCGGGGGCGGCGGTCCCTGAAAAACAGCAATATTGACGGCCGAAGAAATCGTCGAAACCCCGCTATTATCC
>DASYYL010000119.1:0-7718 GCA_035933915.1 Verrucomicrobiia bacterium
AGCCGAACAACGAAATTAGTCAGAGACTCCTCACGTCGTCTCCTACGGAAAGAACAGGAATTGTAGGAGACGAGGTCACGAGACTCTAACTAAACAAGAGCCACGTCGGTCAGCCGAACCACTGAATTAATCAGAGACTCCTGACGTCGTCTCCTACGGAAAAAAAGAGATTGTAGGAGTCGAGGTTACGAGACTCTAACTAAACAAGAGCCACGTCGGTCAGCCGAACCACTGAATTAATCAGAGTCTCCTCACGTCGTCTCCTACGGAAAGAACAGGAATTGTAGGAGTCGAGGTCACGAGACTCTGATTAAACTTAGTCCCCTCGGAATGCCTAACCGCGAAATTAGTCAGAGTCTCTTGACGCCGCCTCCCACGGTATACTTGTAAATTTTTCTCGTGCGTTTGCTTGCGTTCGTGCTAAACAATCGCATGCGAACCATAACTGCCGTCCGTTCGAAGTGGATTTCCGCCATCACTTTGCCGCCTTCTCAAAAGGAGAAAAAACCGCTTGCTCATCCGCCTTCGCTAAAGCTACGGAGGACGGGCGCGCGCGGCTCTGTTCTTTTACTTGCCATCGCCCTGTTTGGCCTGGCCGCGCCGCGACTTTCCGCCCAGGTCTTTCGCGCGGATAAACTCGCGGCCATGGACCAGGCCATCGAAACCGCCATCAGCTCGAACAAATGCCCCGGCGGCGTGCTCTGGCTGGAACGCAACGGCACAGTATATGAGAAAGCCTATGGCAACCGGTCGCTGGTGCCGGACGTCGAGCCGATGACCGAGGACACGATCTTCGACATGGCGTCGCTTACGAAAGTCATGGCGACGACGCCTGCCATTATGCTGCTCATCCAGCGTGGCCAGGTGCAATTGGATGCGCCAGTCAGCACTTACATTCCCGAATTTACCGGCGGCGGCAAGGAGCACGTGACCGTGCGCGAATTGCTCACGCACACCTCCGGACTGCCTCCGGACATCGAGACCTCGACGGATTGGCATGGCTGGAAGACGGGGATTAAAATGGCTTGTGCCATCCAATTAGACGCGCCTCCGGGCACGCGTTTCAAATATAGCGACATCAATTTCATTCTCCTGGGCGAAATCGTCCGGCGCGTGTCGCACACGCCGTTGAATAAGTTTGTGCAAAAGGAAATTTATGGTCCGCTCAAAATGACGGATACGGGTTATCTGCCGCCCAAATCAAAACTCTCGCGCATTGCGCCGACAGAAGTGGTGAACGGCAAACCCTGGCACGGAGTGGTCCACGATCCCACGGCGCGGCACATGGGCGGTGTGGCGGGCCATGCGGGTCTGTTTTCCACGGCCCATGACCTGGCGCGTTACGCGCGCATGATGCTGAACATGGGCGAACTGGACGGCGTGCGCCTTTTCACCCCGGAGACGGTCAAGCTGATGACTTCTCAGCAAATGCCGCCGGGTGTGGATATGCTGCACGGCCTGGGCTGGGACATCGATACGCCGTATTCCGGCCCGCGCGGCCGCCTGTTCCCGATTGGTTCCTACGGCCATACCGGCTGGACGGGGACGTCCGTGTGGATCGATCCGTATTCGAAGACGTTTGTTATCTTTCTATCCAATCGCAATCATCCGACCGAAGCCGGCAACGTGATTGGCTTGCGCCGGCAATTGGGCACGCTGGCGGCCGAGGCGGTGATCGGTTTCGACTGGACCAACGTCCCCGGCGCGCTCAAGCCGGATTAGCCGTAGGAGTCGAGGTCACGAGACTCTAACTAAACAAGAACCACGTCGGTCGACCGAACCACTGAATTAATCAGAGACTCCTGACGTCGTCTCCTACGGAAAAAAAGGGGGATTGTAGGAGTCGAGATGACGAGACTCTAACTAAACAAGAGCCACGTCGGTCAGCCGAACCACTGAATTAATCAGAGACTCCTCACGTCGTCTCCTACGGAAAGAACAGGAATTGTAGGAGTCGAGGTGACGAGACTCTAACTAAACAAGAACCACGTCGGTCGGCCGAATCCCTGAATCAGTCAGAGACTCCTGACGTCGTCTCCTACGGAAAATGGGCATTGTCTAAAATCGTCCTGGTTGCCGAAATTCACCATCAAAGCTTGCTCAAAAACGAGCGTGTTGTCAGAAAAACTGCAGATGCGAGCGCGAAAAATCAGATAATCTAATAGACAGACGCCGCCACTGTAAGCGCGTCTTTAATCGTGTCATTATAAGATTTTTTTGTTGCCAATCCGTCGCTTGCCGTGTTAAATGGTGCTTTCAGCGGCGCTATGCCGGTTGAAGGAAAGTTCTTACAACAACTACTACAGGAAGGAAGTTTCAAATGAAGACCCATTGTCGTTGGCTATTATTTGGTGCAGCTATTGCTTTTTTAGCTTTAGCTGTGCAAACCGTTAAGGCGTCGCCCTACGCATCGTGCGTCACCGTCACTAATGGCACCGTCCAGTTCTACCTGAACGAGGACGGCGGAAATGTCACGGTCACCTACGAAGACGGCAGCACCAACGCCAGCTTCAACGGCCAAACGACCGGCCTGGCCGAGCCCAAAGGCGTGTACTCGTTCAGTTTGGGTGTACACACTGGCTACGCCATTTCGGTTTATAAACTAGGCACAGGCGTGCCATTCCAAATCAGCAATGACGCGTCGAACAACGCCGTTTGGGGCACGCCGCGCGGCATGGCGGTAAATCAAAATGCTCAAGTTGGCAGATGGTTCGGCCGCATTTATGTCGGTAACGGCGGAAATAACAATATTGGGACGGCAATTGCCAAATACCACGGCCTTTACGCCCTGAACTCGGATCTCTCGGACGCGCTGGGCCAGGGCACCAATGCGTTTGCGCAGTCGCTCTTTGCCACTGAGAGCTCGAGCGGCCCGTTTAAACTGCGTGTCGCGCCGGACAACAGGCTTATAGAAAATGACTGGGCTGGCAACGGCGCGCTTTATCTCTTCTCGCCTGATTTGGACAGTTCGAATGCGGTCTTCCTGGCAAACCAGCCTCCTGGTATTCACGGCGACAAATTTGGAACGCCCGACCTGTTAATAAATAATGTTCAAGGGACAAATTATTATACCCTTTGGTGTTTCGATTCGGGCATGGGTGTGCCCTCAACCACAGCGACCCTCGGCCCGAACACCAGTTATGGTGAATTCAACGACGCAGAACGTTATGACCTGGGCGCGAACCCGACGTTCCCGTGGACCAACGGGCCGAATTACGCTTTCTGCATGGGATTGGGCGGCATTGCCGAATTGATCACCGAAGGCGATATCGGGAAGGACGGCAAAATCATTTGCGGTTTCGGCCGGCACAACCTGTCCAATCCCGAAGTTCAGATTCTCTCTCCGGACGGTTCAACCTACCTGTGGGATTCGTGGCATGACACAGGAGGTGGGAGCGATCCGTGGATCGGCGTCAATGGCAATTCGGAACTGTACTGCGGCATCCGCGTTTCACCCGACGGTCGCTTCCTGGCATCTGTGGATTTGCAGAACGGCATACTCGTTGCCAACCTAACCAATGGCCTGCCTGATGATGCCAGCCTCTTCGGCATCCTAAACGCGCCAAGCGTCGGCAACTCCCGCGGTATGGATTGGGACGCGGCGGACAACGTTTATGTATGCAGCTCCGGACAGGGCCTGCTGCGGTCCTATTCGCTCGGACTTACAACGACTTGCATTACGAGCAACGACATCACCGGCACCAACGGCTCGTTCTATTTCATTCTGCCCCCGGTCACCGCATCGGTGGCTGCGACGACGCCGCAAGCTTCGCAAAACTATGTTAATAATGCCTCGCCGGGCACGCCTATTCCCGGTGTGTTCACCATCAGTCTCAATACCAATGCCCTGGCAGCCCCGGCGGTAGTCAACTTTGGGCTGAGTGGGACTGCCAAGTTGGGCACAAACTATACCATCACCACTGGCACTGACGCCAACGGGGTCATTATCACCACAACGAACGTGACGTTCCCTGCCGGCGCTTTCCCCGGCGGCCCGGGCAATTGGTCGGCGAACCTGATTGTCACTCCGACGGCAACGCCGATTTCCGGCCCGACTTTGACGGTGGGCATTCGCGTTATCGGCGGCGCGATTTTGGCGGGAACGCCTGAAACCGCGTCGATGACCATTTTGAACACCGGCCCCCAATTGCTTCTTCTGACACCCGCCAGTTTCGGCACGACGATGAGCCGCAATGTGACCAATGACTACGCCCAATTTGTCATCACCCGCTGGGGCGATCTCAACGGTCCCGGCAACAGCGCAGGCAGCGTCACCCCGAAGTCTTACACAGTGACGAATTTTAACTACGGCGGCACGGCGGCATTTCCTGGTGATTACATGGCCCAGGCACAGGCTTACCAATTCCCGTTGCAAAACGGCTCGCCGGGCGTGGTCGTCAATTCGGGCGTGGTTACCGTTACGAACGTTGTGGGCAATCCTGTTCGGCATTCCAATTTGAGCGTGCCGCCGAGTGACGTCACTATCGTCATCAGCATGACCAACAGCGTTACCGGAACCAATGCCACCAGTGAGGAAGGCTACACCTATTCGGTCTCGCCAAACACGGTGACACTGACTGAAATAGACAACGCGGTGGGGCCGGAAGTCGTGTTGTGGTCGGATTCGTTGAACAATTCCTCGGACAGCACGAATTGGACCCTGACTTTCGCCGCGACCAACATGGCGGGCTTTCCTGTTCCGCCCGTCGTGATTCCCAATTATACCAACGATGAATCCGCCAAAGTTAAAGGTGGAACCAATGACTTCCGTGTTGAGTTCGGCAACCCGATCGCCAGCGACGGCAATGTTCCGCAATCGCCGGAGATGGCCGCCAACGGATGGCTCAATGCGCTGCGGATGACGGTCAACAAAGACAGCGGGGCAAATGGCGCCCAGGCCGCCGTCAATCTCTATCCGCAAGGCACGAACTTTGCCGGGAACTATGCATTACGCTTCAACATGTTTCTTTCAATGTACTCGGGCGCGATAAATGATCCGTTTGTGGGAACTGTTCCGTATGAGTTCGCGCTCTTCGGCATCAATCATACGGGCACCAATTGCAACTGGCGCACGGCCTTTTCCATCGGGGCAAATCCCGGTTTTGCCGCGCCGACTAACGCTGATGGCGTGTGGTTTGCCCTTGATGCAGGCTATGGTTCCATCTCGCCGGCGGACTTTGACGCATTTACTTCGCCCGCGCTGCCCAATAGCGGCGTGGGGGCGGATTATCAAAGCAGTTCCGCCGCTCAGGAGACGGGTGTTTTCAAGTCTCCGCCGTTCGCTTCCGAAGGCGCGACCTCTCCGGGCCTTCCTCCTGGCGGCGAGCCGATTAACCAGTGGGTGGATGTCAGCGTCGAGGTGACCAAGAGCACGAACGTAAGCGTCTATATCAATCGCTCGAAGGTCATCCCTTCGTTTACCCTCACCAACGGTGGCGGCAATTATACCAGTGGCAAGCCGATGCTGGGCTATCTGGATGCGTGGTCTGACGAGAGCGATAACAGCGCGTTTGCTTATTATTCGAACGTGCGCATCGTCGAGCTTTCGCCTGACCTCATTGGCCAGCCGACAAGTGTCATTACGACGAATGGAGCGAATGTTTCGTTTACTTCAACCGCGTCCTATTCGTCGCCCCCGCTGACGAACACCTGGTATTCGGCCAATGGGAGTGTGCCCACAGCCTCCGTCCAGACCAACACTTCCGCCACCTCGAGCCTCACCAGCGCGCTCTCGTTGAACAACGTCCTGAGCGGCACGAATTATCTGGCGGTATTCAGTGACGCAGCCGGCTCGAGTACCAGCGCGGTAGTTAGTCTCGAAGTCGTCACGACGCCGGTTAATGTCTCAGTGCTGGCCGGCACCAATGTCCAATTCTCGGTCGCGGCCAGCGGCGAAGCGGCGCCGACTTATCAATGGAAATTCAATAATGTGAATTTGGCAAACAGCGCGCATTACGCCGGAGTCACAACCTCCACCCTCACCATCACTAATGTCCAATTGCGCGATGGGGGAACCTATTCAGTGGCCGCCGTCAACGCCGCCGGTACTGTGACGCCGGGCGCCACGCTCACCGTCACCGCGCCGCAGCCGGATATTACCAGCGTATCCCGCGCGGGGACAAACACCGTGATGAGTTTTACGACGACGGATCCATACGACAATACCGGCTCATTCACCCTGCAAAGTTCGATAAATGTCCAGGGGCCCTATGTGAACACGACAGGTGTCCTGGTTGGCGGCAGCGGGGTGTTCCAATTCACCACCCCTGGCACCAACGCCACCATGTTCTATCGTTTGGTGCATAATTGATGTGGGGAGACCTCGCCCCTGTTGACGCAGGGGCGAGGTTGATGCATTGTATGAATAAAACTAAAGTTGCTTATCGAAAACATTCCAAAGGAAATCATGTGAAAGCGTCTCGCGGAAGTCGTTCGGTCGTAAAATTTGGAAATTCGGGCTTCACCTTGATCGAGTTATTAGTCGTCATCGCCATTATTGCGATTCTGGCGGCAATATTGTTGCCGGTGCTCAATCAGGCCAAAACCAGGGCCTTGGTCGCCCAATGCCTGAGCAATAAAAGACAGATTGCAATCGCTTCTGCAACCTATCCGGACGATTGGAACGGTTACATGGTCCCAAATTCGCCCCTGGGAGGCAATTCCACCTATGGCTGGTGTAATGATCAAATTGGCGAAAATTGGACCACGTCTCCCGACAACACGAACCTCGTCACTTATACTGCCAATTGTTTAGCCTCTTATCTGGCCAATCAGGTCAAGGCTTATAAATGTCCCGCCGATACTATTCCGTCCCAAAACGGCGACCGCATCCGCAGCATTTCCATGAACGGCCAGATCTGCGGCGGGTTGGCTACATTGCCCAACGCCATAAATTATATGACGCAAGGTCCGTTGAACGCCTTATATAAATACAACCAACTTTGGCCGATTTACCTTAAAATAACTGATTTGCGTAATCTCAAGCCGGTGGACGCCTGGGTCTTTTGCGACGAATCCATGTATACCCTCAACGACGGTTATCTTCAAGTGGCATTGAATACGCCCGGTTTCCCCGATTGTCCGGCCAACTACCACGGCGGCGTCAATTGTTTTTCCTTTGGCGACGGCCACGTCGAAACCCACAAATGGATGGGAGCGCTCAAGAACCTCCCATACGCTTTTAACGTCCGCGGCACCTATTGGACCGGCGGCGCCGCTTCAGTGTCCGCGCAGGATCCGGACTGGCTTTGGCTTAAGCAGCACAGTGCCAACAAGCTGGATCTCCCATGACCGCCGCGCGTTCCGGCTGGTAAATAAGACGTTCTTTGTTCCCGCAACGGCTCTTCTTGCTTGAAGTCGAGAACCAGCGAAAGCGTGGCAACCTGATTGTTTTAATGTAGAAAGCGATTGTCAAGAAAGTAACATTGGTTTTAATGGCGGCAATACAAGGTCGTTGGGTTCCCGCTTAATTCTTGTTTCTTATGCTGACTTTGGAAACACCCGCGCGCGCCTCCGGGAAAAAATCGCGCGGCACTGTCGCTTCAGTCCCGCCTTCCGGGGTCGTCGAGTCTCTGCAGCATCATATCCTGGTGGACGGGTTTAAACTGGTCTTCGACGTACGAAATAGCCGCGGTTCGCGGTTCATCGACGCGGCGACCGGACGCGAATTTATCGACCTGTACGGCTTCTACGCCTCCCAACCGATCGGCTTTAATCAT
>DASYYL010000200.1:0-2771 GCA_035933915.1 Verrucomicrobiia bacterium
CCCTCATCATTCTTCAACCCTTCCTTGATCGCTTTGATCGCCGCGTCATCGGTCAGGTCCGCCTGGACCTTGGCATCCGTATAATCCTTGCAGCCCAGTTTCTGCCCCATCTTCGTCTGCCCTTTGCCGTCCACGCCGTGACATTTGGCGCACTGTTCTTCGAAGGTCGCCTTGGCGTCCGCCGCCCGGGCGGACCATGCGGCGACCGCCGCGATTGCGATGCTGATTACAATTACTTTTTTCATATGTTTTTCCGTTGCACCAACAGGGGCGGTTTGCGTTACCGCCTCACTTCACTTTGCATTGTTCTGCGAAGTGCATTGTTTAGCTTTTCTTATCTTGGCAAACGCTGGACATCTATTGCATCATTGCTGTCCAAATTAGGAGTTTGGCGAGGATGAAATCGTGGTTTTCATTGGGGTTCTTGGATGGGTTTTTGCATTTTGAAAAAGAGGTTGGCTATCCTGTTGGAGAGGTGCTGTCCAAATTGAACTGCAGTTGCAGGGCTGGCTCCGGAGGCGTGTCGAAAGGACGGTTTAGCCATTCCCAGAGGTTGCGATAACTGAACAGATTCCAGCGCAACAAAGCCACCAGGTTCGACACGGCCCATTTGAAAGCCGAGCGGAACTGCAGATAGCGGATGATGAGCACCGCTATGAGTGCTGTCCAAATCTGGGTGCGCACCGCGTTGGCCGTGGTGCCGACAAAGGTCTTAATCTTGAGTTGCTGTTTGAGCAGCTTGAAAAAGAGTTCGATCTGCCAGCGCTCTTTGTAAATCGCGGCGATGGTAGAGGCGGCCAGTTCGAAATGGTTGGTCAGCAGCACCAGTTCTTCTTGTTTGTCCTCCAGCCAGACGGTCACCATGCGGAGATCTTCCAGATCGGGTCGCCCGGCCACAAAGGCCTGCAAACGCACTTTCTGGTCTTTCAACACCTTGCTGCCTTTGGGCACCGGGTAGTCTTCGACCACCTGGATGTCCGCATTCTTCTTGAGCCGACTGACGAAGTAGACACCCTCCCGTGTCCAGCGACTGAAGAGGCGATAATCCAGGTAGCCGCGGTCTAGCGCCACGATGCTTCCCTTCGGAAAATCAAGCCTCTGAGCCACTTTGATGTCACCCACCTTGCCGTCGGTCACGTGCCCAAAAACCGGGAGGTATCCGTCGTGATCCAGCAGCAAGTGCAGTTTGACCGCTCCCTTGGTCTGACGCCAACGCGCCCAATCAAACATGCTCGCACACAGTTCAACCGTGGTACTGTCCATCGTGAGCAGCCGGTTCTTGAACCGGAACTTTTTCTTGGGACTGATGGCCTGGCACTGCGCCAGCAAGTCATAAAAGAGCTTCTCGTACAATTCCCAGGGGCGGTGCGCGTTGGCATAAGAAAGCGTCGAACGGCTTGGCTCAACCTCCAATCCCAAATGCTTGAGTTTGCCTTCACAAGACTTGAGACCGTCGGTGATTTCCCGCAGAGATCGAGCTTGTGCCAGTTGACAGAACAGCATCGCCACAAACTGCGACCAACTGCTGAACCCGCGGGCGTGACGTTCCGCTTTGAATTCCCGCACATGCCGGGCGAAATCAGAGCGTTGAAAAAGGGAAAGGATTTGTGTAAACAGACTCGCAGTGTTGGCCATTTTGGATCTCCGTTGATGATGGGTTGTGTTTTCAATTTTCACCCGCATTCTCACCAAAGACGGAGATCTTTTTCACTCATTTTTAAAAACTAATTTGGACACTAGTGCCAGCCGAACAAAAAGGGGTCAGAGATGACTAATGGTATATTTTGTCATTTAAGCCATCTTCTCTTTTTCCGGGCTGAACGCGCCGCGTTCGCTGCCGTCCGCCAATGCCCCATCCACAGCCGCTTCGCGATCCAAGGCCAGGTCACGGCCGTTTCCGCCCGCAACTGGGAGGCCAACCGGGCCTTCCTGACGTCCCCTTTCCGGCGGGTTTTCAATTCATTCTCGCTCCAACCCCACTTCGAGAGCGTTTGCGCCACCAATCGCTGCGCCTTCTGCTCGTCCGATTCCCGCAATTCCTCGCCATAATGGTGTTCTCCCTGTTTGCCTCCGATCCATTCCAGCAATTCCTCCCGAAATTCCTTTGGGCCAAAATACCAGCCCCGCCGCAGCCGTTTCCAATCTCCGTTCTCCTGGCTCCTTTCCAATTCCCTCCGCTGCTCCATTCCCGCTTCCAGGCGCAGGCGCCCCGCCCCATCGTCTTTGCGCACGCCCCATTCTCCCATCAACCGGTCCACTCGCAGCCAGGGTGGGCGCCCGGCGGGTCTTTTCAAGTATTCAGGCCAACTGCTCCACGAATATTGTTTCAACCGCTGTTCGGCTTTGAGCAACTTCGCCCGCACCGGGTTCAAATGGACGTAATCGCATACACTCTTGAGGTAGCCGCTGCCGCTGCCATCCACCACCAGCGACTTGTACCGCCCGCTGAACAAGTGCCCGAAGTATTGATGGCGCCGATTGAAGCGCGCTGTATAAGTGCCCAAAAACCATCTCATGCCGGCGCTCAGGTTTGCCCGCGGTGTTTCGACTACCAAATGAAAATGATTGAGCATCAGGCAATAGGCATGCACCTGCCAGCCGCACTTCTCGCACGCCTGCCCCAGGGTCTCCACGAACAATTCGCGGTCCTCATCGTCCACAAAAATCGGCTCGCGCCGATCGCCCCGGCTCATCACGTGGTAAATCGCCCCTTCATACTCGATTCTTAATTTCCTCGGCACGGGCGAATGCTACACAAGCCGGAAAACACG
>DASYYL010000125.1:0-26920 GCA_035933915.1 Verrucomicrobiia bacterium
GAATCTAAAAGAGGCGGCGGCAATGGTTCTGGACGCAAACCGTGAGTTGGCAGAAGAAGAATTGCGCGGCCAAGAGGTTATTCGTGAACCCTTGGCCCTTGCGTAAATGCCTTCTTTTCGAGATTTCCTCATTTTCAGAAAGCTCGCCAACTCAGGAACAGGGGTGAATAACTTTTCCTCGCCGTTCTCTCGTCGTTCTGATAATTTTGCCATCCAATCCATCGGGCGCCCCCACCGCTAACCGAAAGTTTCCATGAAAAGAATCGATCTAATTCGGCACTTGGAGCGCCATGGCTGCGAATTCTTGCGTGAGGGCGGAAATCAAACGATTTATGTCAATCGTGCAGCTAGAAAAAGTTCGTCTAAACCACGCCACCAGGAAATTATCGAATTTACGGCCCGGAAAATCTGCAAAGATTTGGAGATCCCGCGCCCATGAACAACCCGGAATCATTAATTCGCCCGCTCGTGCGCGAACTGCACCCTTATGTCTATGGCGAACAGCCAAAGATCAAGGGGCTCATCAAGCTCAATACCAATGAGAATCCGTTCCCGCCATCGCCGCGCGTGATTCAGGCCGTAAAAAAGGCGGTGGATGGGCGGCTGCGATTATATCCGAATCCCACCGCGCAACCGTTGCGCGAAAAATTGGCGAAATTGCACGGCTGCGAACCGGACAATATCATCGCCGGCAACGGCTCGGACGAATTGCTCGCGCTGGCGGTCCGTTGCTTTGTAGAGCCTGAAATAAATCATCCTCGTCCTCATCCTCATAAATCAACTGCGAAAGCAACCGTTCAGTATTTCATGCCGAGCTATTCGCTTTATCCGGTGCTGGCGGACATTCATGGGGCGACAAAAAATTCCGTGCCGCTCGAACGGGATTTCAGTTTGCCGAACCTCGCCGGCGCGAAATGGGATTTCGACGCCGCGCTCACGTTCATTACCACGCCCAACGCACCGAGCGGCCGTGGCTATAGGACTGCCGAACTCGAACGCATCTGTCGGGCACAATGCGGGGTTGTCGTTCTGGACGAAGCGTATGTGGATTTTGCCGATGAGAACGCGATGGAATTGGCGCTCAAATTTCCGCACGTGCTCGTCGCCCGAACATTTTCAAAGGCGTATTCGCTTTGCTTTCAACGCGTGGGCTATTTCGTGGGCAACACTGAACTCATCGCTGCGCTTCACAAAATCCGTGACAGCTACAACGTGAATGGTTTGGGTCAAATCGCCGCCGAAGCGACCCAGGACGAGCTGGGATTTTATCGCACGAACTTCAAACGCATCATTGCCACGCGCGAATGGCTGTCGAGCGAATTGACCTTGCTCGGTTTTCGTGTTTTTCCCAGCCAGACGAATTTCGTTCTCACGGCGCCGCCGCGATTTGCCGCCAAAGACTGGCTGCAAAAATTGCGCGATCGCAAGATTTTGGTCCGCTGGTTTGCCTCGCCCGACGTGAGCGATTATCTCCGAATCACGATTGGCACGCGAGCGGAGATGGAGGAGTTGGTGAAGGCGGCGGCGAAGATTCTTCGCGGGTAGGGATGGCGCGCTGCGCCGTCACCGCGCGTAAATCGCGCGGAACCGATCGTCACTGTATTCCCTTAAGATACGAGAAAATCAGCTCAGGCAAATCGCTGCTATAGCCGCCTTCAAGCAGGCTGAAGAAAGGGACATTCATTGCGCGCAGTTCCCCGCCAATCCAAAAGAAATCCTCGGCCAGAAGCGTGCCATTGGCCAGTGGATCGCGCAAATAGGCGTCGAAGCCTGCGGAAACACCGATGAGTGCGGGAGAGAATTTCTTGAGGTCATTCAACGCGCGGTTCAGCGTGGCGCGCCAGGTCTCGCGCGGCGTGGAGGGTTCGACCGGATAATTAAAGCAATTTTTGCCCACGTTAGTCTGGCCTGTGCCGGGATAGCAGGGAGATTGGTGGACGGAAAAAAAGGCGGCATTGGGGCGGTCGAACAAGATGTCCTCGCTGCCGTTACCGTGATGCACGTCAAAATCGAAAACGGCGACGCGCTCCGCCCCGGACGCCAGCGCTTCGAGCGCGGCAATGGCAATATTATTCAAGTAGCAAAAACCCATCGCATGTCCGCGGGTAGCGTGATGGCCCGGAGGCCGCATGAGGCTGAAGACGGTCTCTCCTGCCCGCGCCAATTTCATCGCGTCCAGCGCCGCAGCAGCCGAAGCCCGTGCGTAATCTGTAATGTGCTCGTGCCAGGGCGTATCGGGGTCGAAATCGCCGGGCATGCTCAAACGGGCGAGCATATCACGATTATGTGCGCGAAGTATTTGTTCGTCCCTGACGTTTGAGGGCGCAATCCACTCGATGGGCAATTCCTCCTGGGCTTTCAGGAGGGCGACCGTAGTCGAGACCCGCGCTGGCCGTTCCGGATGCCCTGCGCGTGAGTAGCCGACGCATTTTTCGTCCATAATTATTTTCACAGAATGAATCTAATCGAGGACGAGGACGAGGACGAGGACGATTCGGCGATATGCCGCCCGAACACCCAAAAGGGCATACACCGAACACTCATCGTGCTGGCACAGGCCAGCCGTCCTTCGTCCAGGCCAATTTCCCGAGCGCCAGGCGCGAGCGGCCGTGCGTGGCGCCATCGTAGTAATGGTAGCTGAACCAGATCGTTCCGTCTTCCTTCAGAATCCCGATGTGTCCTGGGCCGATAAAACGGCCAGTAGACAACAGAAATTTTGTGCCGCCATCGTCCTCGAGATCCTTGCCGTTCCGGTCCAAATACGGACCTGCGACCTTCGTGGCGCGGCCCACGCGGACTTCGTAGGTGCTGTTAGTGCCTTTGCAACACTGGCCCCAGTTCACAAACAGATAGTAATAATTTTCGTGCCGCGTCAGGCATGACGCCTCAATGGAATAGTTCCATGCGGCCGGATAAACCGCCTGGTCCTTTGTGCGCAAACCGGTCTGCGGGTCTAATTGAGTGATATAAATGCCGTGCCAATACGAACCAAACGACATCCACAATTTACCGTCGTCGTCGAGCATCACACTCGGATCAATCGTGTTGAAATCGCTGCCATTAGTGGAGCCGATCACCATGCCGTGGTCGGTCCAATGATAATTCGGCGCGGATTGGTCCAGCGTCGGGCTCGTCGCCAGGCCGATCGCCGATACCTGCTTGCCCCATGACGAAACAGCATAATAGAGCAGGAATTTTCCGTTCACATGGATAATGTCCGGCGCCCAGAAAACGCCGAAAAATTCCGGCACTGCTTTTGTCGTCCACGCCGGCGGGTCGGAAAAAACCGTCGCAAGCTCCGTCCAATGAATCAGGTCCGGCGAAGATTTGACCCTGATGCCGTCTCCCGTTCCGAAGACGTAATAATGATCGCCGTCTTTTATGATGGTGGACGGATCATGAATATACGTCTGGCCCTGCAGCGCCAGAGGCTCGAAGTGCGCGCTTCCGTCATCGGCGGCATAGGTCGTCGTCGATACAAAAAAGAGCAAGGCGCACAGGATCAGTTGAACGGTGTCCCCCTGGAAATTGAGATACTCGCGCCATTCGCGCGACCCGCTCGATGTAATCATAAAGCGATTAATTGAGCCAGAAATGCGAATTCAGTTGAAGCAAAAAAGAGAATTGTATTGGCAATCGCGTTTGCATCCCTATCGTAATCGCAATGAAATCGGATGAATTTTCCGGCTCGCGCGTCCTTGTCACCGGAGGCGCGGGTTTTATCGGCAGCGCACTGGTCTGGGAACTCAACCGGCGCGGCTGCGAGGACATCGTGATTTGCGATATTCTGGGCACCAATGAAAAATGGCGCAATCTGACACCTTTGCGCTTTGACGATTACGTCGAAGGAGACGTCCTGATGGCACGATTGCGAAGCGGCGCGCTCGGGAAGTTCGACCTGGTCCTGCACATGGGCGCGTGCTCAGCCACCACTGAGCGCGACGCAACCTATCTCATCCGCAACAATTACGAGTTCACCAAAGACCTCGCCGCATGGGCGCTCGGCGCAAAGGCGCGGTTTGTTTATGCCTCGTCCGCCGCAACCTACGGCGATGGCTCGGCCGGCATGGAAGACGTCGACGCCAAAATCGAATCGCTGCGCCCGCTCAACATGTACGGCTATTCCAAGCATCTTTTTGATTTATACGCCAAACGCGAAGGTATTTTGAATCGTATCGTGGGGCTGAAATATTTTAACGTCTATGGTCCGAATGAAGATCACAAGGGCGATATGCGCTCGCTCGTCCACAAAAGTTTTGCGCAAATAAAAAAGGAAGGCATGATCCGGCTGTTCAAGAGCTATCGCAAGGACTACGAGGACGGCAAACAAAAGCGCGATTTCCTTTACGTCAAAGATGCGGTGGCCATGACGCTGCACCTGGCGGCAAATAACAAAGCCGGCGGAATTTTTAATATCGGCAGCGGCGCGGCGCGGACGTGGATTGACCTGGCCAATTCGGTTTTTGCCGCTCTTGGTAAAAAACCGGTCATCGAGTTTATCGAGATGCCGGATGTGATCCGCGACAAGTATCAGTATTTCACCCAGGCGGACATCTCAAGGCTCCGCGCGACGGGTTATCGCCCCAATGTCATGTCGCTTGAGGATGCCGTAGCGGATTATGTGCGGAATTATTTGGAACCGGACAAACGGTTGGAGCCGTAAAGAACCAGATTAATGGATTTTTAGATTGAATAAACCGTCATCACGCGACCGCTCCGGTCCGCTTCCAATAATCCAAACATCCACTGATCCAGTTATCCAGCGTTTGCTTACTTTTCAGTCAGCAATGAGGTTTTTTCCATTGCGCCGGGTATTTCCTTGCGGGAAACGACGACGTTATCCACGAGACCGTACGCTTTTGCCTCATCCGACGACATAAAACGGTCGCGGTCAGTGTCTTTCTCGATTTCATCGAGGGTTCGGCCGGAATGTTTTGAAAGAATCTGGTTCAGACGGTCTTTGAGCCGCAGGATTTCCTTGGCCTGGATGCTGATGTCCGTAGCCTGGCCCTGCACCCCGCCCCAGGGCTGATGGATCATGATGCGCGCGTTGGGCAGGGCATAGCGCTTGTTCTTTGTACCCGCCGCCAGCAATACTGCGCCCATGCTCGCCGCCTGCCCCACACAGTAGGTGTTCACGTCGCATGTGAGATACTGCATGGTGTCGTAAATCGCCAGGCCCGCGGTCACGCTGCCGCCGGGCGAGTTGATGTACAGATGAATGTCCTTCTTGGAATCGGCCATCTGAAGGAACAAAAGCTGCGCGATAATGATGTTGGAAACGTTGTCGTCCACGGGCGTGCCCAGGAAGATGATGCGGTCAACGAGCAGGCGGGAATAAATGTCCCACGTCCGCTCACCACGGCCGGTCTGCTCGACTACAATCGGAACGAGAAAATTTTGCATGTTTTAGAACCTACTCCATCTGTCAATTATCGCAATGGAATTCTGAAAGAGGTTGACGTGCGCTGTTCGCGCGTTCCTGAAAACAGTTGCCAAATCAGCACAAACGCTGTGGCAAATTCCCCGGGCTTTTCCATAGTCCAGTTCAAGACACGCCCGGGCATGAACCAATTGCCCTGTTCAATTTCCTCCGGATCCAGTTGGAACGGACCTTCGCTCTTACACCAATAGACCCATACAAATTCGGCGTCGGTTTCGGCGCAAGCATCTATTTTAAACAATCGTTCGGGCGGAGCGTTTAATTTAAGTCCTATTTCCTCGCCCAATTCACGAACGGCCGTCTGGTCGTAGTCTTCGCCGGAATCCACATGGCCCGAGCAGGACGAATCCCAGACGCCGGGCTGGCGGTCCTTCTTCACGGAGCGCTTTTGCAAAAAAATTTCACCACGCGAATTGAAAACAAGCACGTGAACCGCCCGATGCAACAATCCCCGCGCATGCACTTCGCTCCGCGGCGCGCGCCCAATCACTTCGTCGCGTTCGTTGACGATGTCAAAGATGTCTTCAGTCATGCCATATTTTCGCATCATCCCTATAGTCAATACCGCGCGGCGTCAACCATCCAGTTCTGCGCATCATTGCGCGCAGTTGACCCGCGGCTTAAGCAACCCCAACCGCCTGGGCGCCAGGAATGCCACTGCAATTCGACTGTTGCAATAACCAGGCCCCATGCTATAATTTGATGCCAGTATGACGGTAGGAATGCCCGACGTCGCGACCTTAAACACCTGGATTATTTCATCGCGACCCATTTGTTGGAGGGTTCATTATTCCTGTTACCGTTAGACGACAAATCAGAACGGCAAACCTGCTTTAAAGTCATCGAATTATATGACTAATTTTCCGATAATCAGAAGGCGTGAATTCCTGGTTGCGTGGCTGGTAGTCATCATTTTTTGCGCCTGCCTCGGAGTAATTGAGGCGCAAACGACCGAAATCGCCGGTGACGACTTTAATCGGCCCGACGGCCCCCTTGGTACGAATTGGGCGTATCCAGCCGCGTCGGAGACGACCTTCGTTATTGCCAGCGATGCAGTCACGCCGGCGGAATCAGACCACCATACCGAAGCTTGCTGGACTTCCAATAATTTCAGTAACGATCAATACTCTCAGATCTATCTGTCGACGATAGGGCCATGGACGGGTGTGGTTCTGCGGGCCGACACGAATCAGGACGAGTTTTACATGGGATTTGTCTTTTCCCAAAACGATTATCGTATTTATCTCCGATACGGTGACACGAATGTGTATCAATACTTTTCATTGGCGACTGGAAGCACAGTGACATGGCAAAGCGGCGATACAATGAAGTTGGAGGTCTCCGGTTCAAACGACCCCGTAACAATAACGATGTACCGGAACGATACGCCGGTCCTGGTCTGGAGAAGCGTCGTCAACGCAGATCCGTTTCCGGTGAAAAACGGAGGCAGTCCGGGGATAGGCATTTATTCGCGAACCGGCTATAATTTGACTTTGGATGATTGGCAGGGAGGAAATCTAAATCCGGACACTACGCCCCCATCCGAGCCGACCAATCTGATCGCTACCGTGGCCAGCTCATCCGAGATCGATCTGAGTTGGGGGGCCTCCACGGACAATGTCGGGGTTGTCGGATACGTGATAGAACGCAGTGTCGGCGCAGGATCAACGAATTTTGTCCAGATCGGCACCCCGACTGGAACAAATTTCAGCGACACGCAGGCGACGCTAGACGCAACCAATAATTACCTGGTGATGGCATTGGACGCCGCTGGAAACTTGAGCGGAAGCAACGAGGTGACGGCAACGCTCCCCATTCCCCCTCCGCCGACGGTTTCGGTCATTCCAGATCAATCAACGCCGGTGAACACGGCAACGGCGGCGATCCCCTTCGAAATTGAAGATGCACAAACTCCTGCTTCAAATCTGGTGCTGACGGCCACATCATCGAACCCCACACTGGTGAACGCAAACACCGACATCGTCTTTGGCGGCTCGGGCACCGATTGCACGATCACAGTGACGCCTGAACCAAACACGATAGGAACAAGCACCATCCGTGTAATCGTGACCGACAGTGACGGAATGAGCGCGACCAACAGCTTTTTAATGACGGTGAATCCGGGAGAGTTGACGGTCACTGGCATCACGGCTGCCGACAAGGTATATGACGGGACCGCGACGGCTGCGTTAAATGTGAGCGAAGCGATATTAATCGGTCAGGGATTGATTGGTTCTGACGTCACATTGAACACCAGCGGCGCGAACGGGATATTTACGGACCAAAATGTGGGTACGAATAAGACGGTACAAATTGCCGGCTTGACGTTGAACGGCAACGATGCGGGCAACTACATTCTGACCCAGCCTGCTGCAACGGCGAATATTACCGCCCAAGCCGTGACGATCAGCAGCGGATTAATAGCCAACTTCAAGGTGTATGACGGAACGGTAACGGCGGCGATTTCGAGCAACACGGTGGTATTGAACGGGGTCCTCGCCAGCGATGCCGGCAACGTGAATTTGAGCACGAATGGATACGCAGCGAGTTTTGCCAGTCCCAACGCCGGGAACAATATCGCGGTGATCGTCAGTGGGCTGACTTTGACCGGGAGTGCATCGGGCAACTACCTGTTAAGCCCGCCGGGCGGCCTGGCTGCGAACATCACGGCCCAAGGTGTGACGATCAGCAGTGGCCTGACAGCCAACTCAAAGGTGTATGATGGAACCGAGGCGGCCACAATTTCGAGCAACGCAGTGGTATTAAGCGGGGTCCTCGCGAGCGATGCCGGCAATGTGAATTTGAGCACCAACGGATACGTGGCAAGTTTTGCCAGCGCCAATGCCGGAAATAATATCGTGGTCAGCGTCAGCGGGTTGAGTTTGACCGGCACTGCTTCGGGAAACTACCTCCTGAGCCCGCCAGGTGGCCTGGCTGCGAACATCACGGCCCAAAGTGTGACGATCAGCAGCGGCCTGACAGCCAACTCCAAGGTGTATGATGGAACCGAGGCGGCCACGATTTCGAGTAACGCAGTGGTATTGAGCGGCGTGTTGGCCGGCGATGCCGGCAATGTAAGTTTGAGCACCAATGGATACGTAGCGAGTTTTGACATCGCCAACGCAGGAAATAATATTGTGGTGAGCGTAAGTGGCTTAGGCCTGACGGGAAGCGCGTCAGGAAACTACGTCTTGAGTGCACTCGATTTGGCGGCCAATATCACACAAGCAACATTGACGGTGAGTGCGGTCAATAATAGCAGAACCTATGGGTTGCCGAATCCGCTTTTGACCGTCAGTTACAGCGGTTTTGTCGATGACGAGGGGACTAACGTCTTACTTGTGTTAACCGGCACCCCGGACCTAAATACCAGTGCCACAGCGGGCAGCCCGCCGGGATCATATCCCATTACGGTGAGCGTCGGCACACTGTCTGCAACCAACTATAGCTTTAATTTTGTCAATGGGACCCTGACAGTCGTTGCTCAACCTGACTTAAGTATTGTCACTTTGGGTGGCAGCCTCCTCGTTTTAACCTGGCCGACGATTACGGATCAGAATTATCAACTTCAGTCCACGACCAATCTAAATGCTCCTGTTTGGACTGACTCAGGCGTCACTATTGCAGGAACAGGCAATTCCGTTACCGTGACCAACGCAATTGGAGCTTCCCCACAGTTTTTCAGATTGTCAATCGGTCAATAGCCATCATCAGTTTTGGTTAGCCCCCAGCTATTGAATCCCGCGGCGCAATTCTCCACAATGGCTTCAATTTGCCATGCGTCTCATCATGTTTGCCATTCTCTTAACGAGCGCATTCCTGCGCCTGAGGGCCGAAGATTCTCCGCCCACGGAGTGGATTGATCCGGACACGGGCCATCGGGTTGTGCGACTCTCAACCGAGCCAGGAAGTGAAAGTCTTTATTTCAACGAAAATGCCTGGACCGCCCAGGGTGACAAACTGGTCTATTACGCGCCGGACGGAATTTACGATTATAATTTTAAAACGCGCCAGAACGAACTGGTAAAGGCCGGCACAAATATCTCTGGTGTCATCGTGAGCCGCAATTCCCGCACGGTCTATTATGTCCGGCGTGATGATCGTGAATTGACCGCGTATTCGACTCATTTGGACACCCGCGAAAGCCGTGAAATCGGAAAAGTTCCCGCCGGTGGCTCCGTGCTGGCGGTCAATGCGGATGACACGCTTCTGGCCGGCAGCTTTGTCGAAAGCACCGACCGTTTTCCGAGGCCGTACGGCGAAAGCAAAGGAGAATGGATGGCTCAACGCCTGGCTGCGCATCAGCACATGGCGTTATTCACCCTCGATATCCAAACCGGTAAGCTCAACGTATTCAATCACTCCACCGACTGGCTGAATCATGTGCAGTTTTCACCCAGCGATCCCAAACTCATTCTCTTTTGCCATGAAGGGCCATGGCACCTGGTCAATCGCATCTGGACGATTCACACCGACGGGACAGACGCCAAATTGATTCACCCGCGCACGATGCTAATGGAAATTGCCGGGCACGAATTTTTTAGCCCGGACGGCAAATGGATTTGGTATGACCTTCAAACGCCACGCGGCGAAGATTTTTGGCTGGGCGGTTATGAAATCGCGACCGGAAAACGATTATGGTATCACATGCAGCGGGATGAATGGTCCATCCACTTCAATGTTTCCCATGACGGCACGCTTTTCGCAGGTGACGGCGGCGATTCCGGACAGGTGGCACACGCGCAAAATGGCCGGTGGCTTTATCTCTTCCATCCGCGATTGATTGAATCGTCGTCGGAAAAAGACATGGATACGCGGGACATGATTCAAACCGGCGTCTTCAATGCCGAAAAGCTCGTCAACATGGCCAGGCAGGACTACCGGCTCGAGCCCAACGTCAATTTCTCGCCAGACGACAAGTGGATTGTATTCCGTTCGAATATGTTTGGACCGGAGTACGTTTTTGCCGTGGAAGTCGCCAGGGCACAATAATCCGGCTTCGTTGCCGATTGGAAATATTGAATTCTGCCGGAATTCGGCCACATTAACCGCAAAACTATGAAAGTATTGCCTGGTTTCCTCACCGTTTTGATCTGCGCCTTTTCGCTGCGGGCGCAAACAAATACAACGGCCGCCACCGAATTCAAACTGGCCGCCGACCCTGCCTTCGGCGCCAGCCTGGTTGACATTCGATACGGCAAGGCGCATGGGCAAAATCTGCTTCTCGATGCGCACGTCCCCAATGGGACCGGCCCATTTCCCATTCTCATCATCGTTCACGGCGGCGGCTGGATGGGCGGGGACAAGGAAGGTGACATTGTCCCGGTCCTCGCGCCTTACGCGACTAATTTTACCTGGTTCACGATCAATTATCGGCTTGCGCCAAAAAGCCGTTGGCCGGCCTGCTTTGACGATTTACAAACCGCCATTCGCTGGGTGAAACAGCACGCCACCGAATACCAGGGCGACCCCGACCGCATTGCGCTCATCGGCTATTCCGCCGGCGGACATCTGGTGACACTGGCCGGCACGCTCGCGGCCGCAGACGTCCATGTTCAGGCCATCGTCGGAATGGCCCTGCCCACGGATCTGGTTTGGGACAATGAACGACGCGGGGGCCTTACTATTTCGATGCGCAGCCTTTTTAATTTCGCAACGACCAACATCACAGATAAACGGCGCGTGGTGTTGAAACGATATTCGCCGCTGACTTATGTAAAGCCAGGCCTGCAACCCTTCCTGCTCGTCCAGGGCAGCGCGGATCGCACGGTGCCTTATCGGGAAACCACGAATTTCATGGCCTCGCTTCAGAGGGCAAGCGTTCCCTGCGATATGTTGGTGATAACAAATGGCCAGCACGCGATTGGAGTTTGGTCGAAGTTTAGTCCCGGCTGGCAGGAACCACTCGTAAGTTGGCTAAACGAAAAACTGAGACGATAATTTATTGAACTTCCAAAGTATAGAACCTTTGCAGCGGACCGGGCGACGCCACGACATTCGTAACCGAGAAACTGCTCCCCGTAAATGTGTTCGTGCTTAATCGCGTCCAATTCCCAAGGGGCATAGAAAGACTCTTGCTGGATATTACGTAGAATAACGCCCCGGCTGTGCCGTTGGTTCCAGTCATAATTAAATTGTTTCCCTGCATCATTGCGCCGGAAACGAGGGGTACAGTAATGGGCGGAATCCCCTCGGTCATGGAAACCTGATCCACCATCACGGGGGCCGTGTAGTTGTAAAAAGCAACCGTTCCCGGAAAGGATTGACCGCTGACCGGGCTGCTTCCGACCCATGAAGTTTGACTCAACGACTGATGGTCCAGCACCAGGGAATTGGCATCGCTGGTATAGATGTCCACCTGAGGCGTAGGCGCGGAATAATTGCCCACGAGGCGCATATGATAAACGTTCAGGGTATCGCCGAAATCGGTGTAATTTGTACTGGCGCCCGAGTTAACCGAGAAACTGACAGTGCCTAATTCGGGCAGGACCGTGAATGTACCCCCATTGTAAATGCCGAACTGCCCCAGATTGTTCACCCCCACCGCGACTTTGCTGCCCGTGATTTCATTGTGATAAACCTCCGCGGCGAATTTCACTCCCGTGCCCGAAAAGCCTGAACCGATGGCAAAAAGAAAATCCATCGTCCAGTTCGGACTCGGGCTGGAAATCCATTGATAAACGTATTGGCTTTTTGCCGCGTCAAAGCGCAGGGCGTTAGCCGTGCCGTCAAAGCCCTGCTGCCACAGGATGTCGGTATATTTTGGACTACACATCCAATCGCGGAAGTAACATTGATAATCCTTGGCGCCAACAGTGCTCGTAAGCGGCGTGGCCAGAAAGCCCTGCCGGTCAAAATCACCGTTCCGTAGCGGCGGGACCGGTGCCATCGGCGTGCCACTGGAATCGGCCACATTATTCAGGCCAATGGTCCCCTGCCAGGTGTAATTCGACGAAGTGCCGTCCCAAACATACTGATAATCCATGTGATAGTTCGCCCCGGAATACGTGTTGCCGAACATCTTGATGTCCGAGGAAGTGATTCCCATATTGGTTTGCAGGAATGACTGTTGAAAGCTCGTGCTGCCACTGCTCAATTGGCTTTCCTGCGAAGGAGTCAGGTTGCAATCGTAGGTGTAGGGCGACCATCCGGTATCGCTGAAATGAAGCCCCGAGTATGGCCCCGACCCGCCGCTGGCCTTGTAAATGAATGAGTTGCTGCTCACTTGGAAATAAGTGCCGAAGAATTCATCGCCGGCGGCGTCGGCGTTTGTCTCATTATACAGCTCCGCACTGACAAACGGCCACCCGGTCGCGCTGGTCGTGCTGATGAATGTGCTGTTCTCGACCACACAGTATTCGGAATCATCTCGGAATCGCACATAATCGGCCAAACAATCCTGGAAGACGCAATTGGACACCGCAACGTCTACGATGTCGTGCGGGGCATAAATCATGTGAGCATGACCCCCGTTGGTGATATTCGTAAACGTGCAATTCAAAACCTGGATGTCGCGAGCGCCGTTCAACAAGCCGATGGCTGCGTAATAAGCATTGGTCAGGTTTAGAAACTGGCAGGTGTTAATGCAGATGTTCCGGCACGGATTGAAACCGTTCGGTATGCAATAGACGCCCCAATATGGCGTGGGACCATTAAACACCAGGCCGTTCAGTTGGAAATTTTGACATCCATATAATTGCACGATATTCGCAGACGGGCTGAATACCGGACCATAAGTACTCACCGCGGCGAGGGTCAATTGATGAATGGGATTGCCCATATTCGTGAAATTCAGGCTTCCACCGTTATAAGCGCCATTAAGAAAGTTGACCCAGACGTCTGAAGTATTGAGCTGGCTCTGGAGGCCGGTCCAAAACGTCCAGTTCAGATAGCTGGCCGCGTTGGCAGACGATGAGCCGTCACCCATCCCCGCCGCGGCGGGAGCGACCCAATAATTCAGCGCATTTGCGCCGACTCCACAGGCGGAACGGCCGCAAAAAATGAATGTTCCAAGCAGAAAAAGAATCAGGATCAGTTTCAGCGGCGTGGGGCCATTACGAGCCGCTTTCCAGCAAAAGGTTTTCATGAGAGGCGAATCAAAATAGTATACCAGAAAAGACCATGACCGTCACTTTAATTATTCAACATTTCGGTCTTGTGTAGCAGCGAACGTTAGTTCGCTCTAACTGGTTCACGGCTGAATCGGCCGGAATCTTACGCCCTCAAACCTGCCTAACCATCATCCGCAATCTGCCCATTCCGCATTCTGCATTCTGCATTCTGCATTTGTTTGCGCATTTGACCCGTGTTCCATCCACGGCTAACGTTCAGGTTGTGACGACCGAACAATACGACGATGCCATGTTCGACTTCAGCCGCGGCGAATTTGATAGCGCGATCGGAAAATTAATGGTGATTTTAGACCGCGAACCGGAAAACTTCGACGCGCAACTGGCGCTGGGCATGGCATTTTATCGAAAAGGCGATTATGCCTCGGCCATCGCCGAAGGCCACAAGGCGGAGAAATTGCGGCCACGGGAACAATTGGTCCACACGAACCTGTCGCTTTTTTATATGAAGGCCGGCGACAAGGCCACAGCCGAGCATCACGGGTTGCAGGCCAAAATTGAGTCCTGGCGCGAAGACGCAAAAAAGAACCCGGAAGCGGCAAAAGCCGAAGCGGACCCGGAATTGCAAATGGCCCGGCAAACGCCGCAACCGATGAAATTTCCCAGCCAGCCCTGGAAAAAGAAAGGCGACAAATAAAATGAAAACTGCATATGAACTTGCGATGGAGCGTTTGAACAAGAACGCGCCGTCCGTGAAAATTTCCGACGCGCAGAAAAAAGAACTCGCGGAGTTGGACTCCAAATACGCCGCGAAAATCGCGGAACGGGAAATCGCGCTCAACGCGGAAATGGCAAAAGCCCCGGGCGATTTCGACAAAGAGGAATCGTTGCGGCAACAATTGATCGCCGAACGCAAAAAGCTCCAGGCCGAATTGGAAGAAAAAAAGGAGCAGGCGCGGGCCAGGCGATAGCAGCGGTGGCAACCGGCGCTATGGCAATTGGGACTGCAGGCGTGCCTCCGTGGCAACAACGTTCCGTTCAGGCGTTTTGACCGCCTGGTCGAAAATAGACTCGACGGCAGATTGCAGGTCGTCGCTATTCACTTGCTCCATGCTGGCGAGGACCTCGGACGTAGTCGCCTGCCGGCCTGCAAGGTCGCGGACCAGCCAGACCGTGTACGTATCGTCAGGTTCATAGGCAATGGTCATGCGCCAGGTTTCGCCCGTCTTCCCGTTAACTCGGAAACTCAGGCCCACTTCATACTTGAGACTTCCGTTTTCGCCAAGGTGCGAGCGGAAGGTCGAGCGGCATTCGTGGTCGCGTCCACCGGGCGGATGTTTGAAGAACAACTCGTGGCCGCCCACATAGTCCAGGGCGCCCACCATGCCGTGTCTGAGTTGTTCCATAATGTTTTGAATGGAATATGGAGTGATTCTCATCGGGTTTGACCGCGCCAGTGTCCCGCGCGCGGCAACGCCTCTGCAAAATGGAAATGTTTGAATGGATCTCCGCCTTGAACAGTTTTGGTTTGTCTGGATGGCGACGACACAAGTGGCACTTATCAGCGTTATGCCACGTATTTCCAAGGAAAACTTGTTCACAATATTATTCACCCCAAATTACGGTAGGGTCGGCGCTCCCGCGCCGCCCATATTTTAGCGACCGGATTTTTAATTTTAATTTCCGGTTATTACGATAATAATTCCGTTTGAATGAAACTCTATTTTCTCGTCTCCGTCGTCGTCGCCCTGGCCACAACCGTCTTCGCCGATCCGGATGCCGGACCGTCAAAAATCGGGGCATTGGACGCCCCTAAATTTTATGGCCGGGAAATGATTGTGACAGGCACCGTGGCCCAAGTGAGCATCCGCCCGGGTATTGTCTTTTTGAACATGGATAAGCCCTATCCACACTCTCCCTTTACCCTCGTAATCTTTCCCTCTGCGACCAATCAGTTCAGCAATTTAAAAGCTCTCAAGGGTGCATCGGTCGAGGCCAAAGGAAAGATTATCAATTATCATAATCGCCCCGAGATCGTTTTGGAGAAGGCCAGTCAATTGACCGTGACCGGCGCGGCATCGGGGAAGTGGTGAATTTTCAGTTCGGTGTCCACGCTTTAGCGTGCCGTATTACCGCCCGCAATGACTGGCCAATCAAATACGAAAGACAAAAAATCTCGCGGGTCCAAACCATGTCCATCGGACATTGTTTTCTGCCTGGTTTGCGGGCTGCTCGTTGGGATTTGCACCTGGTTCGCCGACACCAGCGCCCCATTTCAAACAGTTTTTTCAAACGTAAACGAAGACAACTATAATTTGCTGGTGCAGGGCTTTAGCGCCGGCCAACTGAACTTGAAAGAAGACGCCCCTCCCGGACTCGCAAAACTTTCCGACCCATATGATCCCAACGCCAACGCGCCATATTTGGGAGGGAAAATAGACGACCTGACCTATTACAAAGGCAAATTGTACCTGTATTTTGGAGTGACTCCGGCATTGGTGCTTTTCTGGCCCTACTATGCGATCACGGGTCATTTTCTATCCGAAAGGGCGGCGGTTGCCTTCTTTATGGGCATCGGATTCGCCGCAATTGCCGGCGTATTGCTAGATGTAAGACGCCGTTATTTTCCAGATACGGGCAAATGGATTCCTGCGGCGGGCACAATCATGCCCGGGCTTGCCTTGGCGCTGACGATGCCGGTCAACGTCCACGAAACCGCCATCACCTGTGGCTTCGCATTTGCCATGCTGGCGTTAGCCGCCCTTTGGGTATCGCTCCACAAACTCACTTACCCCGTAGCGCAGGCGTCCTCGCCTGCGAGTTACGGTCGCTGTTCGCCTGTGGCGCTGCCACCGCCGCCAACTCCTAAGGTAAGGAACCAGAAACTTTCCAACCACCGTCTATTTTGGCTGGCACTGGCCAGCCTTGCCTACGGACTGGCGATCGGCGCCAGGCCCACCTTGCTATTTGGAGCGGCGATCCTCTTGTTGCCCGTCCTCCACGCGTTGGTTTGGTGTCCACGCTTTAGCGTGTCCCGAATGGCCGGTCTATTGCTCGCCGCGACCGGTCCAATCGCGTGCATCGGCCTTGGCCTGATGCTCTACAACTTTGAGCGCTTCAACAATCCCTTTGAATTTGGCTGGCATTACCAGCTCAATTCCAGTTATCGGGCCCCTTCGGCCCACCCGTTCGGCCTGCATTATCTCTGGTTTAATGCGCGTCTCTACTTCCTGGAACCCTTCCATTTGAATGGACAATTTCCATTTTTGAAATCAGCGCCATTGCCACCAACGCCGCCCGGTTACGATCTCGGAAATGCCGCCGCTGACGGCGGCATTCTCATGATTTATCCGGTAGCATTGTTCGCTCTGGCCGTACCATTCGCCTGGAGGCGCAAGCTGCAAGGAACGGCTCTGGGCTGGTTTGCCATCGCCTGCCTCATCATTTTTATGGCCGGGGCCGTCACACTTTCCCTTTTCTTCGCCTCGGCTAACAACTACGAATTGGACTTTCTGCCGGGCATATTATTGTTGGCCCTCATCGGCACCTATTGCGCCGAACACACCGTTGCGCGCTTTCCAGGACGAAGGCGCCTTGTTTGCGCCGGCTGGCATGTTCTCATGAGTTATTCAATTGTGTTCAACGGGCTGGCAAACGTCGAAACTCGCGCAGAAAGTCATTTCTTCCTCGGTAACCTGTTTCTCGCACAGCGTCATTTCGACGAAGCCGAAGCAGAGTATCAAAAAACACTGGCGTTGTTCCCGGAATGCGCTGACGCCTACGGCGGCCTCGCCAATGTCCTTTACAACCAGGGTCGCCTGGACGACGCGATCAACAATTTTCAAAGGGCCCTCGAAATTAATCCCGACTTTGTCGAGGCGCATAATAATCTCGGATTTTGTTTTCTTCAGAAGGGCCGCGTGGATGACGCCATCACTCACTATGAGGTCGCCGTGCAAATGAGACCCGGAGCCGTGAAATATCAAAGCGCCCTTGGCAATGCCTATGCCAGAAAAGGATTATGGGATAAGGCGATTATTCAATATCAGAAATCGGTGGAACTGCAGCCCGACTCGGCGGTCTTCCGCGCGGCCCTAGCCAACGCCTTTTGTCAAAAAGGCATGTTCGATAACGCGATCGCGCAGTATCAAAAAGCTTTGGCTATCGAACCTGACCTGGCGGGCATCCACGAGCGCCTCGGTGACGCCCTTTTTCGAAAGGGCGATTTGGCAAGCGCCACGGTCCAGTACGAATCAGTCGTGAAACTGCAACCCGGGTTTGCTCAGGCCCGCAATAATCTCGCCTACTGCTATCAGCACACAGGTCGCGAGGACGAAGCCATCGCCCAATATCAAAAGGCTATTGAACTGGACCCGGGCTTTGCGCAGGCGTACAACAACCTCGGCGACGCGTATCGCCAAAAAAGAATGGCGAGTCAGGCAATGGCGAGTTACCAAAAAGCCATCGACCTTGCGCCGCAATTTGTGACGCCGCAATTGAACCTCGCCTGGATGCTGGCCACCTGGCCCGACCCGGGCGTTCGCAATGGGGCCAAGGCAGTTGCCCTGGCCAAACACCTCAACGATTATTTCAACGGCAATGACCCAAAAATCCTGCGAACACTCGCCGCGGCATACGCGGAAACCGGCAGATTCGCCGAAGCTTCATCAACGGCCAAACAAGCGCTGGCGCTGGCGTCGGATCCAGGACTGATAAAGGCCCTGCAAGCAGAGCTCAATCTTTATTTGGCCCGTGCTCCCCTCCGTTCCACCGCCAATTAAACGAACATTCGGCGTTGGGCGTTCGATGTTCGATGTTCGATGTTTTCCTTCTTTCCCCTCGCCTGCCCGCGTCGCCCAATTCGTAAATCCTTTTTAATTTTTCCTTTTCCATTTTTCCTTCCATAATTCTGAAAATGAAACCATGGCGCGCGGACACTTTTTTCTGCCTGGTTTGCGGGCTGCTCGTTGGAATTTCTACCTGGTTCGCCGACACCAGCGCCCCGTTTGAATCCGCTGATTCCAGGGCAAGCGAAGACAGCTATAATTTGCTCGTCCAGGGTTTCAGTGCCGGGCAATTGAATCTAAAACAAGACGCCCCTCCCGAATTGGCAAAACTTTCCGACCCTTACGATCTTAACCTCAACGCGCCATATATCGGAACGGTAAACGACCTGACCTATTATAAAGGGAAATTGTATCTTTATTTCGGGGTGACTCCGGCTTTGGCGTTTTTCTGGCCTTATTACGCCGTGACAGGTCATTTCCTCTCCGAAAAAGCGGCGGTCGCATTTTTTATGGGCATCGGTTTCGCTGCGATTGCAGGCATATTGCGCGGTTTGAGACGACGGTATTTTCCGGAAACCGGCAAATGGATTCCTGTGGCTGGCACTATCATGCCCGGACTGGCGCTGGCCCTGACATTGCCGGCCAACGTCCATGAAACGGCCATCACCTGTGGCTTTGCATTCGCCATGCTGGCATTGGCCGCCATTTGGGCCGCCCTGCACGATTCGAATCGCCGTCTGTTGTGGCTGGCGTTGGCCAGCCTTGCGTATGGGCTGGCGATCGGCGCCCGGCCCACTTTGTTTTTTGGCGCGGCGATTCTCTTGTTGCCCGTCCTCCAGGCATGGGGTTCGGTGTCCCGGCTTCAGCCGGCCAAGGTGGCGGGTCTGTTCCTGGCAGCCGCCATTCCAATTACGTGTGTCGGCCTTGGCCTGATGCTCTACAACTTTGAGCGCTTCAATAATCCCTTCGAATTTGGCTGGCATTACCAGCTCAATTCCAGTTATCGGGCCCCTTCGGCCCACCAATTCGGGCTGCATTATTTATGGTTCAATATGCGTCTCTACTTTCTGGAACCCTTCAATTTGAGCGGACAATTTCCATTTTTGAAATCGGCGCCGCTGCCACCGACGCCGCCCGGTTATGATCTCGGAAATGCCGCCGCTGACGGCGGCATTCTCATGATTTATCCAGTAGTATTATTCGCTCTGGCCGTGCCAATGGTCTGGAAGCGCAAGCTGCTAGGAACGGCGCTGGGTTGGTTCGCAGCGGCTTGCCTGATTCTATTTATAGCCGGTGCCGTGACAGTGTCTCTTTTCTTCGCCTCGGCAAACACCTACGAATTGGATTTTCTGCCAGGCCTCCTGTTACTCGCGCTCATCGGCACGTATTGCGCTGTGCAGGCTACCGCGCAATCTCCAGGCCGCAGACGTCTCATCTGCGCCGGCTGGTTTGTTCTGATGACTTATTCAATTGTGTTCAACTTCCTGGCAAACATTGAAGCTCGCGCGCAGAGCGACTATTTCGTCGGCAATTCCGCGCTTTCACAGGGTCGATTTGACGAAGCGCAGGCGCACTATCACGCGGCGTTGGCGTTGTTTCCAAAATGCGCTGATGCCTTTAGCGGACTCGGCGATCTCAATTTAAAACAGGGCCGCCTGGACGAAGCAATTATCGAATATCAACAAGCCCTCAAAATCGATCCGGACCTCGTGGAAGCTCACAATAATCTTGGTCATTGCCTGCTTCACACAGGCCGGCTCGATGACGCCATCACGCAATTTGAAACAGCCGCGCAAATGCGTCCGCGCTCGGTGAATTACCGAAACGCTCTTGGCGCCGCCTATGCCAAGAAAGGAATGTGGAATGAGGCCATCGCTCAATTCGAAAAATCGATCGAAATCGAACCCGGCATGGCCGACGCGCACAACGACCTCGGTTACTGCCTTCTTCAGACTGGCCGCGCCGATGACGCCATTGCCGAACATCAAAAAGCCGTCCGGCTCGAGCCCGGCTCGCCATCCTTTTTGGTCGCCCTCGCCAATGCTCTCTGCCAAAAAGGATTGTTCGACGAAGCGGCCGTTGAATACAAAAAAGCGCTGCAACTGCGTCCCGACGACGCCGAGGCCCTGAACAATCTTGGCTATTGTTTGCGACAGATCGGGCACACCGACGAAGCGATCGCCGAATTTCAAAAAGCCATCAAAATTCAGCCAAATATGGCCGGCGCCTATTTCAGCCTCGGAAACGCCTATCGCGAAAAGAAAATGGCCGCTCAGGCAATTGCCAGTTACCAAAAGGTCATGGAGCTTGCGCCGCAATTTGTCCCTGCGCAATCGAACCTCGCCTGGATGCTGGCAACCTGGCCGGACTCAGCCATTCGGAACGGCGACAAAGCCATTACCCTGGCCAAACACCTTAACGACCTCGCGCAAGGCCACGACCCAAAAACCCTGCGCACCCTGGCCGCCGCTTACGCCGAAACAGGTAATTTTGCCGAAGCGTCATCCGCGGCCAAGCAAGCCCTGGCCCTGGCTCAAACTCAATCCGACAAATCACTAACAACCGCTCTGCAGACAGACATTCGAGACTACCAGGCCCACATTCCTCTCCGCTCCGCCGCCAATTAAACTCATCCTCGCCTGCCCTCCGTAGCTTCCGAGAGGCTCTGTGAAAGCTAATTTTCTGACCAGCAAATCTACCCCGGCCTAAAAGGCAAGGAGAGCCCGTTTCACTTTTTTTGTGTATATGTGAGTAAACGAGTAAACGACGAATAAAATGGCGTGAAAATGATGGTAAAAGGCTCGGATTTATTGGGAATTTTGAGAATTTTTTCCTGGGGTCCGGGGTGTAAACTGGCGAGCCGTTCCAACGGGGGCGTGAACGGGAAAGGAGCTGAAACGAACGCCGACCCACCCAGTCTCTTCCGGGTGCCCTCACCCGGCGAAGCGTACTGAACCCGGTGACCGCCGGTTCGCCGCCGAGTTTTTGGCTTCGTCCGACGGCTGTTCCCTCTCCGCTCCCATCGGATGGGAGACGAGAGGGTCAGGGTGAGGTGAGGGTCGGCGGCGCTCCTGCAGCGCCAGGCACGCGCCATGATAGCAAGTGCCGCTCGCACTGCGCGCCGTTCAACATTCGGCGTTGGGCGTTCGATGTTCGATGTTTTCCCTCATTGTCATCCTCATCGTCATCGTCACCCTCGCTTGCCGCGCGGCAGCTCCGAGCGAAGGCGGGTCCTCGCCTGCCCCGCCATAGCTTCTGAACGGCGGCGGGAGCTCTTTAGCGAAGGAGGGTCCTCGGCAACCTCCCAATCCAAATCCCTCCCGCCGCATATTTCCACTCCAGGCCCGCAATACCCGGCGCTGCGCCTGCGCCCCTGACAGCCAAACGATCCGCCGGCGTCATCTGCTCGACCCACGGCGTATACGCCTTGCCGTCATTGAAATTCCACAGGATTTTCTGATAAATCTCGAAATCATTCGTTGGCATCCACGTCGGCTCAAAACCCAACATGTAACGCCAATCGCCGTTCGGATTTTTAAAAAACGTTTGGTAAAATATCGGCATTTCAACCGTGTAAAAGATGCCCCCTTTATCCGGCATCCACCCTTTTAAAGCCGGATCATCCGCCTTCAGATATTGCGTGGACAAATCCTTCGTCCAGCGGCTGCCCGTGTCAGACGCAAGACTAAGATAAGCCGCCAGGGCAACGCCGCACACCAATCCAAGCCGTTTAAACGAATCCGCCGGAAAATGGGTTTCCAGCAATAATTCTACGTCCGACGCAGCCAAAACCATCAGTGCCGGCCAGCCCCAATCCAGCCAAAAACGACTCACCTTAAAAGCCAGCACCCAACAGACCGCCGCCAGCCAAAACGCCGGGTCCCGGGTCAGCGGAACCGAATTGAGTTTCGCCACCGCGCGCGCGATGACCAATCCGCCCAGCGCCACCAGCGTGAGAGTATCGCCGCCGAACGGCTGTAATTCTGTAGCCATCGTTCGCTGCGTCATATGAGCGCCGACGGCCAAATGCGCCAGTTGCAGCGCCTGCACCGGATACTCAATCGGATGCCCCGTCAGAGCGCTGCCCAGAATGACTCCGGCAATCCAACAGGAGCCCACCGCAAAACCCCAAAGAAATTCGCCCGCCAGAAAAAACGACCCAACCGGAAGCACCCACAAATACCACGCGCCATGAAAAAACACGCTGCACGTAATAAGACCCGTCATCACGAGAAACTCCAACTTTCGCGGCGGCGTTCCCCGACGCGTTCGCCACAGGAACAAAATGGCCATCAACGCCGCCACCGTAATCAGATACGGCCGCCCTAGTAGAAAGCGCATCGGAATCAGCGCCAGAATCGTGGAAGCCGCGACCACAATCAGCCAGGCCTCAGGCCGTTTCAACCATGCCAGCCCGGCTATATTCAGGAGAACGAACAGAAACACCACCGAAAAAATCACCAGCGCGTCCGCATTCCAATTTCCCAGCAGATGAATTCGCCCAAGCAGCCAGTTCCAGCCGAACTCATGGTCCATTTTATAGACCGGATTCAGCACTAGAATTTCCGACCACGGCTTCCCGCTCACCGCCCTGGCCGCATGCCGCAACGCATCGTCCCCGGGCAAATACCCGTAACCGATTATCTTTAAAGGAATAACGACGATAACCAAAACGACAATCACCCAAACCACCAGCGGCACATAACGGCGGGGGAACAGCAGAGCCGCGCGCGTAAGCAAGCGGTCATTTTCATTCGAAACGTTATCCCCAATACAGACAGGGGATTTGCGGAAAGTTTCTTTGGTTTCCGAACCACGCTCCGAATAATCGTTATCTGCTGTCATTGACCCCATCAAAGAGAAAAAGAATCCGACCGCCTGTCAATCAAAGTTTACCAGCAAATGGTCGGGACGGCGCTCTTCGCAACAGAGCCCTGACCGTGAGGGAGCGGGCATACGTCTCGTTTGTTCAATTTGTCCACACGCGTTCATATTCGTCAGTGAACCGGAACAGGGACATCTTGTCCCCACACGCCCAACCGTTTTCAGCAATTCCTTCGCAATCTCCGTTCCCCGAAAGAAAAATCCTGAAAATTCTCCTCATTTTGTCCAAATAATCCGTCCGCTGGATTTGACAGCACAACGCCCTTTTCCCTATGCTGAAATCGACATAGCTGGAATGGTCGCAGTCATTACCGAAGTTCGGTCCGGAAGGAACAGAGTGAAAAGTCTCCCAGGTCCTTCCCGAGTTAACCGGGACAGCGCTACGAGGCGGGCAGGGCGTTTGATTGTTTAGTCTGATGTAGGCGAGCTTTCTCATCGTTCGTAGCCGAGGAGCCATTCCAGCGTTCATCTTTCACTGGCACCATCCGTGCTATGGTTGGCACGTAAGAGTTCAGTGAGCATGCGTGCTACGGTTGGCAAGTTAAAGTTCATTTATCGCAACCTTCATGCCATAACGCAACGGAACGGCCGCTAAAACACAATCAACTGGCCGCCGCGAAGAACCCCATCCCATCGTTCCGGAAATTCGTCTCCGTCCCAGCCACAAGGATAATGACCTGCAGCATACCACGGGTCCAAATACGGAAGGTAAAAGATCGGCTTAACGATATCCTGGTAGTGGACCTCAAGACAAATGAATAGCAAATCCCAACTAATGCCATCCCTGACTCCCCTGCGGTCGTCACCGTTTAATGGGGCCACGCTAACCACCCCCTCGGCGAAAGAAACTATCAAAGGTCTGAGTTCCTCGCAGAGCGGATTCCACTCTTGCATTCGTTCCCACATCCCAGGTTTTGGAAATTGATCTGTTATCCCGTCCTGAAGGCTGTTCCTTGCGTGTAACTTACTGTTTTTCCATTTTCTAGAGTCGCGAGTTTTAACGGCTTTGGGCCACGAATCGACTACGCTGACCGTGGCCGGCAATGTTTGACCCACGGATTTGAAAAAAGGATATTTTGAAATGCTATCTAGCTTAGATTTGACAATTGGCGTCATACTTCAGTCACCGTAGCCACCATAGTTCAGGTTCATTGAATCTGGAATTCTCGGGGGCTTGCCACCGCCGTCAAAATAACCAGCCCCAATTTGCTCTTTTTCAGCAAAATCGACCATTGCGTTGACCTGATCATCGGTGAATTTTCTCAATAACAGAACTAAGGGCATCGCGCAAGGCAGAAAGGTATTCTTTGTTCGTGGGTGTCTGCCCAAGTTTCGGTGCGCCCTCTTTTCGGTATTGATCCCAAAATTCTTCCATAACCTGATGGAATTGATTGTGTTCAGTTCCGTTCACGAATGCATTGTCATCGAGTTCGATGCAACCGCCTGCCTCCTAAAGGGGTCGTAAAGGGGTCGGTTCCTAGTATTATAGTATTTTCATCTATTTCGCTCCACGTCGATGCCAGTATAATAAATGATTGAGGTGCGTCGACGTACCCATCTTTAGTCGCTGTGCAATCCATTTAAGTGTCGCAATCGTCTCTGAACGCAACCCAACAGCCAATTTTACCTTTTTCGGGTCGCCCTTCGCTCGGCGCTCCAGATCTGCCTCCTTCCACCCAAGGCGCTCCAATCGTTCCTGCACAATTTGTTCGATTCGTTCCGCTTCGCTTTGCGCCCTTTCTTCCCCGTAGTGATTTTCTCCTATTCTCTCACCGATCTGCGCCAGCAACTCCTGCCGAAACTCTTCACTCCCCAAACACCAACCGCGCCGCAATGCTTTCAGTTGCTTCGGGTCATCCTCCGCGCGACATCGCAACTCCATGCGTTTCCCGAATTCGTTTCGACCCTCTTTCGTGTCACCGGGAATCCCATGTTCTCCCAGGACCCGATCCACCCGCAGCCAAAACGGGCGCTTCCGCCGCGGCTGCAAATAGAATCGCATGCTGCTCCATGCGTAGGAACCAAGGTGACGCTCCGGTCCCATCATCTTTGCCCGCGCTGGATTCAAATGCACGTAATCGCACACGCTCTTCAAATAGCCGTTGCCGCTGCCGTCCACGATCAAGGATTTGTAGCGCCCACTGAATAGATGTCCAAATTGCTTATGTCGCCGGTTGAACCGTGAAGTATACGTGCCCAAAAGCCATTTCAGTCCAACCACCAGATTGGCCTTGGGTGTCTCGACCACCAAATGAACATGGTTAGGCATCAGGCACCAGGCGTGAACCTGCCACCGGGTTTTATCGCACGCCTCGCCGAGGGTAGTTAGAAAGGCGCGCCGGTCCAGGTCATCTTTAAAGATGGGTTCGCGCCGGTCGCCCCGATTCATCACATGATAGATTGCGCCGGGATATTCGACTCGCAGCTTTCGCGCCATATGCCAAATTCTGGCGGCTCGGAATTAAACCGTCAACTCAAAATACTACGATACTAGGAACCGACCCCTTTTGGAATCAGGGTGCCGATCGGAAGCATCGTCATCGATGACGCCCATGCCTGTTTGGAGACGACCGAAGGCCAGTTCACCATGAAGGCTGACGGTTTATTCCGCGACAGGATGCTCCAGCTCTTTCGGGAGGATCTTCGGCTCCAATCAGAGGCGAAACTCGCAGATATAACCACAGGGCAATCTAACTCGCAAGCGCTCGTGCCATTTTGGGCGTGGAGTGACAAGCAATCTCAGGTATTTGCGCTCCTTTCCGAGATCGATACAGCCCGGCGGACGCCGGCCCGGCAGGGCGACTTTACCGAAGAAACATATTCTTCATTGAGATTCAACTACCCGTTAATCAAGCAGTCGTTGGGTCTTTGTCGTTGCGTCATTACCGGTACCGAAGTTGAAATTTCGCCACGCATCATTCCGATCGATGTTATCCCGTGTTTTGGGAACGCGGCGCGGAGAATTGTGATGAGCGCTACCCTGGCTGACAATAGCGTTTTGGTTTCGCACTTCAATTTCAGTCCCGACTCAATTACGAAATCAATCACGCCGACTCTTGCAAACGACATTGGCGACAGGATGATTTTGATTCCGCAAGAATTGAATCCGGAGTTTGGCGACGACACGTTAAAAGCGTTTTTTGAGGGGCTGGCTGCGAAAAGGAATGTCGTCGTGATTGTCCCTTCCAAATACCGTTCGCAGTACTGGCAGGACGTAGCGGCCATGACGTTGAAGGCTGAATCGCTTGAGGAGGGAATCGAAAAGATGAAGGGCGGGCACGTTGGACTTGTGGTCCTAATAAACAAGTACGACGGTATAGATCTTCCGAAGAAGGCGTGCGAGGTGTTGGTTATTGACGGCCTGCCAGATGTCCGGCGTGAAATTGACAAAATTGAGGAATCGGTACTTTACGGCACGGAACAGATCCTGAGCCAGCGCATACAACGGATTGAGCAAGGGATGGGACGGGGAGTTCGCTCAAACGATGACTATTGCCTCGTATTTCTGGTTGGAAAGACGCTGACAAATTTTCTTTACAAGGCTGGGGCCGCTCAGAAATTCAGTTCGGCGACCAGAGCGCAGTTTGCCCTTTCGGAGCAGCTTTCAGACGAATTACATGGTAAACAGATTGCGGCCCTAAAGGAGGTGTCCGAGTCGAATGGCGCTTAGATAAGGGTCATGATTTTCTGGGGTTATTTTTCCAGTAGCGGTTACGGTGAGGTGTTTCCTTATAGAG
>DASYYL010000127.1:0-2946 GCA_035933915.1 Verrucomicrobiia bacterium
TTCCTTATGTGCACATTTTATGAGTATAGGCGGGGAAACGAGAAACGAAGGCCTAAAATCGCGGTTTTAAAGGGAAATTCGAGGATTCCGAGGAAACGAGGTGCCTTCGTCTGACTTCCGCCGTCGCAATGGTTTGGGCGCGACAGGCCTGGATTAGTTAGAGCCTCATTACTTCGGCTCCTACGTCATGATCAAGCCGCGAATTAGTTAGAGCCTCGTCACCTCGGCTGCTACGGCTGAAGAGGAATGCACATTTTATGAGTATAGGCGGGGAAACGGGAAACGAAGGCCGAAAATTGCGGTTTTGCAGGGAAATTCGCAAATTTGGAGGAAACGAAGGAGCTTATGGGTTATCCGCTAATTGCGCGAAGATTTTGGCATGCGGGCGCTTGTGGGATGTGTTCGGCGGGACGCCGAACACGACACGCGAGACGCGTGTGGCTTCCACCGAAAACAGCGAGGAACCATGACAGGCGGCCGCCGCAGATTCGTGGTTCCTTTGCGTGCAAATCCGTTTTAGTTTTGGTTTTGGTGTTATGATTTGATGATTGCTCGAAAATCGGCAACATCGGCAACATCGTTGAATGCCAGTGGGTTAGGCGGCAACATTTCGGCAACATGAAAAGCTACAAAAAGCTACATTATCGTTATCGCAGTTGGTTCCCAAGAAGGGACTGAAGAGCGCAGAACGACGAAATTGGCGCGCGGGAGAGCGCATTTTTCGCCGTTTGTTAACGGTTTTTTGCCAAACAAGCCCATCCGGTTTCCGGTTGAGTTTTTAATTGAGCCGGCGATTGGACAGGGGAAGATGCGGCGCCAGCGAGGGCCGCAATGGCCGGCGGCGGAAGGGGATTGAAAAAGGAATATTGTTCAGTTGTTCGGCCGGCTTGCGGCAGACCCCGCGATTAATCGCCACGCTTAAGCCGAGGAGACCGGTAAAGACGCTCATATTTGTCGCCAAAGAACCTCCGTAAAATTCGATTACCGACGTCACATACATGGCCAGTAGAAAGGCGTTGAGGCTTTTGAGTTCCGGCGAGCTATACCGATAATTTCGATACATCACCCACAGGCTGCTGGCGAGGAACCACACTACGGCAATCACGCCCCAGATTCCGAAAGGCAAAACTACCGACAGAGGACCATTGTGATAATCGCTGGACAGGGCGAGGGCCTGCTGCGAGGCGTCCGCGGAACTTTGGATGGCTGCACCCGTTCCCATTTCCGTGTCAAAATCCTCCTGCGAAATCGCATAGCCTTTTCCCAACCAGAAATGTTTTGGGATTTCCGGCAGGAGGGCTTTCCACATTCTCACGCGCCAATCCCAGCTATCCTGTGCCTGTGCCCGCGCATCCGGCCTCAAATGCAGCACTGAGGGCGGCACAAAGCATAAAGCCCGTTGAAACGTAAAGGGCAACTTAGATCCAAGCGGAATGACCAATCCCGCGCCCATCAGCATGACAATGAACATAAACGGGAGCATGCGCGTCCGCTGCAGTTTTTCCAAAAAGAACAGGATAAGAAATGTGGCAGTGGCGCCGATAATGGCGGACCGAAAACCGCCGAGAAAGATCAAAACGAATGAAACAAAAAATGCGACCGGCCGCCAAAGTTTTCCCGACAGAAAGATGCCGCGGAGGCCATAACGGGCCATCATAATAAACATCAGACCCGCGGCGGCCGCCCCCGTGCCTTCAAGGCGGGTTGTGCCCAACTCAAAATTCGGGCCGATGGTATATCCGTTGGGCGGAATGAGCCAAAAGAGCGGAAGCAGAAAATGCGGCGCAACAGTATAAAAATCCTGGATGGCGCAAAGGAGCATGCCCGCGAAATAAAGCACCACATATTTTCGCGCTTTTTCCGGGGGGATAGGGCGTGAAGCGAGAGCAAAATAGCCCAAGATCGCGACGACCAGGAAGATGTATTTCTTGCCGCCATAGACATCCGAACCGAATGCCCTCAACCCCAGGCCGCCCGTGAGCTTGGCGGTAATAGCGACCGCGCCAATCAGCATAACTAAAGGCCACGTTACTTGCGGCACGCTGATGAACCGCTTTTGCCCCATTGCCCGCTCCACGATTGTCGCCGTCAGACTCAGCGTGATCATTACCAGGAACAGGTTCGGGTCGCCTTTTAGAAAAAAGAGCATGACGGGCATGGACCAGCTCAGGATCATCAGCGGGTAATGCCACTTCATCAAAATTGGAATCAACAATACCGCGCACAATATGCCCATAAAACCCAGTGACGAATAGGTCAATGGATTTGTCATCAGGATGCCGATAATAATCGAAACGACCGCGCACGCTGCGTAAATGACGACGGAGCGCAGGGCCGCGGAGACGTTGGGATCGTTGTTCATTTAAGGGGGCTATTTTATCATGATTTTCAGGTTGTGCAACGGCTTGATTTGAATTTAGTCATCAACGGGAGACCATATGGGCCCGCTGGGCGTATCGAGTTCATGTCTCAAAGCCGACATCGGTCGGAGCACGATTTAGAGTGAAACGTTCAGTCACCATTTGTCAGCGCGGATCAGGTAGCTGCCATAAACAGAGAGAAGTGGAAATCGTTGGCCCAGGACGCGGCTGACACGACCGGACCCAAGGACTTTGATTCCAGAAAAGCCAATGGCGCGCAGGCGGAATGCCAGGCAGTCAGGGTAATGCTGAGATAAATGGGATGGCTCCAGCATGACGCTCAGGGCCTTCAATTTGTTTTTCAAATAATTCGGATTTGGAGTGGTGAGCAATAAACGTCCCTTGAGCCGCAGTATCCGAAAAAATTCTGTCAGCGTCGCATCCACTTGGCCTGGGGGGAGATGTTCGATAAATTCGCCGGCGACCACCACGTCAAAACTGTCGTTTGGAACGGGGATTTCCGTAGAAAACCCGCAATGGCAGCGGGAATAAAGGTTCCTGTTGGACGCGGCAACGCGCTCCGGCA
>DASYYL010000039.1:0-86146 GCA_035933915.1 Verrucomicrobiia bacterium
ATTCTCAAATTGGCCTCCCATACAACGCGTTTTCTCGGTCGTTAATTATAGAGATTTTTCCTGGCGGAACCGAGTTACTGCTTGGCATGAAGCATTCCTCATGCTCGCCTACAGGCCGCTTTTCGGTTTCGGTTGGGGGACTGCCAAACCAATGTACATTGCGCACTATTCCCACTTGGTCGATTCGGGTGCCGTAGATACAAATGATTATTTAATGCTCGGTATCTCCATCGGCATCCCGTCGCTGATTTTTCTTTTCGCTTACATTTGGCTTAAACTGAATCTAAAATTGACTTTTGGGCAGAGTGATCTCAAATTCTGCGTTTGCCGGACAGGAGCCATCGTGATGTTAGTTGGTTTTTGGTTCGATGGCGGTTTATTCGAACTTTCTTTTGCGCCAATATTCTGGGTACTCATGGAATTGGGACGACTAGAATCAAAGCAGACTTGCTTTTCCAGACTTTGTGCTGCTTCTCCTGGAATTGGAAAAAGGGGTGGTTTGAGTTATATAATCGGGCCGCAACCAAAGGACCGATATGGCAGAACAACAACGACGACATTTTTCGAGTCAGGAGAAGGTCAAAATCTTACGAGAACACTTTTTGGACGGGGTGCCGATCTCGGAAGTGTGCCAGAAACATCAAATTCAGCCCTCGATGTTTTACAACTGGCAGAAAATCTTTTTCGAGAACGGAACGGCGGCGTTCGAACGCCAGCCGTCCCGCTCCCGAGGTGGTGTAGAGGAAAAGAAAATTGCGCAGCTTGAGGCCAAACTCCAGCGCAAAGATGAAGTCATGGCCGAACTGTTGACCGAGCACATCCTGTTAAAAAAAAGTCTTGGGGAGACTTGAAACGGCAATGGGTTGAGCACGACACGCGCGACCAGATCGTGGATTTTATGAACAAGTGGTCGGACAAAACAGAGCTGCCGCTGTGCCGGTTGGTGCGCACGGCCGGCCTGGGTCTTTCCAAGTTCTACAACTGGAAGGATCGCTATGGCCGGGCTAATGAACACAACGCGCCGGTGCCCAGGGATTTCTGGTTGGAACGCTGGGAAGCCGAGGCGATTATCCAGTTCCATCACCAATACCCGCTGGAAGGTTACCGGCGACTCTGTTTCATGATGTTGGACCGGGACATCGTGGCCGTTAGTCCGGCCAGTGTTTATCGCGTTTTGCACAAGGCCGGCCTGTTGGGCAAGCCCTTCAAGCCTTCGCGCAAGGGCACGGGTTTTGTCCAACCCTTGCAGCCACATGAACACTGGCACGTGGACATCAGCTACCTGAACATCGGCGGCACGTTTTATTACCTGTGCAGCGTCATTGACGGCGCCAGCCGCTATATTGTCCACTGGAACATTCGCACTTCCATGACCGAGGCCGACGTGGAACTGATCCTCCAAGGGGCGCTGGAAAGATTTCCCGGCGTCCGTCCTCGAATCATCAGCGACAACGGCCCGCAATTCATCGCGAAGGATTTCAAGGAGTTCATCCGCCTGGCCCAATTGACGCATGTGCGCACCTCGCCGCACTACCCGGAGAGTAACGGCAAGATCGAACGCTGGCATGGCACTCTCAAGCGGGACTGTATCCGTCAGAAGACCCCCTTGGACCTGGACCAGGCCAAAACCGTCACCCGCGAATTTATCGATCATTACAATACGGTCAGGCTGCACAGCGCCATCGGCTATGTGACGCCCACAGACCGACTGGAAAACAGGCACTTGGAAATCTTCCAAGCCCGGGATAAAAAACTTGAAGCCGCACGAGAAAAACGCAGACTAAAACGACAAGAACAAATGGCCCTGATTACTTAACTCATCCGCGCCACTTTTCCAATTCACGCTGAACCAGGACAAAACAAATAATCAGCGCCGATTGCGATTTTTCCGGGGACAACATCAAAGGCAAATGGGCCATATATTTAGTGCAACTGGCCAGTCGCGTCATCCCGATGCCATTGACCAGAAGACTTTTTGCGCCTTCGATATCCTTCAGCGAAATAACCGACGCGGCATAGTCGCGCCGCACTTCGAAACGCTTTGAAATCCCCGCCATCTGGTCCAGGAATGTCCGGGAAAAACATAAGGAATAAATAGCAACCAAAGATGCCGTTGAAATTGAAACGAAGCGCAACCAGGCCGGCAAAGATCTTGAACCCGTGCAAAAGAAAACTAAGAACGGCGCTCCCAAAAGGGCCAGCGCGAGCCGCTCACTCATGAAGGGCAGCAAAACGTAAGAGGCAAAAAGGGGCCCAATGATGCACCCGGCCACGTTAATGGCATATGCGGCGCCTGCCCGACTGGGATCGTCTCCGGCATATTTGTCCACGAGGCTGGGCGTCAAATATCCCAGCACCGCGCAAAATGGACAAATGCTCAAGAGCGTAATAATGGCGCTGAACATGTCCATGTCAAAGCCCCAGGACATTTTTACGATCCTATCGTCTTCAACAATAACCGGCAGAAAAGCGGCGACCATCAAAATGGCCATCAATCTTGCCGGCGGCCACACTTGGTCATTTTTCACGTGATGGCGATACCAGAAAGAGCCTCCAAAAGTCGCGCCCAGGTAAGCAAAGACAATCGCGGCAAAAGAATAAACTTGTGTCTTGAGGACGGGAGTGAAGGCGCGAGTCCAGACCACTTCCATCGCCATTGCGCAAAATCCCGTTGAGAACAGAATCCATCGTATCATCGGCATCCCGCCAGGCCTGGTGGAGAAATTTGAACCTTCTCTGACAGCGGCCGGGGCGCCCGAGATTTGAAAAGATCGTCCCCTCTGCCGGCTCAGCAGCAAACTGATCACGGCAATGCCAAAGTTGCCCGCCGCGGCAATCCGCAACGTGCGATGAAAACCGAACATCTCGATAAAAACGACGGCCGTGAGCAACGTTCCCATCATGGCCCCGAGGACGTTGGCCGTATAAAGAAAGCTGAAACCCTGCGCGTCGTGCGTTTCATCTTCGCGGATATAAGCCATCATCAGCGGAAAAGTCGTGCCCATGAAAAAGCACCAGGGAAAGAGGGAAAACGCCAGCACCAGGGCCGAGAGGGCAAGATATGTTATTGAATTGGTTTCGCCTGTCCCGAGCAACACCCGTTCACCGGCCGCAAAAAGCGCTGGAACAGCAAACGCCCCGATGCCAATCACGCATTCCGCGAGCCCGTAAAAAAACGCGCCCGAATATCCCGTCCTGGTCTTGAGCGCGCCAACCCATTTCCCGCCCGCGGCCGAGCCGAGCGCGAGCCCAAGCATAAAAACCGACAGCACAACCGACAGCACAGGCGTGATGATTCCGAAGGCCGCAAACGCCATGCGCGTCCAGACTACCTGGTAAACCAGTCCGCAAAAACCGGACACGAAAAACAGAATAAAGAGGAGCGGCCGGATGGACCGCGTTTGCCCATCAGATTGCACCAACAAAAAATGTTTTGTTCACAAATGAAGGGCAAGCGCAAACTTTCGCGTTTACGGGACAGCAATCCGATAAAATTCCTGCGGACTGGCAGTCGAGTTGGTGACGCTGAGAGTTGAGCCGGCGGCGGTGATGGTGGATAGGGTGGTCCAGTTCGGTGAAATGAGATTGGTGGAATATTGAACGTCGTACTGCACGCCTGCGACCGAATTCCAGGTGAGCGCGACCGCATTGGGGCCGGCTTTGGAAACTATCGGGTTGAGCGATGGAATCGCTAAAAGTATCACGTCGTCGAGGCCGATGAATCCGCTTCCATTGTCATCACGGGCGCCGAATTGGAGGATTGTATTGGTGCCGGTGGCGGTCAGATAGAACGTAACGTTAAACCAGCCGCCAGAGTCAGGGGAATTAAGCACATCATAGATTTTTTTTGAATTCCAATTCGCAAGGAATTCGGTCGTCGAGCCGCCTCCGTAATTCATAAGCCAGAATGAAAGTCCATAGGTTTGGCCCGGGACAGTTGCGATGTTTTCCGAAATGTAGCCTATGGCTCCGGCCGTTCCAAAGACGAAGAACTGGTTCCCCGAATATGCGGTCTGAGTGACGCCGGTAATGAGGCTGGTAACGGTACCGTCATCTACAAAATCGTAATTGTAAGTCGGATAAGGCGCCTCATCGTACACTCCAACGCCGCCGCTTTGCGCCCAGTCCGGGTCCTCGGAAAGACCACCGTCTTCGAAGTCGCCATTCTGTGCGAGGTTCTGTCCGGCCACGATGACAAATTCACGGGTGCGGACGGCCTGGCTGGTTTTATTCGAGAACACCACACCGCCGACGTATGTGCCGGCCGCCAATGAATAAGCCGCCGCATTCAAGCTGACCGTGACTTGGGTTGTTGCATGAGCCGCCAGCGCGCCGCCTAAGGAGGACACCGTGAGCCACGCGGACGTATTGATGAGAGACCAATTTAAGGAACTTGCGCTCGAATTGGTCAGGGAAAATATAAGAGTATTGGCTGTAAAAGGGCCGTCGGCGGGGCCAAATGCGACGAATCCCTTGCCCGGCGCGACACCCATGGCGTCCCCGGCCCCGGCCAGCATATCAATGAGGTTGTCGCCGGCCGGCGTGCCCCAACCGGTGCAAAGATCGTAACCGGGAACGGCTGGAAAGCTCGTTGTGCTTAGCTCCCAAAAATTGTTGCCGGAGGTAATGTCATTAAAATCGGCGAGATAGCTGGCACTTTTGCCCGCGGCATAGATGACCGGGTTGGCAAATCCGACGGATGGTTTGCCATTAGCGGCGGCTTGTTGATTGGCCAGCGCGGTGATGGCGGCCCATGCCGGCGCGGCTGCGCTGGTGCCGCCAACGGCCCCGTTGTCAGCATCAGCGTTGGCTACGACATAAACGTTGTCCGCCGTCATGGCCACGTCAGGAGTGTTTCGCATCGTGGTTGAACCTTCATTCGCAGTCATGCTGATGCCCTGTTGCCAGGGCGGAATCGAATAATTCCCGCTCACGCCGCCGCCCGAGCCGATGCTGTTATACGCACCGCCTATAGCAGCCTGGCCCCCCCAGTCCCACGTGGTTTCATAAATTGGCGGTCCGCCTGGACCGGTCGTCGTCACCGTTGTACCGCCAACTTGAACGATGTTGGTGCTTTCCTCTGGGAAAGGTATGCCACCTACGAATGCGTCCCCGTCTCCCGCGGCGTTGTAAAACGATTGCCCTTGTGCATCCATTTGTTTGAAGATGTCCTCCGCCGTGGTGTTCGGCGCGCCGGAGGCATCATCGCCCCATGAGCAACTGAATTGTTTCGGGAAATCGATCGTGTCGTTGGCCATGGCATTCAAAACGTCCTCCCAACTCGCATTGGTCGCAGCTTCGTAGACGACAATTTGGGCCAATCCCGGCGCAATGGATATGGCCACTTCAATGTCCAGGGAGACTTCGTCGACGCCAGCGCCGGGAGGATTGACGCCACCGTCAACGAGCACGTTTGTCAGTGGAACGGACGTACCGATAAGCCCTTCGTACTCAGTGATGTCGCTCGAGTAATACGAATCAAATTCCAGTAATCCCACAGTTTGGCCGGCGCCGGTTAAGGAAACGCCCGGAATGTAGGCGGCCCTGAAATCATTTCCCATGTAAGCTCCCAACGGTCCGGAACCAGTTAAGTCCTGCGGATTCTTTGCCGGGCCGGCGACATTCGCCAATCGTTTCATGGCTTTTTCTTTCACGATTTTCGATCGCTTAACCGCGTAGTTGTCCAGGCCGCTGATGTGAAGAATGGGAATGCCTATTTCAATAGATGGAACACTGTCTGGAGCAAAAAAAGTCCGGTGTTCCGTTGGATGCTGATACGTGCGCATCGTCACATGAAAAACCCGTTCCGCATCCGCGGCAGGGCCGCTTACGTCGAGGACCATTCGGGAAGGATGTTGCTCCACCGTAAATCCGTTCGTTGCAAAGAAATTCGCCACAGCCTCGTAATCCAATACCGACGGGGCGAATTGATCGGTGAACTGTTGCGGCGTCAAATAATGGCGATAATTCGGGCTCGTCGGGTCGCTCAATTGAGCCAACAAATTGTTGAGACCGTTTTCATTGCGCAGTGGCAACCCAATGGACAGATTCAAATGGGTTTGGGGATCAAGGCGCCCGGTTGCGGGCAGATGGGAAACCGCTGGCGGAATAGAATCCTTGAGAATTTGCGGTCCGGCATAGGCCGCAGGGCTAAAAACTGCCACCATGGCGAGGGCCAAAGCCCAATGGGCGGCGTGGAGAGGAGTGAGGAATCTTTTCATGACCATCTTGGCGCTTTCTGCGTGTTCTTGAGGTACTTCCATAGTACCAGAAATTGTGAAATATTCAACGAAAATCGAAGGAAATGGCGATTTCGAGGCTTTCGCAATGATGAAATTCGAGTATTCGTCAACCGGCCAGAGTAAGAATGATGCCAACCATGATTCCAAGGACCGCCGGGAGCTTCCGCCAGCCATTGGCTTCGCGAAAAAGATAGAGCCCTCCCGCAAACGCCACGAGGGTGCTGGCGCGCCGCAGGCTCATGACGATCGCAACCAATGCTTTGGGATGTTGCAACGCGCTGAAATAGAGATAGTCCGCCACCAGCAAAGACAGCGCAATGGCGGGGATGCTCCAGCGCCAGTGAAATTCGTTCCGCCGCCAACACCGCAATTTCCAGCCCAGGGCAAACGGCGTGAAAAACAGTAGCAGATAAATGGAAAACCAGCACTGCACCGTCGGCACCGAATATTTCAACGTGCCCAACAGGTATTTGTCATACAGCGAACTGACCGCGCCAAACAATACCCCGACGATCAAGGACCAAAACCACCGGTTGCGATGGAAATGAAACCCTTCCCGCGCGCCGACCAGGGACAATCCAACAAATGAGGCCAGTGTGGTCAGAATCCCGACCGTCTGTAAAAATGAAGGACGTTCGCCAAGGATCAAGATCGCGCCCAGGAATGTGAAAAGCGGACTGGTGGCGCGGATCGGGCTGCCGAACGAGATCGGGAGATGCTTCAGGGCAAAATAGGTGCCCACCCATGAGGCGGCAACGATCCCCGATTTTAAAACCAGCCGAAGGTGCTGGTGCCAGGTCAGTGCATCTGTTACCAGCGAAGACGGCAGGATTCCGGGATGAACATATTGAAACAGGTAGAGGACCGTCCAGACTGTCGCGCTCGTGATCGTGCTGAAAAACAGCACCGGTGTCACCGCATTTTCGCGCACGGCGTGTCTGGTGCAGAGATCGTAGATTCCCAGAAAGAGCGCGGACAAAAGAATTTCAGAAATCCAGCTCATTTAAGGATGGGGAACTCCCGATCAAAGATGGAGCGAGCGAAGGGATTCGAACCCTCGACATTCACCTTGGCAAGGTGACGCTCTACCAGACTGAGCTACGCTCGCTTCCAAAGCGGAACAACAATTTAGTAAAACCGTTCAGAATGGCAAGCCCGATTATTTGACCGTTTTGGTGAATTGAGATCAAAGGCAAATGTATGTATCCCACACGTTCTATGCGGACGATACCATTTTGCCGTGAAGCGAGCGTCAAGCTGTAGCAGGCGAGGGCGTGCTGAGTGAAGCGCGAACGAGCTTGAGCAATTCGTCGTGGTCAATCGGTTTTGGCAAAAATCCCACGGCGCCTGCTGCCATCGCGCGTTCCCTGTCCTTGTCTCCAGTGCCGCCGGTAATGACAATGATGGGAATTCTCCTGGAGTCATCTACACGATACAGCCACTCCATGATGCGAAAACCATCCCAGGGTACACCGGCCACGTCCGGCGGAAAACTGATGTCCAGGACAATCAGGTCCGGTTTCTGTTTGCGGACAAGGGACACAGCTTCGGCGCCGTCCAGCGCCGTAAAGACTTCAAACCCAGCGCTTTTGAGCTTCACCGAGATGGTCTTGACGATGACATCGTTGTCATCCACCACCAGTACCTTTTTCGGCGCCGCAGCAGTAGTATTGGCATTCGTTATCATGTATAATTTGGCCCGTTCCAAGACCTGAAAGAGCTAAATCCATACCAAATTCATCCTTTTGGGCCAATTAATTAAACGATGGGAATTGGGCGAAAATTGGCAACTCGCCCGTTGCGGCAAGCTGCCGGCATTATTGCCCTATTTATGGGCTTTGATTCCGGTCTGACTGCGGTCTAAACTGGCAATGTGAGCAATGCATTTTATGCGCCGGGACAAGCACGGGCCCAAAGGGTGGTCGACCTGTTTGCCACCATCGCGCGCCGATACGATTTGCTGAATGATTTGCAGAGTTTTGGGCTGCATCGCCTGTGGAAACGCCGCCTGACGGCCCTGGCGGCGGTCAAGCCAGGAGACCATGCGCTGGATCTGTGCTGTGGCACCGGTGACATCGCCCTGGCGCTGGCAGAACAGGGGGCAGACGTCACCGGCCTGGATTTCAGCGAAAAAATGCTCGAGGTAGCCGCTCACCGGCTCGAAAAATCGCACTGCTCGCACCTGAAATTCATGCAGGGAGACGCCCAATCCCTGCCCTTCCCGGATAATTCATTCGACGCCGTGACTGTGGGATACGGATTGCGGAATTTGTCCAATTTAGAGACAGGCCTGCGCGAAATGGTGCGCGTGGCCCGGCCAGGCGCACGGATTGTGACTCTGGATTTCGGCAAACCGGCCAATGCCCTGTGGCGCAGCCTATACTTCACCCATCTGAGATGTTCCGTTCCACTGGTGGGCCTGCTGTTTTGTGGCCGCGCCGACGCCTACGCATATATTTTTGAATCACTAAAACATTATCCGGCCCAATGGGGTGTCGCCGAAAAAATGCGGGAACTGAATCTGACCAACGTCCGAATCATCAATCTCGTTGGCGGCGCAATGGCAATCAATTTTGCTGAAAAACCAAAATGACGAAGCGCGGGCGGCCCGCCAGTTCCTCTTGCGCGTAGCAGCCGATGTGAGGAGGCTCTGACTAATTCACGGCTTATCCGTCCTGCCACCAACGTTATTCAGCCAACCCAACCATCACCCGATTAAAACAACGCTTCAACGGGTCACGCCCTGCAACTTTCATGCACCCCGTTGATCAACTTTGCACCAATTGCGGCCTTTGTTGCGACAGCACTTTGTTCGCCGACACCGAGTTGCGCCCTGAGGACGACGCGAAACAGCTCGCTCAATTGGGATTAACGATCACTAAAAAAGGCCGTCGAAAACTTGCGTTCGCCCAACCCTGCGCCTGCTTTGACGGAAAATATTGCAAAATTTACCAGGACCGGCCAACGCAATGCCGTCTATTTGAGTGCGGCCTGTTAAAACGAACAGGGGCCGGGAAAATGAACGTCGATACGGCGTTGAAAACAATTTCGGAGGCAAAAACGCTCGCAAACAAAGTGCGCGCCCTGCTCCGCGCCTGCGGACTAAATCCGGAAGAAAAGGCTCTCATCCACTCCTACTCGGAAGCCATGAGCCAGCCGATTGATCTTTCGCATGGTGACGAAGCCGCAGTTCTTCACGGACAACTAATGCAGGCGTTCGGCGACCTGATGAAACTCCTTGAAAAAGAGTTTCTGCAATGACGCCTTAATGATTCACAACCTGCAACGAGAGGCGCTCTTCAAACAGGTGCGGAACGGCCGTTGACGCTTCAAATCCATGTTTCGCCCCCTTGGTGGCCCCGGCAAAATCGCGGTATAGCGTGATGGCCACATGTTCGTTGCGGCGAACACAGTCTTTAATCGCTTCCGGGTCCTTTTCGCAGTGGATCAGCGTCTTCCACGAGTAAATGTGCTTGGGCTTATGAAAATCGCTGTTGGCGATAAACGGCAATCGCTTCAATCCGACGTCGTTGAAAATGTTGTTCCGGTTGGCAATTTCCCAGGCGTCCAGCAGCGGCGCGAATTTGTCCTGGTTTTCCCAAAGGTATAAAGTGTTTTTGCCCCACTCGCTTTTCATGATGTGCGGATGGGACGCCACAGCCAGCCCGCCTTGCTCGTGAATTTTTTCAATGATTTCCGGAATCTCAAGCGAGGCGCTGATGGGCGATTTCAGGTCTATCCCCAGCAAATGCGCCGAGGTCTTGCGCGTGTAGCCGTCCTTATTGAACTCGATGCCCGTCATCACGAGCATCTTGTAGCGGCGCCATGCGCGCTGCCGTTCGCGCTCAATGATCGAAAAATATTCGCCCACCTGTTCCTGCCCGAGCGTGCAATTGGCCAGTTCAGCCAATTTGCCCAGCAGCCGTTTCGGGTCCGCCAGGTGGTCAGTAATGCAAATGCAGTCAAACCCGCGCTCACCATAAAAATCAATGATCTCCGGCACGTTCAGCTTTCCATCCGAATAATTCGTGTGAATATGAAAATCACACAGGAGCATTTGCGCTCCGCTGCCCCCGTTCCCACCGTGGCTGATCGCCGGTTGGGCCTTGCGCATGAGACGTGAGGGCGACGTCTCAAACAATTTTACCGCTTTTCCTCCAGGAAAATCACATTCGGATTCGTCCAGAATCAACTCGGCAATCTTTTTCGCAGCGTCCGGACGGCTGATTTTCTTCAAATTCTTCCGCCATTCATTCCACAGTGTCGCCCTCTTCTCAAATGCCATTTCCACGGCCTCGGCCACTTCCTTGTTCTTTTCCACCACGGCGCCCAGGTTGAATTTCTCAATCAATTCCGCGTTGCCCTCTTCCTGTCCGGGAATGACCTGGTTAACAATCATTGGGCAACGGGCCGCAATGGCTTCCTGCACGGTCGCCCCTCCCGCTTTGCCGATAATCAAATGATGCGACATCATCAATTCGGGCATCTGGTTGGTCCATCCCAGGATCTTGACCCGGTGCTCCTGGTCCCGCGTGCGCTCGATGAGCTTGGCGCGCAGTTCCGGGTCGCGCCCGGCGGTAATGGTCAGATGCACGTCGTCAATTTCCAAGAGCCGGTCAATCGCTTTGCCCGCTTTTTTCCTCCCCGTATTGATGACGTAAAGTACCCGGCGCGGTTCGTCCCCAACCGGCTGTCGCAATTCATTCGAATTTTCAGCGAAGATGGGGCTGACCGGGAATCCGGTCACTTTAATTTGCTGATCCAGCACGCCGCCCCTGGCCAAAACTTCCGCCGTCGCTTCGTTGGCTACGCAAAAATAGTCGCTGGGCGCCCGGAACCACGCGGAGTTGATCGAAATGGAATCCGTCACCACCGTGATAAACCGGAAGGGCCGCTCGTGATGGTTGGCGTATATTTTTTTGATCACGTGTCCGTAAATCGGATAGGTTGAAACCACGCAATCGGGCTGGGATTCCGCCAGCACTTTTTCCAGCGTGTTTTGCAGCCGAGTGAATCCGCCCAGTTGCTTCTCCACAAACGGGTTTTCCAACATCGAAAAAACGTGTCCCCACAACTTCGGCGCATAGGCGACCATGCCCAGGTAGGTTTTCCGCGCCAGGGTATTGAACGCGCCGTAACTGTCGGCAAACAAATCGAGAGTTTCGGCGCGCGCATCCTCGTCCACCATCTCAATTGCGTCGCGCAAACTCCGCGCTGCCGCGTTGTGTCCGTCTCCAAAACTCGCCGTCAAAATAAGGATTTTTTTCATATTTTGAATACGCTAAAATATTTCTCGCCTGATTCAACATCTTCCATTTCTGTGACACGAATGTTACGGAATGGTGAAAATCTATTCACATTTTTATTCACAACCGGAACAATCTATTAACGAGGCTGCCGCAAATTCGACACGTGCGCAACGAGTTGGTGGATAAGAATATTTCCAATATCGCCGCAACAAAAACCTTTACATTTGAGAAAACGCGCGTAACCTTCAAAATAAATACTGAATTTATGCGAAACATTCTCCCTCTGCTGACTATGATCGCTGCTAGCACCCTCTTGACCGGTTGCATTGGCGCGCAGGAAAAATTGGGGCGCGGCGTCCGGAACACTTGCGAAGTCGTGCGTCTTGGAGGCGTGCGCACCGAAATGGAGCAAACGACTGTTTGGAATTCACCCGCCGAAGGCGCCACAACCGGCGTTGTCAAGGGCGTTTGCCTCTCGGCCGCCCGCACGGGAGTGGGGATCTATGAAGTCATTACTTTCCCATTTCCGCCATACCATCCTATCGCCAGGCCATATCTGACGCCGCTCCCGACATATCCGGACAACTACATGAACACCGCCCTGCCTAACGACCCGATGTATCAAAACGACCACTACCTCGGCTTCAGTGGCGGCAACTCGTTTGGCTGGGTGCCCGGCTGCCAGTTTAACGTATTTGGTAATTGACCAGATTTTTTCAGTCCCTGGAGCGGTGTCCGCGCCCGTTTCTGGCGTTCATCGGTCTGGTGTTCGTGGGACTGGTGGGTGTGATTGACTGGCGCACCGGTTTCGAAATTTCATTTTCAGTTTTTTATCTTCTCGGTATCGCATTCGCAACGTGGTTTGTCGGCAAATTCTACGGGTTCACGATGGCCGCCCTGAGCGTCGTGGTCTGGCAGGCCGGAGATTTCGCGGCGGGGGCTCATTATTCGAGCATCTTCGTTCCAATATGGAACGTTCTGATTTTAGCGGGATTCTATTCCATCGCCGTTCTGCTCGTATCAAACCTGCGCGCGTCACAAAAGCAACTGGAGGAAAAAGTCCGGCTGCGAACCGAGTCGTTGACCCGCGAAATCGCCGAACGCGAGCGGCTGGAAAAGGAAGTGATTGAGGTTAGTGAACGCGAGCAGCGCCGAATCGGGCACGACCTGCACGACGGCCTCTGCCAGCATTGGGCCGCGACGGCCATGGCCGGGCAGGTGCTCAACGAAAAACTGGCGGCCAGGTCAATGCCGGAAGCCGCGGACGCCGGCGAAATAGTCAAACTGGCCCAAAACGGCATTTCGCTCACCCGCGATCTCGCGCACGGTATTTCCGCAGCCGGAATGGAGCCCGATGGTCTCGTTACCGCCCTTCACGACCTGGCCGGCAATTCGTCGAAAATGTTTAAAGTCCGATGCCTCTTTGAATGCGAGGAGACGCCCGCAATTGAAGACACCGCCACCGCAACGCATCTATATCGCATCGCACAGGAAGCCGTCCACAACGCCATTCGCCACGGCAAACCGGGTCAGATCGTCATCAGCCTGGCCTCCCGAAAAGACCGTGTTGAATTGACCGTCGAGGACGACGGCACAGGACTTCCGGAGGATTGGCAGAAAAATCGCGGGCTGGGCACCCGCATCATGGCCCACCGCGCAACAATGATTGGCGGCGAGTTTTCAATTGAACCCAATCCCACCGGCGGGACCTTTGTGAAATGTTCCATTCCCTGCTCGAAGCAATGAACGCGTCGCCCGGCAAAAAGCGAATTTTCATCGTGGACGACCATCCGCTCGTGCGCGAGTGGCTCGGCAACCTCATTCATCAGCAGCCCGACCTGACCATATGCGGCGAAAGCGAAAGCGCTCCGGTCGCCCTTTCTTCTCTCGCCGCCGCGCAACCCGACCTAGTCATCGCCGATATCAACTTGAAAAATTCCTCGGGCATCGAATTGATCAAAGACCTGAAAAAGTTGCGTCCGGATGTCCCCGTATTGGTGCTGTCAATGCACGACGAATCCCTATACGCCGAACGCGCCTTTCGCGCCGGCGCGCGCGGCTATGTCAATAAACGCGAGACCGCCCAAAAAATGATCAAAGCGATTCGCCGCGTCCTGGAGGGAAAACTCTACGTCAGCGAAAAGTCGGCGGAAGTTCTGGCCGGCAAAGCCATTCATGGCGGCGGCCTGAGCAGATCCTCGATTGAGCTGTTAAGCGACCGCGAACTGGAAGTATTTGACAAACTCGGCCAGGGCATCGGCACCCGCCAGATCGCCGAAGAATTCCACGTCAGCGTCAAAACCATCCAGGCCTATTGCGCGCGCATCAAGGAAAAGCTCAATCTAACCAGCGCCACCGAATTGCTACGCGAAGCCGTCCGCTGGCGCGACAGCCGGGAGGGACGACAGGGTTAAAAAGGTATCGCGGCGCGCAGACCATTTTCTATACTTCGTTTATGGCGAAGAAAAAATCCAAAGCGCAAAATCCGTTAGCCAGCACAGCCCTCAAAAGCCACTTCGGGCGCCTGGCACTCCATGAACTGGTGACCGCGATTCGAGAATTTCCCGCCACCGCGCGCCTGGATTTGCAAACCGCCATTACAGAAGTTCTGACCGGCCCACTTGCACCCCAAAAAGTCCTGGGTGCTCACGCGATGTACAGCCATGAAACAGTGACTTTTTCATCTTTGATGGTTGAGGATAAGAACATTTCGGTATCGATCGCGCCTTTGCAATACGATGAAATTGACACTGGCGGACCTTTACCGGTCCGATGCCTGAAAAATGCGCTGTGGCTCTGCCGCGACGGTGATTATCCTTTCGCAATGCTTCTTACCAGGGTCCAAAAATATGGCCGCGAATCAGGCTTGCATTTGGAAATCGCTCTCCCGCCCGGCGAAAAAGGACTCGAACTGAGCCGGCGGCTCCTAAGCCAGATCGAACGCAAAATCGCCCAGGCCGGCTCCTATCGCGGCAAAGTATTGTCGCTGGAGTTCAGCGACAATTACTCGGGTGCGGTTGGGGGAATCAAGGTGCATCGCTTAAAAACCGTTCCTCGCGACGAGGTGATACTGCCTGAAAAGACAATTGCTTTATTGGAGCGGAACGTGACTCGATTTATCGAACAGCGAGAGAAGCTCAACGCCATGCGGTTGGGAATAAAAAAGGGGCTCCTGTTTTACGGTCCGCCTGGAACCGGCAAAACCCGCACCATTCACTATTTGGCGAGCCAATTGAAGGATCACACCACGCTGCTGATCACCGCCGACCAGGTGGGATTGCTGGACGAGTACGTTCAATTGGCGCGCTTTTTGCAGCCATCCATGGTGGTGATTGAGGACGTCGATTTAATCGCCCGTGCCCGAACGTCCATGCGCAACCCTTGCGAAGAGAGTATCCTCAACCGCTTATTGAACGAGATGGACGGATTGCGCGAAGACGCAAAAGTGCTTTTCGTTCTCACTACCAACAGGCCCGACAAGTTGGAAGAAGCTCTGACATCGCGTCCTGGTAGAATTGATCAGGCGATTGAATTCCCTCTTCCGGACGACGAAGGACGCCGTAAACTGATCCAGTTATATGGTGGAGGACTCAAGATCAGCGATGAATTGCTCTCGTTTTTGATTCAAAAAAGCATAGGCGGCACCGGCGCATTCATTAAGGAACTTATGCGCCGGTCAGCGCAATTTCTGGTCGAGGCAGGAGAACAAAATTTGACTAGCCGACAGGTTGAATCCGCATTGGACGAAATGCTCTTCAGCGGCGGCAGCTTGAACGCAAAGCTGCTCGGCTTTGCACAGAAACACTAAACAGCTTGCGGTACGGCGCAGAACGCGTATTAAATTCATGAAAACTGTGATTCGCAGACGCCGGCAGACGGAAATCAAAGCAAAAGCGATCGAGGGCGCGCCTCCGGGCGATCCTTCGGACCAGGAAATTAGGGATATTTACGCAAGCATCAAAGCGCGCCGGAGAAAAAGCAAACGCGTCGAGATTAATTGCAGCCCGCCGGGTCAAACAGCATCAGGAATCCTGAAAGGATTCAAACTGTTCACTCATGATGGCTCACACCTTCACGTTCTTGCCGTCTTGCACCAACCGCAAAACCGCCACCACTACTGCCTTAATTCCAATTCCATTCATACATCGAAAATCAATCGGACATTCCCGCAAAAAGCACGGGGAACAGGGAGTGTCTGAGGCCAGGATTTGAAGGCGCGATTCGCTTGCCGGCAGAGGCGCCGTCAGCTCCGGCGAGGTGCTGCCAAAAATAGCAACGACCGGCACGCCGAGCGCGGCGGCCAGATGCATTGGACCCGTGTCATTTGTTAGAAAAACCCGGCAGAGCTTCATTAGAGACATCAATTCGCGCAATGACGTTTTGCCGGCGACGTTAAAGACTGCCGGCCCGCCGGGCAGGAGGGCCGATTCAATTTGATTCGTCATCTCGACGTCACTATTTGCGCCGAACAAAATCCAGACGCAATTTGTTCGCTTCTGAATTTCCTTCGCTGCGGCAATAAATCGCTCAATCGGCCAGCGTTTGGCCGGTCCGTATTCGGCCCCGGGATTCAACCCAAAAATCGGATTCGATACTGCCGCCAGACCGAATTTTTGCCGCGCCGTCGTCACCTCGTCGGGCGTAACATGCAATGTCGCCGGAAACGGCTCCGCGCTGGCCCCCACCGCGGCAGCCAGGTGCAAATACTCATGCGCCTGATGAACGGAAGCCAGAATTGGCGCCGTTCGAATCCTGGCTTGCGGGCTCGAATCGATAAGCGCTTTGACTTCGCTGACCGGTCGCTTCCGCATTTTCACCGCGCCCGGGCGTGGCGCAACGGTTTGTGTGAGAAAGAAATTGCGCCAGGGACGCGCATAACCAATCCGGCTCGGAATCATTGCAAAAAAAACCTCCATCGCCGAACGAGGCGAATTGGGCAGCACAAGCGCGACATCAAATTTCCCCTTGCGCAGTTTCCCGGCAACGGAAAAGACGCCCTGCCCCGCTGAAAAGGAAATGACCTCGTCCACCGCCGGATGATGCAACCAAAGCTGCCCCAACTTCTCCGGTGTTATTAACGCGATATGCGCGCCCGGAAATTTTTCGCGCAACCGCATCAGCGCCGGCGTGGTCATGACCGCGTCCCCAAGCCAGTTTGTTCCGCGAACGAGGAGGCGTTTCATGACCGCGGTCCTATATGTCGGTTTTGTCCGATAGGTCCCATTTACCCATGCTCCTCGATTTTTTCGGATTCCTGCGCTTTTGGGGCGCCATTCTGCACCTTCCATCGGCGATGCACCCAAAACCAATTCGCGGGATCGCGACGGATGGCCCTTTCAAACGAACGATTTACCTCGCGCATGATGTCCGCGCTCGAGCGCGGCGCGCCAGTCTCGTTGTCGTGCGTGTCAATTTTATCGCCGAGTTCCAGGCGCCATCGGGCGGAGGCGGTCCGAAAACAAAACGACGTGTAAAGATCACAATGATATCGTAACGCGAAAATCGCGGGAGCCAGGCCGGTGTCGCAATCATGGCCAAAAAACGGCGCTCGCAAGCCGCGCGCACTCTGGTCGGCCAGAAGTCCCAGCAACAAATTTGGCTGGCTCATCGCCGCGCGCAGGAGCGGACCCTCCGTGCGGCGCTCAAAAAAGAGACAGCCCGACCGTTCCCGGAGGGCCAGCAACAATCGATTGAGTTCAGGCTGTTTGAGCGCGCGGTACGTCGTCGCGCATTGGTAGCCGGACGAAAAATTTTGGAATCGGCCGTACAATTCAAAATTGCCGAAATGGCCGATGGCCATGACCATCCGGCGCGGCGGTTGAATCTGTTCCGGCCGGTCAAAAACCACATAAGGACGCAGTTGCTCCGGGCTCATCGCCGCCGTCTTGATGCCGCAGCAATAATTCTCTCCCAGGCGCCGGAAATTTTCTTTCGCCAACGCCGTAATTTCTTTTTCGGACATCTCGCCGCCGAAACACATTCGCAAGTTATCCAGCGCCACGCGGCGATGCCGGCCGTCAAGATGATACGCCACTGCCCCGCCCAACCGGCCAATCCGCGCCACCAACGGCAACGGCAGCGATTGAATAAATGCAATCAGCCCTCGAGCCAGATAGTAGATGAAAATCATTTAAAACAAATTTTCCGCACGCAATCCTGAAAGTCATTCGCGCCGCTGACAATCCTGATTTCCACGCGCATGAAATAAATCGGCAGATCGCGCCGGTCAATCTTAGGAAATCGCACGGCATCCTTTTGGGTGGTAATGATAACCTCAGCCTGCCGCTTTTTGCCGCGGTTAATCACATTCAGCACTTCCTGTTGCGTGAACCGGTGATGGTCGGCAAACCGCTTGGAATAAACGAGTTCCACGCCCAGTGAGACCAGGCTGTGCTCGAAGCTTTCCGGCTCGGCAATTCCGCTGAGTGACGCCGCTTTCTTTCCGCGCAAAAGGTCCAGCTCCTTGCGCTCGCCGGTAAAAATGTCTTCGAGATAAAGCGGATGATGCACGCACTCGATGACCGCCGCCTGGGCATTAAACGTGGCAATGCGCTCGCGCAGCTCGGCGGTTTTGCCGTCGCTCTTGGTAATGAAAATCGTTTGCGCCCTCGAAAGATGCGACGGCGGTTCGCGCAACAGGCCGCGCGGCATCAAATGCTCGTTGCCAAAGGGCTGCTGCCGGTCGATCAATACAACGTCATGGCGGCGGCCGCGCAATCTCCAGTACTGAAACCCGTCGTCCAGCAAAAGCGTATCGCACCCGTATTTTTCAATGGCGTAACGGCCGCTCTTGACCCGGTCTTTGTCCACCAGCACCACGACGTCCTTCAAATTAGAAGCCAGCATGTAGGGCTCGTCGCCGGCCATTTCGGAATCGAGCAGGAGCGATCTGCCGTCTGATACTACGCGCGGCGGCGTCCGGTCTTCCCGCAAAAATATTTTGTCGAACAGCACTTGATGAAATGGCTTGGGTTTCGAGCGATAGCCGCGCGAAAGGATGGCCACATTGCGGCCGGCATCGCGCAGTTCGCGCGCGAATTTCTCGACGACCGGCGTCTTGCCGGTCCCGCCGGCGGTCAAATTTCCGATGGCGATGACCTGGACCCCGAGCGTTTTGTCCCGCAAAATGCGGTAGCTGTAAAGCCATTGGCGGATATTGATGATGACATGAAAGACTTTGGACAGCGCGAAAAGAAGGGCGCGCGTGCCATTCGCCTTCCAATCGTGACGTTCTTCACGGATGACTTCGAGGCCAAATGTTTCGAGGGATTCCGCCCACACTTGAAATTTTTCGCGCATCGGCCAAAATTGTGCCAAAAAAATCTGAATCCTTCCAGTTTATATACATGAAGAGACGACGCGAATTGCACGAATCCGATGAGAGTCTTATTAGCCACAGATGAACACAGATATAAACTTCCCGAAGCTCGATTGCATCCAGAAGAAAAACCGCCGCGGCACTCCCCTTATGAGTGCCACGGCGTCACCATGCATTGAATCCCCGCAGGGATTCGTTCCAAGCAAAACTCTCTTCAACAAACCGGGCTCAAATGCCGAGTTGTTTCCCATTTATTCTGCAGATTTCATACCTGCGAATTTTCCAGAAAACGGGAGGATTTCAAAGAACGACAATGACGTTATGCACGGTAACGCTTGCACTCTGCACGTTATGCTAAAGGTTCCAGCCGGATATGCCGGAGGCATGAGCGGAAGCGCAACCGGTGGCCGCGGCTGGAGGACAATCGCATATCGGTTACTTAAAACGACCAACTGAAGATAGAGCCAGGACGCCCCAACACGTGCCTGTTTCCTCAAAACCTTCAAATCTCCACAAGAAAACTGAAAATGCAAATTGACAGCACAAAGTCACACTTCACGTTTCAAATTAGAGGAAATCAAATAAATTTGGGTATATCGGCCCCGCGACCGGGCCGCTGATCGCGAACCCGGCTGAACTGGGGATGACGCCGCTCCTGACGGAGTGCGTTTTTTACTAGGCGCGATTTCTACAAAATAGGGGTTGGAACGAGGGATTAAACCTCGCTCCTCTCTCCGAACCGGACAGGCGGATTTCCCGCATCCGGCTCTCCAGTCAGTGGTTTCCTCTCAAGGATTGAAGCCATTGCGTTTGGGCGTTCTTCAGGCTGAACAGCCCTTGCGCTGCAAACCATTCAATGGGGTATTCCGTACGTTCTCTGCCCTTGACCATCCCGTGCCGTTTGTGTCTGCGACGAAGAATGTGGCGGATTCTGTCGCGTGTCCATTCGTCCACTCGCTGCATGGCCGTAGGCAGGCTGTATCGGAAATACCTATACCAGCCACGTAGGATCGGATTGAGTTCGGCAACGATTCGGCCAAGACTGCCGCTGCGCCCGCGAGGCAACTTCTGCCGCAGGTTTTCCCGCAGCTTCTTCTGGCTCTTCTGTCGGGGCCATTTCTTGCCTCCGCCTTCGCGGTATTGCTCGAAGTGGTATCCCAGAAAGTCGAACCCTCCCCGTTGAGCGGCGTTGATGATTCGAGTCTTGGTTGGGTGCAGTGTCAGTCCTGTTTCCCTGACCCATTCCTCGATCATTGTTAGCGCCGCTTGGGCTTGCTCCAGCGTGCCCGCACACACCACAAAGTCGTCTGCATACCGCACCATTTGATATCCTGCCTTGGCCATCTGATGGTCTAAAGGGTTAAGATACACATTGGCCAGCAGCGGACTTATGACTGCACCTTGCAGCGTGCCTTGCTCGCCCGGCTCCCATCCTTGGCCCGTTGTCATCACTCCCGCTTTAAGATACTTCCTGAGCAGTTCCAATACTCTTCCGTCGGCGATGCGCTTTTCCATCCGCGCCATGAGCCGTTCGTGCGGAATCGTATCAAAATAACTTTTCAGGTCAGCATCCACTACCCACGTTTGCCCGCTTTGCAGCAGCGTTTCTACCCGTCCCAATGCCTGAAGGCATCCTCTTCCGCGCCGGAACCCATAACTTTGTTCGGCGAAATCCCGTTCAAAGATGGGTTCCAACACCGCAAGCAATGCCTTCTGCACCACACGATCTCGCACCGCCGGGATACCCAACGGCCTCGGCTCACTGCTGCCGAGCTTGCGTATCCAAGCCCGCAAGGCTGGTTGTGGCCGATAGTTTCCCGTTCGCAGTTCTTGCTGCAACTGTTCACTCTGTTGCGTCCAGTTGTCGGCAAGTTGCCCGGTGCTTTGCCCGTCCATCCCCGCACTGCCTCCATTGAGTACCACCTCCAGTATCGCCTGATTCAGGTTCTCCTGCTGCCAGACTTTATCCCAGTGGCTGTACCATACGGTCTGCTCCCGGCTTTGTTCCAGTCACTTCAACATGCGTTCGGTCCAAAAGCTCCGTTCCACCCAAGCCCAGCGGGCCTGGGTTTCTCCGGCCTGTTTAGGGAAGGCCAAGCTGTTGCTTGTCTCACCCACTATCGTCGGTTTGTTTTCGGTCTTTGGCGCCTTCACGCTTCCACTTTCCTGCGTCTCTCGGCTCCACGGTCGTTACCCGCTTCTTCGCTACTACGGACGCTCTGACTTCCGCCGGTCGGTTCTTCGGCCCTTGCGAGCATGAACGCCGTTCCTGTTCTGGTGAGGAAGTTCACTGTTTAGGCCAACCTCACTGCCTGCCATTCCCTCTCCAATCATGTAATGTGCACGATCGGGCGTTTCTTCTGTCTCCGTTTTTTTCCGCCCGGATCGCTGGCTTTTGGCCGCAGTCATAGACTGCCTCTTCGCAGAGCTTGGGCCTCGGCTCAGGGCTTCGCGTTTAAATAGCACGCTCGCCTGTCACACCCCACCGAATCGAGTTCACTGCCGGGATATTCAATCCCGTTCGTTACGGACTGGCAGTTCGCTTCCAGTTGCTCTCCACGGTCGGATTTCGCCGCCGCAGTATCTTTCCACTACAGGCCCGGTTGACTTGGCCTGACAGGGACTTTCACCCCGTTGTGCAGTTGTCCATCACAGTCGCACTATTTCAGCCCTGACGGGCGTCGGGAACAGACGCAAAGGAAATCCATTTACCCAAAAATCCAGGCCGCTTCGTCCCGCCTGTGTCCGTGGTGTTTGCTCATAAATCCAACAATCCACGAATCCAATAATCCAACATTCCGAGCCATCTTCCATCTCCGACCTTGCTTGCATTGCCATCAACGGATAATCCTGAATCGTAATGAAACAACTTAGGGTCCTTCTGGCCGCTATCACTGTCGCGCTCGCCATTGCGGCTTCGGCGCAAGCTCAATCAAAGCCTGTTCCTTATGGCAATAATCCCGACGCCGGCAAATTCTACGATATCCGCGGCTTTAAAATGTATTGCGAACAATACGGGGCGGGAGCGCCATTGCTCATGATCCATGGAAACGGCGGGAGCATCCGCGCCTTCGCCCACAACATTCCTTATTTCGCAGCCAGGTACCGGGTCATCGCCGCCGACAGCCGCGCCCAGGGAAAATCAAAAGATCCGAGTCCGGCGCTTACTTTCGAAATGATGGCGGACGACGAGGCCGCGCTGCTCGACGCGCTTCACATCAAAGCTGCCTATGTGCTGGGCTGGAGCGACGGCGGTATCGTCGCGCTCGAACTGGCGATGCGTCATCCGGACAAAGTGATCAAGCTGGCCGCCACTGGGGCAAACGTTCAGCCGGACGCCTCGGCCTTCGCGCCCGGCCTCTGGGGCAGTTGGAAAAAGCAATACGACGCCGGCAAAAATAAAGTCTGGAAGACCGACGCAGAAAGAAACAGATGGAAACTTTTTATGCTCGACTGGGATCAGCCCAATATTCCGTTCGACGCGCTTCACGCCATCGGCTGTCCCTGCCTGATTATCTGCGGCGACCACGATTTAATCTCGATCGAGCATACCGTCAAAATATTCCAAAATATTCCCAAAGCCGCGCTCTGGGTCGTGCCTTTTTCCGGCCATGCAACCCTGATTCAGCACGCCGACGAATTCAATAAGACGGTCGACCAATTTTTCTCCAGGCCGGCTTCCGGCGGGGCAGCAAAACCGTGAGAGCGGATTGAAACCCCATCTCCCATCTTCTACTGATCCGGCGGCGAGGGCGTTTGGCCGTTGGAGAAATAAACATCGTCGAGCTCGATGTTCGAGATGGCGGCTGACTGGCTTAATATTTCCAAAAATTGGCTTACGGCCGTGAAATCGACTTCCGGTTCGAAGGCGGACGTCGGTATTTGTACGACATGCCATGCGCCGTCGCGGACAAATCCATAGGGGTCCAGGCCGGGTCCACCGAACGTGATCCATTTCTGGCCCACGCCGTCCAGGTTACCGCTCTTCATTCCCACCAGAAACGGCGTGGTGGACGTCGTCTTCATGGCAAATACCAGGTTGCAGCCCGGATAATTGTACGCGGACAGGTTATATTTTACGTTCGGCGTAAAGGCCATGCCCGTCCAACCCAGCCCGGCGGATACCAGGCTAATGTCCTGGGAACCGTCGTATGGGTGTTGAGCTGCCGGCACCATCGTATTTGCCCAGACGAAAAAGTTGCCCTGGGCGCCCAGGCTGAATGCCCCTGAGTTCGTGTGAGAAGCAGTCTCGGAGTAAACGCCAAAATTTCCATTCTGTGGCGTGACGCGCGGGACGCTCGGCTGCCACCAAACGTTGTCAATCGACAGGTTGAGCGCGGCGGTCGGATTGGACACACTCGCAATCTGGAACATCTGGTTCATGGTGCGGAAATCAACGTTCGCGAACCGGTTCAACGGAATCGTGATCGAATGCCATTGGCCGTCATGAGGAAATCCGAACTCCGCCGTCTGGTCGGAGCCCAGCGGCAGCGTTGAGTTGGCGGAATCCCCGGTCATTTGGCTGGCAATGCAACTTTGGATTCCCACGTCCAGCGGCGTCGCGTCTCCCGCCGTTGCGCGAATATCAAAGTGCAGGTAGCCGTCCGAGTAATTCTTCATATTGCGAAAATTCGGCAAAAACACTCCCATGCCGAACCAATTGTTCGCCGCAATATTGAACGACCAGCAGTTCGTCCCCTCCGACGGCGGGGGCGGGCTCGTGCTGGGAGTCATATTGTTCCAAATGTACAGCGCCGCATTCGTTCCGTAGCTAAAGTTCGGTTCCAGGCCCGTCCCGTAAGTCAGCGCATCGTTTACGGGCGTTGCTCCGGCAAAAACCCCGAAGTTCCCGTTTTCCGCGTTATTATCGCCATAATAAAGCTGCGTGTATGGATTGGCCGTAATCCGGATATAATCCACGTCCAACTGCGCAGGAAGGGGGGCCGTGACTGCGCCCGGACTATAGACCCCCGTGTACGACGGGTCATACCCGCCGATGGCCATGTTCACGATCAAAAACATCGGCTGCTGGAACATCGGCACATGCGTGGTGTCCCATGAACCGAACGGGACATTATCGAGGGAAAAGGTGAAGTTCGTCGGCGTCCATGACATTTGCCAAAGATGATAATCCTGCGACAGATTTTCCGGCGCGGTCAGCCATGCAGCCACGTTCACGGCGTTGCCATTGGTATCGGCGTAGTGCAAAGCAGAGTCAATGAGCTCCTGCTGAGTATTGGCGGCAATGCCCGACGAAGAGCCCATTTCGAAGATGTCCACTTCGCCGCAATCCGGCCACACGATAGCGCCCGCGTTGATGCCCATCATCCAAAACGCCGGCCACAAACCATTGGCCGTGTTGGGCGCTTTGATCCGCGCCTCCAGGTTGCCGTATTTGAAGGCAAACCGTCCTTGCGTCAGCATGCGCGCCGAGGTGAAAGAGTTTCCCCAATAATTCGTCCTGAACGCCTCAAGCACCAGGCTCCCGTTCGTCGTGTAAGTGTTTTCGGCCTGAGCGGTGTCGTATTCGAACTGCCCGTTACCCCAACCCTGGTTGCCTACATCATAAGTCCACGTGGAGAAATCAATTGAACTGCCGTTGAACTCGTCCGACCAGACCACCCCATTGCTGTTGGTGGAAACTTGTGCCTGGATCGTGGCGGGCGCGCTCGGGCCGTTGCCGCTCAGCGTAATGACCCATATGTTATAAGTATCCCCGGGGTTCAATCCGGAGATTGTGGCGCTGCCCACCAGGCCAACGGACATTGAATTCGTCGTCGGGCTGTTAGTGTCCTGATAGAGCACTTCATAACCCGTCACACCCGGCGATGTGCTGGCGTTCCATGTCAGGACGATGGAATTGGTCGTTCCCGAGGGAGACTGTTGCAGGTTTGACGGCGGCTGGACCACCACCGGCGGAGTCGCCAGCCGATAAAACGTCGCGCTGTTCGTGATCGGGCTGAGAAACGACTCCGTGCCACCGTTGCCCGAAACTTCCTGATAGTTCATGTTCCACGGCCCTGCTGCCGGGTTGATGGTTGATTCCGGTTGATACAACACCCCTGACGCGCTGGCCCAACTGATTTGCACGACCGGCAAGGTCGCTGCGACAACAATGTTCGTTACAGGAGGCGTCCCGGCGCTCGGCGTTCCCCCCGCCAGAGATATGTCATCCAGATCGATCGTCGCCGTCTGGCTGGCAATGGCCGCGCCCGCAAAGTGAAAATAGATCGTTGCCGATGTCGCGCCAGCCGGAGCGGTGACTGAGTTGCTAATCCATGCGTAGCTGCCATTTCCCGGGGCAAACGCCTGATAGCCCGTGGCCCCGCCGCTGTTCCACACGATTTCCCATTGTGCGTTTTCTCCCGCGCTGCCGCTCAGCGCATTGGCGTAAAATGTAAATGGATAAGTCGTTCCACCCGTCACCGGTGTGCCCGACTGGTTAAACTGAACGACTGGTCCAGCGCCAGTGCTCGCGAGATAAACCTGGAAATCGTAAGAGCCGCTGTGCGGGTCGTCGTTCGTGCGCACTCCGTACACCGGTCCCCCTGCGGCGGTATCCACCGTCCAATTACTTGCGGTGGCTCCGCTTCCACTTTCGAATCCCCCGTTCGCCACGAGATTGCCTGAAACCGGCGGCGTTCCAGGAACGATGTCCTGCACGTGGTAATGGCGCGCCCCGCCGGGGAACGGATCGTAGACCGACATCGTCGTGCCATTGCCCGTCATTGCCGCGCCAAGATTATTCCATGGGCCAGCGGCGCCTGGCGACCATTGCAACTGGTAAGTATCGGTGGTATCGGTCAGCCAGCTTACTTCGACGCCCGGCTGAACGTTGAGGTGTACTTGCGCGTTTCCCACGGTGGCAGCACCACTTGCCAAGAGCGCCATACCTATCATGACTTCTTTCACGAACATAATTTGAGTGATGAGTGACGAGCGGTGAGTGCATCGGATGTATTGGACGGATCCGACGGATCGGACAGCGGACAACGCTTGTTGCACCTCAAACCTTGCGGCTGCGACGGAGCGCATATAACCCAAGCAGCCCCAACCCAGCCAAAGAAATTGATGCCGGCTCCGGTACTGCCTGGGTCAGCGACACATTGTCGATATTGACTGCTTCAGCGCTGCCGGCAGCTGCGCCGGTCGTGCAATCAAATTCGATTTCAAAGTGATTCACACTCGCTGGCGCGGTGAACGAACCGGAGAATGTGGTCCAACTGGTAGTTACCGGGAAGTAAGGCCCGAGCAATCCCGGTCCCTGGTCAATGACGCCGCCAGTGGAGTTGATATCCCAGATATGAACGAAGAGCACTCCGCCGTTGACTGAAGTGTTGCCCTCCACATCAAACGAATAGTTCACTAACCCGGGGGCCGCATCTCCAACTGCCGTACTCTGTTGAAGAGCCAAATTGTTGGCCGGGATGGTATTGTCCATAAACGCGCTGTCCGTTCCCGGGTCTGACGGGCCATTGTTGCCCGATGACACTGTAATCGAAGCTCCGGTGCCTGTGCCCAGCGCCAGCCAATCGGTCAAACTACCGGTTTCGAACCCGGGATTGAGAATCAGGTTTGCCGCGAATGCCGGGGTTCCGACCAAAAGCGCCGCAATAGTAGTCAAACAGGCGATGGTTTTGATTGTTACACTCATGATGAATCCTTCGTTTTAGGGGGTATTATTGGTTAAGGGCTTTCGTCGTAATTCGTAATATCAAAATCGTCAAGTTTTGTCAAACTTTATTTTACATTGTGGTCTGAAGTTGCGGATTTCGCGGGGTCATTCCCATCCGACCTGCGCCGCGTGAGGGTACGCGGCCTACAAAATCCATCCGCTCCCGCACGCCATGTGCCCACTCACACGGTATTTGAGGTTAAGTTCCAAAAAGTTCCAAAAAGTTTCGCTTGTTCCTGTTGAATATGGTCTGACGCTGTGAGCATATTGGAAGTAGGAATATCGGAATGAAAATGAGGAACGAAGGAAAACAGGAAAGCTACCCGCCGCCATCTTTCACCTTCAGCGTTGGCGTTGGGTGTTGGGCGTTCGAAGACCTGCCGCGCGGAAGCAAATCAACCTCTAAAAGAAGCCAAGCGGGGCGGCGTTCGGTATTTAGTAACCTCACTTTCCTGCCTTCCTGCGTTCCTCATTCGAGGGTCAACGTTTCAACACTTCAACGCCTTATCGCGAGTGGCGACCTGCCCTGCCGAAGCTTCTCAGCGAAGGAGGGTGCCACAGGTGCGTGTTTCTCTGTCCCAACTTCCATCTTCAATCCGCCATCTCCCATTTCCGTTCAACCGGGCGTTTTCACGGTCCAATACGGCCAGCAGGGCATAGTAATTGTCGTTGAGCAAACCTTCGTAGCCGTGGGGTTCGCCGCTCCAGGTTTTCCAATCGTTGCTCATGTGGTTGGCGCCAAAGCCCTGAAACTTGCCTTTGGCGAAGGCATCGAGCATTGGGAACAGGATGCGATCTCCATCCTGACCCCGGCCGAGATCGTAAAGGGCGGCCATCGTGAAATAGGCAAAACACGCCGTTGCTCCGCCGTTTTCGTAAATCTGAAATCCATCGGAGCCGTCTTCGTTCGTCCCGCCGCCGAAGCGAACATCGTGGTGCGCATAGTCCCTTCGGGCGACAGGAATGAGGTTGCCGGGAAGGCCCATCGCAAAATTTGTATAGCCCACTTCCTGCATTTTGGCCAGCAGGCGGTCCATGATGCCGTTGGCTTTATCGGCTGGCACCAGTCCGTAATGGATGGCAATTCCGTTTACCCACGGAAAATAATAATTGTGAAGTTGTCCGTCTGCGCTGCGCCAGCCGGCCAGAATGCCGGTCGCGGGATCGTAGAATGTTTTAAAGTAAGCGGCCTTCAATTTTTCCGCAGCCGCCTGGTAACGCGCCTGGTCATCATCCTCGCCGGCTTGCGTCGCGATTTGTTCCATGCCTGTGAGGGCGCGATAGGCCAGGGCATTCGCATAGGCGTCTTCGTATCCGAACCCGATGGTGTCCCACCAATTGGAGGGTCGCAGTGGCGGGCGGCCATCCGGCCAGGAGTTGGAATTGCCACTGACAGGATATTTAATCAGGCCGTCGCCATTCGTATCGGTAGCGAGCATTGCGTCGGCCCATGATTTGACGTGGTTATAATTATCATCGAGCCAGTGTTTGTCATGGCTGCCCGCGATATAGTCCTCTGCGGCGATCAGAAATGAGGGCCGCGTGTCAGCGGTATCATCAGGATGATCGTAAAAGCCGGCGTAGCCGGGCGTGCCGCAGACGCTGGCGCCGGCGATAATCCCGTCGAGAGTCTGGCGGACCATGTCCAAAGCGGTAAATCTGCCAGCCAGGGGCGGTGTCTGGGCGGCGATATCGGCATATTCATAGTAGCAGTAGCCGCACGAATCGCTGCCGGAGTTGTTGGACAGCAGCCGCCGTTGCGGATTGATTTGGAAAATATTTAGCCAATCGCGGCGGAAACCATCGAACCGCGGGTCGGCATCAATGCCTGAGATTTTCGGATGGATCGCCACGACTTTCAGGCGATACGTCAGATGCGAATGTTCCCGCGTAGCCGGAGGGAAGGTGATTTTCACGTTTTGGCGGGTTGCTGAATAACCTAATAGGCCGGCATCGTCGGACGCGGATATTCGAAACGAGCCCTCGTCGGGAAAGTGCAAAATGGCTGGCAATTGAATTGAGGCATTTGTTTGCAATAGGCCGAGAAGGGTCAAATGGCAGGAGTCGGCATCGGCGTTGAGCACGAAGGGCTCGGTCGGATCATCGGCTGACCAATGGGATTTAAGGAGGATTTCATCTTTTCGGACTTCGATTGCCCACCGCGGCGGGGCGGATGATGAGGCGTCCAGTTTTCGATATTCGACACGGGAGTCGTGGACGTTCGCTTGGGCTGGGCGCGGTTCGGCAGGCGGGATCATCGGGACAAGGGGGAAATGTTCCTTTCCCAGGCTGTCGACGGACAGGCCAGCGAAGCCTGGATAGTCGAGGGCGATTTTTGCGTCTATGAATTTGGTTGTTATCCGTACCGAACCCTCGACAGGCGCGGCTATGCATTTGGCGATGAAGGCGAAAATGCATAATCCAAGGATCCAGTTTTTCATTGTTTGATGTGTATTACCACTTTTCCGTGAACCGATCGAACCGCCGCATGGTCTTGGAGTGCGGTGGCTGTGACACCGCTTTCGAATCGGGTGGCACTATACGTCGAAAAGCGGTGTCGCGCTCCGCTTGCCACCGCACTCCATGACGCAAGCGCGATTCGAAAGTTCATCGTCCAGTTGCGGGCGCGAGTTCAAATTTTTTGGGCGTTGCGTAGCCGGAATTGTATGTGAATTTGATGTAGCCGGTTTTGCCAGTACGTGACTTTGTAACGACTTGACCGTCCACCTTTAGTTCGTAAATGATGCCGGGCGACAAGTGGTTGAACTCGTGGACCGTTTTGCGGTCCGTTTGCGGCGATGTCTCAGTCCATTTGCGTGGCGAGTTTGGGTCGTCGGGCCAACGATCAATTTGGACGGCCAACGGTTGGGAGTCGGCCCGCGAAATGGCCATAGCACATGTTTCACTACTGCTCGGGAAGTATTCAATTTTATGACCATTCGCGTTTATGCCAAAGGAATTGGTATCGCGCACAGTGCAACCGTCCACAGTTACGGCGTAATCGTTTGCGCTCAGGTCAACCTGATAGGACGAACCCCTCGACTGATAACGGAATTTTGTTCCGTTCAGTTCGGTGGGCAGGTGGGGGTCAAGAAAGAGCCGGTTCGGTTGGGGTTGGATGCCATAAATATCGCGATACAGCCCGACGATGGCCATGCAGTTTCCGGCAAGAATATCATCGCCGGCGCCCTGCTGAGATTTTCTGAGATAGCGCTGCCATGACAGACCATCGTCGTCATAGCGGGCCAAAATGTTTTTGACGTATTTAAGTGCAAGATTCGGATCACAGGCTGCGTAGGCGCGGACTCCGAGTTCGTTCCATGAAAGGAAAATGTCGCCGTTTTCGTAACTGGGAAACGGAGAACCGCCGCCTTCATCGGGTTGAAATGGAAAAAAGCACAGTGGCCACGAAAAAAGATTCTCTTTTTGAATGTCGCGTTCCATTTGGTCGAGAATGGCTTTTTGCCGCGATGGATCATCGCAAATGCCATAAGCAATCGCGGCGAAATTCACTGGTTCGACGAGGTTATTTCCGTGGATGGAGGCGTCTTTGTCGCGCCAATAAACATACCATTGGTTCGTTGGGTCCCAGAAGCCGCCATCGGCAATTGGGCGATTGAAACTGGTTTTTGATCGGGCCGCAAAATCGCGATATGCCGCCGCGCGGTCTGGATCGCCGAGCTTAATTTCGTCGTCGGCCCAAAGCTCCAGGGCTTCGTAGAGCGCGGCGTTGACGAAGGCGTTTTCGTATGAGGCCCATACGACATCGATCCAGTCGCTGCTCTTCTTTTGATTGAGCGAATCGTTCATCATCGCCACCAGACCGGTGTGTCCGACTTCCCGGCGCATCAAATAGTCCAGGGCTTTTTCACAAGTGGGCTTTAGGCCTTCGAGCCATTTTTGGTCGCCGGTGAGATTGAATTCTTCGGCGACATTAATTACGTAGTCGGGCTGAGAATCGAGCAGGAATCCCCATCTCGCTTCGTAAAAACCGGTGGAGTCGTCATAGGTTGAGTGCATGGCGTCGCCGGAAGTATGGCACCAGCGCGACTTGACTCGTCCGTCCACTTCGATGGCGTTGTCGCGTTCGTAGTCCAGGCATTGGGCAAAGTTGGTCGTGTAATCGTTTTCATCCAGGGCCAGGGCCATTTCGGCAAAGAACGGTTCGTGCAGGCAGATGTAACCTGAACGCCAGCCATTGCCGCCAACGAGCCGCTGGTCGATGACACCGTAACGCGCCACGGTATTCAGCAATTCGCCAACTTTGGCGCCGTCCAATCCGGCCAGCCGGCCCCTGTCGTAAGTGCTGCCGTAATCGAGCGTCTTCAGAGTAAATTGCGCGCTGACCTCTGAACGTTTGACGTGGAATGGACGCCAGACATCCTGGCGATTCGAGAGGAAGCGGATTAGGGAATGTTTTGGGCGCGCAGTTTCATCGCTGACGACATAATTGAACGAGAGGACGCCATTCGTCTGATGCGAGAATCGGCCGGCTCCGAATTGATCGTCCGGCAGGCGCGGGATAACGCGCAGGCAATCGCCTGATTGGGAATTCCAAAAGGTGACCGTCCCGAAGTGCGCGCCGTAGGTGGAGTTTGGCTTTTCCAAATATTTATCCAGGACAACGCCGCCGTTGTCCAATAAGCCGCCCGTCCACGTGGACAGGCCGGCGAAATCCCATTCCGGAAAGGCAACATCTTCCAAAAGCGAATCGGTGGGATATTTCCGATTGATCCGCCAGATAATTTGATCGGGTTCGACCGTGAACTGCCAGGTTTCGTCGATTTGGGCCCCGCGCGGTCCAAATGAGGTTCCAGTTACGGTCAGCGTATTTTTGCGCGCGGAAACTGCCGGCGAGGTTGTATCGCGAGAAGTGAGCCATTGGCCATTTTCGCGAATGCCAGTGCAGACGCCTGATTCGGCGGCTACCTGGTGTCCGCGCACGCTAACTTGATCCAAAACGCATCGGCCGTTGTAATCCAGGCGCAGAATGAGGTCGTCTTGTCCATCAGCCAATGTCACCGTTTTCTGAGCGCGGTCGATTTGGATGGTTCCCGGGTCCGAGGCAAAGGCGGAGGATGCGGCGATTAAGCATGCTGCAACGGTATATAATGTTATCGGTCGGCGCAGGCAAATCGGACCGCGTACCGCAAATGTTCCGCCCGCTCTGCGCGGGCGGAGACAGCGCAGCACGCCATCCCTGCCATTGAAGGGTCGGCGAAGTTGATGAGAATTATTTTTCATTTGCCGTGTCTGTTTCGGGAACGTACGGAACATTTCTGCCCATATACGAAAGGTTCAACTGCACTTTCTGTCCTTTGAGAGGGGACCAGGGTTCAAGGTAATAGCCATTCTGATTGAAACCGATTCCATAATGACCAGTGAACAATGCTTCGAGGCCGTCCCAATCTTCCGGCAAATATCCTTCGCCGCGACCGCGCGAGCCGTCCCATTGATAAAATGCGCTGCCGACTGGATTGCGCTGTTTCAAATGAGGCAGTTGAATGCCTGCGTTAAATGTTCCTTGCTCGAAGGAGTTCATCAACGGCCACAAGAGCCGTTCAGCCGCGTCGTATTGACCGGTTTGGTAGAGGGCCTGGATAAAGTAATATTCCATCGCCGGCGTGGCACCGCCGTTCATGTAGACCTGCCAGGTATCCATTCCGTCGGCGCGTTTGGGAGCGCCGCTGGTGTGAGGGATATAATCATCGGGACTCATTGGCTTGAGGTTGGTCGGCAGGCCGAGTTGATAGGAATGGAAGCCGATTTTATCGAGCTGGCCGAGCAGAACGTGCAAAATCGCTTTTGCATTATCGGGCGGAACGAGTCCATGGCAAATGGCGAAACCGTTGACCCAGGGAAACATGTAATCGTGCAGAACTCCCTCTTGAGTGCGCCAGCCCGCGAGCACGCCGGTTTGCGGATTATAAAACAATTTAAAATAGACGGCCTTGATTCGATCGGCGTCATCCTGGTAGCGCTTCGCCAGGTCTACGCGGCCAGCCAGTGTTTCCAAATCGGCCATGCACTGAAAAGCCTGGTAGTCGGCGGCATTGCAGTAGCCGTCGGCTCCCTGAAGTTTGTAAGTGTCGAACCACATGGTCCGGCGGCCCTGGTAATAGATAAGGCCGTCCGGGCCAAACTGTGATTCAATATGATTCGCCAGGCAATCCAATGGCTTCTGCCACCGGCGCAATTGTTTCAGGCCGCCGACGGTGCGAATGTCGTACCATGCCGAAATGACGAGATATGCCGCAGTTTCGCGTGATGACGACCAATCCGGCGCGCATACGTTTCGATTTGGCATTTGGTAGCCGGGAGCGCCCTCGAAATAGCGCTCGACCGACGCGCCGACCATATCCATCGGCGAAACGCCGTTTTCCAGATGCGGGACAAAAACGGCTTGCTGGGCGTAGAACAGTATCGCCAAGCCGCAGGGCAAGCTCATGACGCTGTTGGCGATGATGCCGGTATCGGGCCGCCATTGGACCATATCGAGCGAATATTTTGGAAATCGTTTCAGGCGCGGGTCGGCGTCGACGAGGGCGGGCAAAGGTTCGAGGCGCTGAACTTCAAAATGCAGTGTTGTGTGCCAGGGACGTGGACCAATTTGATTGAGACCGTCTTCGGCGACCGGCCTATCCGGCGTGATGTCCACCCAATAGGTCGTGGCGGGAAACAGGGACGATGGTATGCGATAAAAGGCCGCGTCATCACCTGTGCGAGTGATGTAGGCCGTTCCGAAGTCGGGCGCGTCAAGATATGCAGGCATTTCCACGTAATTCATTATCGCCGAGGGATGACAGACGAACGTGGTCGGAGTTTGGTTGGCGGCAAAATCGAACCGAAATAATCCGCCGCGCATCAAGGTTGGCTGATTCGCGACGGCGGATAGTTCCAAATCAAATCCGCGTTCGTCGGCGCGGATGGATACTTGTTCGCAGACTCCCGGCGCTACCTGTACTGGAATATAATGAAAGACATTGTCGTCATGCATGAGCCCGTTAGTCAGAGTGGACTCATGCCCGCTGCTACGCGGATTAGGTTCGAAGATCGGGTCCAGATTAGGGCACGCGCCGTTGAGAAAATTGACGCCGAGTTCGCCGTGGCCGAGAGAGTCCCAGGAAAGTTGCACAATTCGCGGACGCGATTTGTCCAGTACTACGCGATACCAGGGAGTACTGATGTCTAACGTTTGTCCGAGGTCCTTGATTTCAGGAACAAATTTTGTGGGGCGGAGATGGGATTTCAGTTTAGTGGCGGAGATGTGCCGCGCGGCTTGGCGGACCGGCAGGTGGCAGCGCCACTTGCGACCGGGATTAGGGTTGCTGCCGTAGACCTCGACTTGCGCGAGTGCGGCGATCCAGGACTGCGGAGTGACCGATGCGGTGTTTCGTTGAATCAATAGCCGAAAATTATCCGTCACGACTGGTTTAATCTCGACGGTTAGGGAATGCGTTTCCGGATCAAACGCAGCATGCTGAAGGTGGAAGATCGTCTCAAACTTGCCGGTGCCGTTTCGCAGGTATTGTCCAGAAAATTCGGACGGAATGGTATCGGTATCGCCGGCGTAAAGAACCACTTTGTCGATTTTTCGCGAACCCGGGAAATGGAGCCATACCCATTGCGGCAAATGCTCGTTTTCACTGCTGAACCAGCAGCGAGATGCAGGTTCGCCGGGAATGAATGGGCGGTTCAACGGGCACGGGTCGCCATCATGGGTCATTGCGCCATTATTACGGTAGCTGTGTGAACTCACGGCGATTTGCGCGCCGGCCTCCGCCCAGAATGCGACATTCCGATAGCCGGTTTGGGCGCGGTCCAAAGCTGTTTGACGGTCGAGCACTGCCAGGAAGGCATAATAATCATCGTTCAGCAGCCCTTCGTAGCCTTTGCAGGTTCCATCCCACATTTTCCAATCCTTGCTTTTGTTGTGGGGGCCAAATCCCTGGAAATCGCCTTTGGCAAAGGCATCGAGCATGGGAAACAGAATGCGATCGCCGTCTTGAATTCGGCCCAAATCGTAGAGGGCAGCCAATGTGAAGTAAGAGAAACACGCGGTGGCCCCGCCATTTTCGTAGATTTGGAATCCGTCGTGGGGACCATACTGCATGCAGTCCGCTTTTGGCACGGGAATGAGATTGCCGGGCAGACCCAGGGCGAAGTTCGTATAGCCAACCTCGTTCATTTTTGCGAGCAATCGGTCCATAATCGAATTGGCCTTGTCCTGCGGAACCAATCCATAATCAATCGCTATCCCATTGACCCAAAGAAAATAATAATCGTGGAGCTGTCCGTCCTCGCTGCGCCAGCCCGCCAATACGCCGGTTTTCGGGTCATAAAAGGTCCGGAAATAGACAGACTTCAATTTTTCAGCGGCAGCACGGTAGCGCGCGGCGTCGTTGGGATGATTTGCCTGCTGCGCGAGTTTGTCCATTCCCAGCAATGCGCGATACGCCAGCGCATTTGCGTATGCATCTTCATAACCGAATCCGAGGGTGTCCCACCAGTTCGCGGGCCGATATTTTATTTTTACCGGCCAGGACCCGGTATTGCCGCTGAGGATGTATTTAACCAGGCCGTCGCCATTGCGATCGGTGGCGAGCATGGCGTCAGCCCAGGATTTAATTTTGTCGTAATTGCCCGCCAGCCATGCCTGGTCGCTTGTTCCCTGGACGTAGTCTTCCGTAGAAATCAAAAACGATGGGTATGTATCGGCCGAACATTCAGGGCGGTCTTCGCGATGAATAACCATCGAGCTATAACCGGGCATGCCGACCGCTTTGGCGCCGGCGATGATTCGATCAAGCGTCTGGCGAACCATGTCCCACGCCGAAAGGTCCGGGGCGAGCGGAGGGGTGTGCCCGGCGATATCTGCATACTCATAATAACAGAACCCGCAGGTATCGCTGCCGGCATTGTTGGAGAGCATTCGTCGTTGGGGATTGAGCTGAAAGATGTTAAGCCAGTTGCGGCGAAAACCATCGAAACGAGCGTCTGCGTCTATCCCCGGAATTTCGGGATAGATGGTGACGACTTCTAAGGTGTAATCCAACGTCGGATGTTCCGGGGTTGCGGCGGGAAAAGTAATTTTGGTGTCTTTCCGGGTCGTGGCATAGCCGAGCGGGCCGGCGTTTGGTACGTTGGCGGAGATCTGAAATGTTCCCTGGTCGGGAAAGTGCATGAGGGCCGGAAGCTGGACAGAGCCGTTCGTTTGCGACAGTCCGAGCAATGTTACGTGGCTCACTCGGGTATCGGCATCCAGGACCAGCGGTTGTGGCGGGTCGTCCGCTGACCAATGGGATTCCAGCAAGATTTCATCTGTTCGGATTTCAATGGTCCATTGCGGGGGCGCTGAATTATTTTGACCGGGCCGGAAGTATTCCACCCGCGAACCACGCTGCTCTGCCTGCGTGGGGGGCCATGATGCGGGCGGCGCTTTCATCATGACCAAGGGAAAATGTTCTTTTCCCAGACTGTCCACGGACAGGCCCTGGAAACCGGGATAATTCAGAGAAATCTTTGCATCAATGTATTGGGTGGTGATGCGCGCGGCGGGGCGCATAGATGGTTCGGTCGCGAGTGCCGGCAGGGACGCCAGGGGCGCAAGGGCCACAAGGGACGTGAGAGCGCGTGTGCAGCACAGGCGTGTACGTCCGGAAAACCATTGATTCATTGTCACAGCGCTATTGCAGATTGAACGTGTTGGTTAAGGTTGCCTGGGAATTTCCACCGACCCAAACCGTAAATTGTCCGGGTTCGACGGCCCATTTGCGGTTTGCGCCCCAGACGGCAAGGTCGCTTCTTTTGATGTGAAGAGTTACGGTCTGAGTCTCACCCGCGTTCAGATGAATGCGGGAAAATGCCTTGAGCGCGCGTTCCGGGGTCGCGACACTGGCAGTCATTTCGCGCACGTACGCCTGGGCCACTTCGTCCCCGTCGCGCTGGCCCGTATTCGTCAAATCGAAGGTGACGAGGAGGTCTCCATCGCTGCCAGACTGAGGCACGCTAACGTTCAGGTTTTCGTATTTGAATTGCGTGTAGCTTAGACCGAAACCAAAAGGGAACAGCGGAGAATCATTTCCATCCACGAACCGATTTCGTTTAGAGGGAAAATGGTTATAAAAAACGGGTAACTGGCCGGTTGCCTCGGGAAAGGAGATGCTCAATCTTCCAGCCGGGTTATTATCGCCAAATAGGGTTTCAGCGACGGCGCGTCCGCCGAATTCACCGGGATACCAGGCTTCGAGGATGGCGGGCACGTGTTCTGCAGCCCAGGGAATCGTCAGAGGGCGTCCGTTTTCCAGAACCAGGACGACCGGCACTCCCGTTGCCGCAACTGCCTCCAATAATTGTTCCTGGTTGCCGGGCAGGTCCAAATTCGAGCGGTCGTGGCCTTCGCCGGAAAGTTTTGAGTTTTCGCCGAGCGCCAAAATAACTACGTCCGAGTTGGTTGCCAGTTCGACGGCGTTCTCGATGTCCTGGCCGTCACCGGTTCGGACTAATGTATTTGGCGACACGATGTCTTTAACTTGTGCGGCGATACTGTATTCGGGTGTATCGAGACTGGCCTGATGCCCGGTGTAATCGCCCGTTTGGACGACGAGCGCGTTGGGACCGATGACTGTGATTCGTTTCTGGTTCTTATCGAGAGGAAGAAGGTGGTCCTGGTTTTTAAGGAGACACATGGATTGACGGGCGACTTCGAGCGAAAGGTCCAGGTGAGCCGGTGAGCGGCAAACGGAACGCTCAAGATTTGTGTCGATGAATGGATGATCAAAAAGACCGAGTAAAAATTTTACGCGCAACACCCCGCCAACGGCATGGTCCAGGGTATTTTCGGAAACGCTGCCGTCTTTTATGCCCTGAATAAGCGCATTCTGAAATGTGTCAGGGGCGAAATCGTAAAACTGCATGTCCACGCCTGAATTAACAGCCAGGCGCGCCGCGTCTGCCGGCGAGGCGGCGACGTGATGGTCCGTGTAGAGGCGCCGGATTGCGCCGTCATCCGCCAGTGTAAAGCCTTGAAATCCCCATTCGCCGCGCAAGACCTCCCGCAACAACCATGGATTGGCTGTGCACGGCACGCCGTCGATGTCGTTATAGGCGACCATGACGCCCATGGCATGGCCTTCACGAATGGCCGGTTCGAAACTCTTGAGCATGTACATGCGGGCTTCGCGTTCACCGGCATGGACTGGCGACGTGTTGATTCCACTTTCAGGCGAGCCGTAGCCGGCAAAATGTTTTGGTTCGGCAATGCAAGTATGGTCCGTGGCGAGCGAATCGCCCTGAACTCCTTCGACATAGGCCAGTCCTAGTTGGCCGGACAAGAACGGGTCTTCGCCGAAATCTTCTTCGACCCGGCCCCAACGCGGTTCGCGAGCGACGTCCAGCACTGGCGCCAGAATCATGTCCACGCCGTGGGCGCGCGTTTCCGAGGCGATGGCCGCACCCTCGTCACGGACCAGATCAACATTCCAGGTCGTGGCCAAATTGACGCTTTGAGGAAATATAGTCGCGTCGTATCCCATATAACCGTGCAGACCCTCGCCCGTAAGCAGGACCGGGATACCCAGGCGGCCGTGCTGCATCACCCAAGTCTGCAGTGCATTATAAAATTGAGCGTCCGGATACAATTCGTGGATTGCGCCGACGCCCAGATTTCCAAAAGCTTTTTCAGCGCGATCAGGGACAAACGGCGTGCCCGGCTTGACCTGGACGCCGTTGAGCAGATTGATTTTAGTCACTAAAGTAGTCTTGGCGTCATAGAGGTCGAGTTGACGTGCTTTTTCTTCGAGGGTCATGCGGCCGAGCAGATCCGCGACGCGTTGGTCCACAGGCAGGCTTGGGTCTTCATAGGGCGGCTCGTCGGCCAATGCCAAGGAGACAGTTGCGGTCAGTGCGATAATAATAAGCGCGTCAGAAAGTCGCTGAAGCGGGGTCACAGGGCTGGGCATATATTTTTGAGCCAATTTATGGCCGGTTCGCATATCGATTGTCATCGCGATCTATTTCACCGGCACCGCTCGAAAATGGTATTCACCGCCGCCGACCAGGCATCTGATGGCTGAATCTTCCGGCGTAACGGAGATCACGCCGGGGTCACTGATTTCTGTCAGCGGCCATATTTGGCGCCCGGACTCGGTGATAGTGACGGCCTGGCCGGAGAGTTTCGGAATGTAGACGAAAGCACGTGTATTGGCGGGAACTTCGATCGTGAGTGAAGAATTGCCGTCGCGGTATTTTTCCCAACGTGTGGTGATGAGTCCCTTTACAGTGGGAACCGCGCCTTCGGCAAAGGACAAGCCTCCTGTTTCAGGACGGACATCGAACGTGGCGAAGCCGCCGCTGGTGGGCTGGATGCCGCAAATGTATTTCAACAAAATATAGGCTGGGTAGGATGTCCAGGCATGGTTCACCTCATCGCCTGAAGTCCATGATTCCCAATTGGCCTTGTTGTCCTCGAGCATTGGGCGATAGCGCGCCAGATCCTGTACCACAAACTTGCCACCACCTGCGTTCAACATCCCGCTGTAAAGCGCGTCGCCGCCATATCCGCCGATTGCAACTTTTCCTCCCTGTTCAATAGCCGCAACGATTTTGGCTTTGTCCGCCTCGGGCTCGATGTTAAAACGCAAGGCCCAGGCCGACGCCAAGGGGAAGAATTTGTTGGTGTCGGTTCGCGCGAGATAATATTCGCCGTTGTAGAGATTGGCGTTGATGGCGGCTTTGACTTGTTCGGCCTGTTGCAAATAATCATTGCTTTGGCTCGAATCTCCCAATATCGAAAATATCTGCGATGCTATCCGCAGATTTTCGTAATATTGGCAGCATGTCGCTGAATTAATACCGCCATGCGGTGTGTATTGGGGCGCCCAGTCCGTAATTCGCCATTTTGGAGGGTTGGGCAGTTTGGTCTTTGGATCCTCATAGCCCTTCATCCAGTCCATAAAATGCTCCAGGTGCGGCGACATTTCGCACAAGAGCGCTTTATCGCCCGAAAATAAGTATTGCTGCCATAAGAGCATGGGCCAATACATGGACCATTCCGGGATCTCGAACATCGGTGAGGGGCTGCACGCATAGAAATCCCCATCGGACCTCTGTTCACCGGCATAATCCCGTACGATCTTGTCGATCATCATCGTGTCGCGGTCGTTGTACACAAGGACGTTCGCAATGTTCCAACTATCGGCCGTCCATTGTGATTGTTCCCGGTTGGCGTCCACACTAACCATGCCTTCCTGAATGTTCTGGCGGGCGGAGCGCTCGCACATCTGGTAAATGGCATTGAGCAAATCGCTGGAACAATGGAAACGGCCCTCAACATCCGCGTCGCTATAGGCCCACATGCCGCGCACATCCGAAGATGTCAAGTTTCCGGCATAACCGGTAATCCGCAATTCTTGAAAAGACGCATGCCGGCCAAAATCCGCGTCCCAGGTTTCCTTGCCACCACTGCAGATATACCGGTCCCAGCCCGATGGCTTGCGGCCACGGGTCATTTGAAAATATTCGACGCGCACCGAATCACCCGGATGATTGGCGTGCATGGTGATTTTGGGCCAGCCGTCAATGCACCAGCCAAAATCCACCAGCCACGCGCCGTTTGTGAATGTGATGCTCACTGGTTTCAGTTCATATTGTTCCCGTTCCAGCGGCGCCATTTGCGCAAAGAGATGAAAATCGGAACGGTCAACTTCAACTGCAGAGGCCCATCCGGAATCATCGAAATCAGCCCTTTGCCAACCCTTGGGTTCCTGCCGTGAATCAAACTGAATCGCCGCCCGATTGAGCATAGGGCCACCTCCGCTGAAATAGGTGGGGTTGGCTTCGATAAATGGAGTTTGGGCAAGCATTCGCCAGGATTCGTCTGTTCCAATGGTGGTAGACGAACCATCCAGATAGTCCAGTCGCGCTTGCAGCAGGAATGCAGGTTTGGCATTACATCCCGAATCGCGCCAATTGCCCTCCCAATGGGCCATTGCCGCAAAAACATTCTTCCCGGGTCTCAGCTGGCTGGTAACGTCATATGAATTGTATTGGCCGTAATGATACGGATCGCACCGCGCGGGTCCGCGGCCAAGCGCGTGTCCGTTGCAGTACAAAAGATAATCGTTGTGCGCCGTTACGTAGACCTTGGCGAGCGCCAGTTTGCTGGTGACTACAAATGTCTTTCGGAAGTACGCGAAGTTATTTTGATTTGTGGTCCCATCCCAGATGTAATGCGCCGTCCATTCATCCTGGTTCAGGCCGGTGTCAAAATAAGCTGGCGCGCTGTAAAGGCCCGGCTCGCCCGTTTGATCCCAAATGCGGACCTTCCACCAAAATCGCGTCACCGCGGGCAACGCGTTGCCCGCGTATTTCACCGAAGCAGATTGGTCAGAGGCCACTTTGCCGCTGTCCCAGTATATCAGTCCTGAGTCCCGAGTCCCGAGTCCTGAGTCCGCTGCGGACTCTGGACCGTGGACTGTGGACTGTGGACTTCGATAAACAACGATTTGATAGGCCGTTTGACGCTCTCCGCGTTCGGTATCTTTAGACATCCACGTGAAACGGGTCGCGTCACGCTCAATCGCCAGCGGATTTTTCACGCCGTTTACGAGTAATCCCGCCGGAGAGGATGGCCTGGCGGAGGCCGTGAAAGCCGCAAGAATGATAACCAGAGGGGCGATCTGATTTCCGATCGTCGCATTCATTTTAAGCAATTTTTTCATAATTTAAGTTCTACGGCATTTCCTGAAAATGATATTCGCCCGCGCCAACCGCACTTTTGATGGAAGAATCAGCGTCCGAAACGGCAGGCACACCCGGGTCATTGATTTCTGTGGCCGGCCATATGCGTCTTCCTGATTCAGTGATCGTGAAATCTTCGCCGGAGATTTTAGGAAGGTAAATCGAAGCGCGTGTATTGGCGGGTACTTTTATCCTCAGCGAAAAGCTGCCATCCTCGCCCTTCTCCCAGAGCGTGGTGATGAGTCCTTTTACGGTGGGAATCGCGCCTTCGGCAAAGGACAGACCGCCTGTTACAGGACGGACATCGAATGTCGTAAACCCGCCACTCGTGGGCTGAATGCCACAGATGTATTTCAAGAAAATATAACCGGGATAGGAAGTCCAGGCGTGATTGACTTCAGCACTGACTGTCCATGTTTCCCAATTTGCCTTGTTCTCCTCAAGCATGGGACGATAACGGGCAAGGTCGCGCACGGCGAAAGCGCCGCCGCCGGCATTAAATAGTCCGCTGTAAAGCGCATCCCCGCCATATCCGCCAATGTTCGGATTTCCCCATTTTTCAAGGGCGCCAAGAATTTTCGATTTGTCCGCCTCAGGCTCAATGTCAAAACGCATAGCCCAGGCCGAGGCGAGCGGAAACATTTCCTTCCGGTCAGTGCGCGCCAAATAGAAGTCGCCGTTGAACAGATTGGCGTTGATGCCTGCTTTAACTTCCCCGGCCTGACGAAAATAATCGTCGCTCTGATTTGTCTGGCCGAGAACGCTAAATATCCATGAAGTGATCAGTAGATTTTCATAGTATTGGCAGGCCGTGGCTGCGTTGTAACCGCCGTTTGGCATATTGCCACCGGCAAAGTCTGAGATTCTCCATCCGGGGGGATTGAGCAATTTGGTAGCCGGGTCCTGGAATGGCTTCAATGATTCCATGAAATGTGCCAAACGTGGCGCCATCGCGCGCAGAAGCGTCTCATCACCGGAAAATAGATATTGTTGCCACAACAACATCGGCCAATACATGGACCATTCGGGAATCCGCCGGAACTCCTTGCCGGGCGGAGGATAATCCGCACGCCTGTTTGCCGGGCAACAGGACGGGAAATCGCCGCCGGGAAGCTGCGCCGTCCCATAGTCCCGCACCACCTTGTCAATCATCATCGTGTCGCGGTCATTGTAAAGCAGCACATTTCCAATGTTCCAACTATCAGCCGTCCACGGTGATTGCTCGCGGTTGGCGTCCACGCTAATGATGCCCTGCTGAATGTTCTGTCGCGCCGAACGTTCGCACATTTGGTAAATCGCATTGAGTAGAGGATTGGAACAACGAAAACGTCCTTCGACGTCCGCATCGCAATAAGCCCACATCCCCTGCACGTCGGAAGTTTCCAATCTTCCGGCATAGCCGGTGATTTTGAGCACTTGAAATGAAGTGTGCCGTCCGAATTCCGCATCCCATGTTTCTGCGCCGCCACGGCACGAATAATCATCCCACCCGGCGGCTTTGCGTTCACCGGTCATTTGAAAATATTGGACGCGGACCACATCGCCCGGGTGATTTGCGCGCATCGTCAGTTTGGGCCAACCGTCAATACAACGCCCAAAATCCACCAGCCATGCACCATTTGTAAAAGTGACGCTCACGGGCTTGAGTTCAGCCTGTTCCCGTTCCAGCGGTGCCATTTGAGCGAATAAATGATAATCAGGCCTGTCCACTATCGTTGCAGCGCTCCAGGCCGAATCATCAAAATCAACCTTCTTCCAACTCAAGGGCTCCAAACGCGAATCAAATTGTATGGCAGCTCGATTCCGCCCGCCACCGGCTCCGCCAAAATAAGTCGCGTTGGTTTCAGTAAATGCCGTATGAGCAAGGACTTTCCAGGAATCATCGCTGCCAATCGTGGAAGCTAATCCACCACTATATGTCAGCCGTGCTTCCAGCAAAAACGCAGGCTGGCCGTTGACACCCGAATCATTCCACGTTCCCAGCCAGTGTCCGAGTGCCGCGAATACATTCGTTCCGGGCATTAAGAGAGTAGTGATATCGTACGCATTGTATTGGCCATAATGATATGGATTACACCGTGCGGGCCCGCGGCCCAGAAGTTGCCCGTTACAAAACAAAAGGTAATCGTTGTGCGCCGTCACATAGACTTTCGCCAGTGTCGGAATGCGTGTGACCACAAAAGTTTTTCGGAAATAGGCAAAGTTGTTCTGATTTGTCGTTCCATCCCAAATATAATGCGCGGTCCAGTCATCCTGGTTCAAACCTGTGTCAAAATAAGCCGGCGCGCTGTAGGCGCTGGCTTTGTCTGTCTGGTCCCAAATCCGAACCTTCCACCAAAATCGTGTGGCCATGGGCAACGCTTTACCTGCATATTCCACTGCCGCCGACCTGGCGGAATTGACTTTGCCGCTGTCCCACCAAATCAGTCTCAAGTCCCCAGCCCCGATTCCCGAGTCCGCTGCCGACTGTAGACCGCGGACTGTGGACTGTGGACTATTGTAGACAACGATTTGATACGCCGTTTGGCACGCTCCTCGTTCCGTATCTCCACTCATCCAGGTGAATCGCGTGGCGTCACGTTCAATCGCCAGAGGGTTGCTCACGCCGTTCACCAGCATCCCCACAGGCGCGGATGGATTGCCATAAGCCCCGAGGGCAACTAATAAAAACGGCAGAACCAGTCCCTTGGTCGCGGTAAGAATCCTCATGTCGATGAAGCCCGCGCTATTCCACGACGGTTCGCATGTTGAATAGCCATCCCGGTTGGTCAAGGAAACGTGACGCCGGCAATTCGATGAGCGCAAAGGCGCACCCAAGCGCCTTCACACCCATAGTTAATCCACCAAATGTACGGCTTTCCCTCCTTGGATCATCCAGAGCGCCGTTCCTTGTGATGGAAATCATATTTGAAATGAATTGACACGTCGCGTGAAACTGACCCGGGCGGGCATCGTTTTGGCCGAATAATCCTTTCCATCAATTCCCAAGCGGACATGTGCATGCCTGGACACGAGCAAGGTCATCGGAAGAGTCCGCCGGAGTGTATGGCCCAGGATAACTGTTCTCCCCAGCCGGCACGACGCCGCCATGCCATCTCCAATATTCGCAGTGGCCATCGCCAAAAGACCACGTAGTGCCGTTCTGGTGGCGGCTGCCGGGCATATTCCACCATTCGTTTTGGCCCGAACCGGCCGGGTACATTGCAAAATCTCCATCGTCCACGCTGTATTTGTTCTCATCACAAAAAACTATCATTCCAGGCGGAGTAGGGTTGGGTGTGATCATTGCGCTGTATTTATTGATGGCATGAACACCCGTAGCCAGCAACGCGCCGGCTCCCGTAGAACTTGCCGTGTATCCTCCCAGTGGATAATTAATCGAGCATGTTCGCGTCTGCGGCAGAAGAGAGCCCGCGAGGATACCTGGATAGCCAGTTTCTTTTCTTGCCTCCAGCACTTGTGAAGCCGGTGTTGGGAGCTTCCGGATATTGGCCGGGCAGTTATAAAGGGTAATGCTTTGGTTATACTGATACAGCACCCCGTTTCTGATGCCCTGATATATCACCGTCGACTGGGCGTCGTTGTTTGTGATCCACGAATTTACCCCACCGGGGCTTCCACCCACCCCATTCCACGGCAGCCAGTCATTGTTATCGTCCACATACATACGATAGGCCGTTTGCAACTGTTTCATGTTATTAAGGCATTGAGCCGTCACTGCCCTTTGCTTGGCCTTGTCCAGAACAGGCAACATAATAGCCGCCAGAATGGCAATAATGGCGATGACCACGAGCAATTCAATGAGCGTGAAGGCGCGTTGCGCCTTCACACCCGCATTCACTCCATCAAAAGCTCGGTCTTCCCTCCTTGATAAATCATCCAGAGCGCCTTTTGCTGTGATGGAGAATTTCATGGTTTTGGTATTGGTGCCCGGTACCTTGGTTATGGGAAGATCAAACGGTAGAACCCGACGCCGTTGGTCAGGTTGATCGGAACGATCACCTGGTTGGTAACGGTTGACCCGCTGACATTGACCCAATTGGTGCTGAGGCCTTTGGACGCGCTGTTGGTCTGCACCTGCAATTGCCAGCCCGTGTGATCCACTGGCCAGCTTAACGTTATTTTATTGGTCGACGCCGAGAACGCGATGTTCGTCGGATTTTGATTGAACAGGACCACATTATATTCTCCGGCAAGATAATTTTCCAACGACGCCAGATCAGCACTGGAAATGCCTGAGCCGATCACGATGAGTTCGGATATATCGCCGGTCAGGCGATTGTGCTCGTCTAATCGCGCGCCGACGGTCAAGTCCTGTCCCGAATCGCCGTCTTTGGACTCCTGGTAGTTGTTGCTCAAGGGTCCCGTCCCGGCGGGCTCGCCGTTAACAAAGTGACTGACAGTGTTGCCGAACTCGGTCACAGCCAGGATTTGTTGCACGCCCACGAAAGGAGCGACCGTGGCGCTAGACGTGCCATAACTTGTGCCATTGCCGCCGCTGCCGCCATTGCCGCGAAAGAAGCCGGCAGTGTTGCCAATATAGTAGTCAAACGGCGCAGCGATGTTTTCCGTCCCGATTGATGCCGGATATGAACCTGGTCCGGTTTTTGAAAGAATCTCGCCATTGGTGCCGCCGGCAAGCGTGGCAAATCTCATCGCCGCAACCACCGTCATATCACCGGTAATCGCCAGCGACGAAGCTGTCGGGGCGTCCAACTCGGCGCCGTAGGCAGTGCCATTGGTCCCGACAAAGCGGATGACTTGTTGGCCAAGGGCGTTAGTCGCCAACTTTGGAGCTACCGTAGTGATGTTGATCAAATTATTTCCATTGCCGGACAGGTCGTTCCATTGACTGACATTCGCGCTGCTGTCGGCGGTCACGCCCGTGTTCGCCTTGACCCAAAGAGCTACGTTGGCCGGATAAAGTCCCACGGCCGTTGACGCGGTTGCAATCGTATTGCCGTACAAATCCCTCACGTTTGAAACCGTGAGCGAATAATTACCGGGATTGGCGCTCCAATTTAAAGACGACGTGGTCAGTATGACTTCGTTTGGCGCGCTGCCCATCGCGGCAGAATTGACAGTGGCGCCGTTGTTCAAAGAATAATTGCCCGCGGTTGTGGCGGTGGTGGGATCCACCGATTCATCAAACAGCACGATGATTTGATTCGTGTTCCAGATCGGAATCCCCGCAGACGTCACATACGCCGGTTCGTTGAGAACATCCAGCAAGGTTGTGTTGGTAAAGCTTTGCCCGTTATACAATGTCACGATAAGGGAATACGTCTCACCGTTGTCGGATGGAGCCAGGATCCCGGTGGTATAAGACGGGCGATTGGCGCCAGGTACATTCGTACCATTCTCCTGCCACTGGTAGCCGGTAAGATGCGTGCTTCCCGAGGATGGTTCGGGTGAGATGGTCACGGCAAATCCGTTGGAACTGGTAATGGTCGGGACCGCCCCGGCAAAGGTAACCCCATTGAACCATTTTGCCCCCAAATAATTATCCAGGTTGGTCATGTCTGCGCCCGACAATGCCGTGTTAAAGACCAGGATTTCCGCGATCTGGCCATTCATGATATCGCCGGTATAATGATCCTCCCGCGTGCCAATATAAACCGGTTCAGCGCTGTCTATGCAACCAGGGGCGCCTTCGTTCACGGCGGCATTGGTCTTCGTACCGACGCCATCAAGAAAGACAGAGACTGAGTTGCTTTGGGTGTAGAACCAATTCGTTTGAGCCGGAGGAAGCGCATTTGTTGCAAACGCATTGGTGTATATCGCGACGAACTGCCTTGTCGCCGCATAAACGTGGGCTGCGGAGAAGGCGATGGTGCTGCCCGCCGCCACACCGGCAGCGCCGCTTCCACCAGACCCGCTAACTAAATCGGGCTGCAATGCCCCGGAGCTGCTATTCGCATCCAATTCGTATGATCCCGGTTGATTGCCCACGTTTTTGCTGATCAAATGCCGGCTGGCGCCCGCGTCCGTAGCCTGGGCCACACAATAGATCGTCAAATTGCTGTTAATTCCGATGCTGGGCGTTGGTGCCGCCTGCAAAAAGGTATCGCTGCCGGCGTTGAAAGTAAGCGCTTGCAATCCGTTGATAAGCGTGTTCGTCGTCGGCCTCACCGTAGCGCCCGAATTTCCTAGGCCGCTGGTGGATGGCCTCCACCCGAAAAATTGGGACGCATTGTTGGCGTTGGTGCTCTGGTCCATCCATTCAACCACATTGCCGTTGCCGTCCAATACCACGCCTGAATCCCCTTTCAAGTCGAGTACCAAACCCGCTGGAAGCACTGCGTTGGTGCTGGCCCCGGCCATCGCGTCACCAACCGAGTCTTGAACATTATTGACGGTGAGATTGTATGGGAGGGTTGGGTCCAACGTCGACGTCGTCAGTATCACGCTGCTGGGCGAACCGCCCGGGCTGACGGAGGAAACGGAAGCGCCGTTGTTCAGCGAATAATTGTTGGCATTCTGGCTCGAGCTCGAATCCACCGCGCTGGAGAAATTAACGACGATATTATTCGGGCTGGCGGTCTTGGTCGCGGAATATACCGTCGGATGGCCGGCCGTCACGGTCAAAGTCGCGGAACTGCTTGTCACCGTACCAGCGACATTGACGACCTGCACACTATAGCTCGCGCCGTTATATGACGAAGAAAGCGGAGGAGTGGTATAAGTGGCATTGGTAGCCCCTGCGATGGCGACATTGTTGCTCATCCATTGGAAGGTGGGGTCCGGCGTGCTCACAGCATTAACCCAGAACGTGGCCGTTTGCCCCTGCTGCGCCGTCAGGTTATTGGGCTGTTCAATAATATTCGGCGGGTAGGTGACGGGAATGACATCCGTAAAGTTAAAATTGGTTACGTAGCCGCCGCAATTGCTTTGACCAAAGGTCAAGTAGCGAGGCCACATGCCATTGTTCGCGCCTACGCTTGACAGGTTCGCTCCAACGTCATTAGTCCTGATCGCAACCCCGTTCGTGTACCAAATTTCGGTGAGGTTGGCCGGATCGGCCAAATTTAAAACAGTGGTATAAGTAATGAATTGTGGTTGGATCAAACTAGTGGGTGAAAAGTTAAAGGTCTTGCCTCCACCCGTGCCGCCGCCTGTGAATACCTGAAGATTGCCGGCGCCGGTCCCCGGATTGTTCGTTGAACGGATCAGCATCCCTCCAACCCAATTGCCCTGGACGGCGTTCAATGTGTCAACCGTGTCATAAGCCAAAAACATCCACCACACAGTATAGTTCGTATTGACCAGGATGGAACACGAAGCAGTATAAACGTGTCCAGTTTCCACTGTGATCGGCAGATACGCGACGTTGTAAAGCGGACCCTGAACAGCCATGGGCAGGGCGTTGCTGAAAAAACATGCATTCTCGGTATTGCCATTTTGATCAGTCCAATTGCCGGTCCAAATAAGCGGACCGGCGACGTATTTGGCACCGGTGGCGTCCACGTCCGGGGTTGAGCCGTTCAACAGCCCGGACCGTTCAAAGTTGTCTTGATAAATGAGATTTGTGATTGACTGCCCCCGTGCTGTGCCGGCCACAGTCAGGAAAAGCAAAAGAGCCGCCGCAATTGCCCAATTCCGAATGTCCCGCCATTGATTCAGGGTGGTCGCAGTTATGTCTGGTTTCATATGGGTATTTCTATCAGGTTAATATTTGGCTGAACACGTGTGTAGCCAATGATTTCATGTTCGCAGTTTTGGCTGATGCGGGCACCTTCCCACAATTCGTCCGCTGTAACAATGGAGAAAATGGCAATTCACATGGACAAAATGGTTTTTGGAGATTACAAACGAGCGGGCCATTTTTCGCGAAACAACAAGGATTATTCTGGTCTGAAACGAATTTCAAGTAGCTGCCTTGAAAATTACTCCAGGTTTCCGAACCACGCGTTGGCATTCGCAACACCCGGCTGCACCGTGAGGCTGTCGGCGTTGAAATTAAGGCGATACCAATCGGAAAAATACACTCACCTTGCTTTGGTCAATGGGGACGGATATTTGATCCGACAGAGATGAACCGGGAACAGTTACCCATCCATTTGTATCAAACAGCCCTGCCGAATTGCTTTGCAAAAGCCATCCCTGACAGACGGCCGGCCATGTCAGGGTGAGTTGGCCCCATACCTGGGACACGCATTGCAATTGCGGGCCAGCCTCAGGAGCCAAATTCGAAACCACGAGCGGCAACTGGCTGCCGGTTGAGGAGATCGGCTGGTCAATCAGGCTGAAGTTCCGGAAATCGCCGGTGCCGCTGTTTGCTCCAATGCCTGCGTATTGGATAGAGGGATTGGACACGTACGTAAAGTTCGTCATGTAAAGCCCATTCATGAGAAACGTAACCGTCCACTGCGTGTTTGTGGTATTCAAAATGATGCTCCACGTGTTGAACAGGCCGCTCGAAGGAAAGTTCGGCGAATAAGCCAGCGCGCTTGAGCCGTTGAAAAACTGTGCATTCGTGTCGTTACACCGTTGCAGCATCCAGGCCGCCCCAACATCCAGATAATAGACGTTGGTGGACTCGCTTGAGGCATAGCCGAACGCCAGCCAATTCTGATCGCCGGTTTTGCCCAGGATGGAAGCTGACAGAGTATAGATATGTCCGGCCCGGGGTGTGAACGGCAGGAAAGCGTTGTTAAAAGGCGGCTGTCCGGGGTCGTTGGTATTTACGGCAAGTTCCGAGCCGTCCGTGGTCAATTGAGGCCAACCGTACCATGTCGCGCCGGTCGCATCCGAGGGGGCGGGAGTTGAACCATTCAACGCTCCCTTTCGAGCGAAGGCATCCTGATAGATGGGCGCAGTGACCGGGAAGAACATATCAGTCAACTGAAAGTCGTAGTAGTCCCCGGTTGCGCCGTCTGCGCCTATCCCGACATCCGCAATGGAAGGATTAGAAGCATAGGCATCCTGGCACAATTGAGTCCCATTTTCCCAAAAAGCAACAGTCCAGCCGCTGGCAGCGTTGCCGGCGGTCGTATCCAGAACCATGCTATACGAATTGGTGACGGCGGTGGCGGGGTTCGAAAAATTATTCAAACCGGCAACGCCGGGGCCGGAAAAGGTCTGCACCTGGCTGTTGTCGGCGCGTTGGAGCAGCCAACCCGCGCCAACATTGCCGTAATAGGTGTTTGTCATTGCGCTTTGGGAATACCCCATCGCCAGCCACCAAATATTTGACCCGCTGATGTCGTAGTCTCCATAGATGTCGGCCGAAAGAGTATAAATGTTGTTCAACTGCGGCGTGAAAGGCAGGAAGGCGTTATTGTTGGCGTTCTTAGGAGCCGCGTTGGTCACGGCTAGCGCCGAACCGTCAGTAGTCAATTGCTGCCATGCATACCAAGTGGCATTGCCGGTGTCCGTCGGACTGGGAGTCGAGCCGTTAAACAGGCCGCTCCGGCCGAAGCTATCGTAATAAACAGTATTGGTGACTTCATCCACGCCAAACAGCGCCAGCGTGGCGGCGGCACTGAGGGCAGCGCCATAAAGGTTCGTGACGATGGCCTGGTAATAGCCGAGGTTAGCCGCCTGCGCGCCGGATACAGTATAACTGTCACTGGTTGCTCCGGCAATGTTGGTACCCTCAAACTGCCATTGATAGCTCAATGGCCCGGTGCCGGTGGCAATGACATTAAAAGTGACGTTATCGCCCGGGTTGGCGATCTGGCTTGCCGGTTGCGTCGCCACATAAGGCAATGCTCCACCCTGGCTCAATCCCGCCGACTTTTGATAGAGTAAAAATAATTGATCCGGACGTACGAAGACGTAAGTGGATGGACTGAACGCCTTCGTCACTTCATACATTTCTGACATATCCAGGAGCCAGGAATCAGCCTGGACATCAATGAACAGCGGCGAAGTGCCACTCCAGCCGCTGGCGGCGCTTTGGATGGCGCTAATCAGCAAGTTTGTTGTTCCCTCGTAGTTCCCGCCAGTAGGAAATCCAACGACCGGGAGCCCCATGTCGTTGGCGACGTAGTATCCGTCGTTGTAATCGTTGATGCCGAGAAGCGTCGGGCAATTCGTCGCGTAGGCGTCGGCCTCGGCGCTGGATACAGTATCCCAAACAGTAATGGTCCGGATACCGCTGCGTTGGAGGTAAGGATCGGAGGCATCGGCGAAGGCCGCGAGGTTCGCGCCACTCCAATGCTCGATGTGAGCATAGCCGGCGCCGGATGGACCAGCGATCAGGCAATCATTGGTGGTGGCAGTGCTCCAATAATAATTCAACATCGCCGGGTCGAAATCGGCCAGCAACGGCTGCATGGTCCAGCCGATCGGCACACTCCCGCGCCAGCCGCTGTTCCAGAGTTCTTTCATCCTGTGCTCAACCTCCTGGACATTATCGCCGTCGCTCATGGTCAGGGAGACGTAGATTTTATTTTGTAGGGGCGGCGGCGGCGGAATTGGCGGAATTGAAATCTGCGAGATGACACCGCCGTAAACCGAGGCGTTGTCAAAGTCGTCACAGGCCATCACCGGGATGCCGTAGGATCCAATCCAATTCATGTCGCCGCCTTCATTCGGCCAAAAACCCAGATAAACTCCGCCGACTGACGTTATTTGGTTCATGAACAGCGACAGCGTGTTCGCATCGGCCGTTATCGTTGGGTCCAGCCATACCACCGCAACCTTCATGGCAATCGTATAATCGCGCAGGTTCCAGAAGTTGTTAGTACCGATTCCGGCGATAAGGCGATGGGCGCATTGCGGCCAGTAGTTGGTGTAAAGATAGCCATAGACCTGATACTTGGTGGAAAACTTTCCACGCAGGTCGTCCTTGACGGCCAGATTGTAGGGAGAGTTCGTCAGGGTATGTAACAGGCTCGGGTCGCAAACCAGTTCATCTTTTAAACCCGCAATTGTTGTCGCCAGATTGAGCGTGTCCCACTCATGGGGATCATACACGACCAGCCCCGCAAAATTCGTTTCATAATCGAGAATGGCCTGAAAAGGATTGGCAAAATAGTTGGTGGCGTAATTCAAATTATGAATGGTCAGCCAGGCAAACTCGCCCTCCGCGGTGTCGGTGACGACGGCAAGCCGCGGTTGTGTCTGGTTCACAATCCCTTCCAGCGACGTGAACAAGGTCTGTTCAGTAGTCGGAATTCCATCCATGCTGATGCACTCAATCGTCGCTGCGGGCGGCGAAAGCGTTGGTAGATATTGGTTCGTCGGCCAGTATAAGACCGCGCCGTGGGCTGGGTGGGCGCACCATGCCAGTAGTAAAATGGTAAGTAACCCGGCAAGATTGTATATTTTTGCACTCATACCAGTATCCTTTCCGCCAATAACCTGAAGGCGCAACTTTCTTCGAATGGAATTAGCGTGATTATAGCTGGTTCGTTTCTGCCAACAATGGACAAAATGGCAATTCTCATGGACAAAATGGTTTTACGCGGTTGAACACTTGACTTCGCGATCGCAGAGACCCAAATTCCCACAGTCGCATGAAATCCGAAACCGCCGCATTTTATCGCTATTTTCCCGTCAGCCAGCGCGATAAAAACTGGGGGCTCTACGCCACCACAGCCGGCGAATCGCGTATCGCCTCACACACAGATTATCCGCTGAGCGGCCATCCCAAAGGTTTCGCGTTTGACTGGCGGCACGGGCGGGTCCTTCAAGGCTTTGCCCTTCTTTACATTTCCAGCGGCGGCGGAACGCTGGAATCAAAACCCAATTTCTCAGCGAACATCGAAGGCGGCCACGCGTTTCTGCTTTTCCCGGGCATCTGGCACCGTTACACACCACACAAAGAAACCGGCTGGCATGAACATTGGATCGGATTTGACGGCGAAATGGCCCGGCACTGGCTGAAGCATCGCTTTTTCTCCCCGCAGAATCCCGTCGTCAAAATCGGCGCCGAGGACACGGTGCTGGCGACCTTCAGCCGGATTATGCAGGCTATCCGCGCGAATAGACCCGCCCTCCAGCAAATCCTCGCCGGCGCGACAAACAATCTCATGGGCCTCTTCTATTCCGCGCAACAGGCGCAATCGTCCGTGGATGTGCAAAATGCCAACGTCATTGAACGGGCCATCACGCGCGTTCAGGATGAATTTGACCGCAACCTGGATATGAAAGTCGTGGCGCAGGAAATGGGCGTCAGCTATAGCTGGTTTCGCCATACTTTCACGGCGCACACCGGCTTGAGCCCGCACCAATATCTGCTTGAACTGCGGCTGGTGCGCGCCCGCAGCCTGCTGGCCGAAACCGAACTGCCCGTCAAGGAAATCGCTCTTCAAACTGGTTTCGAGGATGAACTCTATTTTTCGCGGTTATTTAGGCAAAAACTCAATGTTACCCCCAGCCAATGGCGCGACCGCAGCCGTCAACCAAAGTAATTTTGCCAAATTATCCATGTTCATTGTCATTTTGTCCATTGTGCCAGCGTCTATACACTGCGAATCTATATTCACGCACAAAATTCCATAGTAAACGTATTAGATGAAGATTACTGATATAAAGTTATATACGGTCAAATCCGGCGACACCGGCGCGCGCGGCGCCGCGGTGGGCGAATCCCAATACTGGGGCGGCGGCTGGCAGGCGCAGACGCTCATCTCCAATCCCATGTCCGTCCATCCCATATATTCCCGCATTCGTTCGTTATGGATGGGCGGCGGCCAGGACCCGTTCGTCATCGAAATCTTCACCGACGACGGCGTGACCGGCTTTTGCGCCAATTACGGCGGCGGCGCTTTTGCCTGCAGTATCATAGAACAGCACCTGAAACGATTTCTCATCGGCCAGGACCCATATAACATCGAGTTAATCTGGGACCAGATGAATCGCTCCACATTGCCTTACGGCCTGGGCGGCGTGACGAGCATGGCAATGGCCGGAGTGGACCTCGCCTTGTACGATTTAGTCGCCAAGGCGCAAAAACTGCCCGTCTATAAAATTCTCGGCGGCCAGACAAAAGAGTCGATTCCGTGCTACGTTACGATCCATCCGGATTACGTGGATGCATGGCGCGACCGCGGTTTTTTGGGCGTAAAAATCGCCGCGCCCTGGGGAGTGGAAAGCGGACGCGACGGCATCAAGAAAATGGAAAAATTAATCGGCAAACTGCGCGCCGGCCTGGGTGACGACATGGAAATCATGATTGATTGCTATTTGTCGTGGGACATCGAGTTTGCGACACGCGTGGCTGAACGCGTCCGTGACTACGACGTTAAATGGTTCGAAGACCCGCTTCAAAATGGCTGGGCGACGGAAAACAATCGCATATTGCGCGACCGAATTTCGCCCATTCTCCTGGCCACCGGCAACCTGGAATATCATCCTAAAGCGTTTCATAACATCATCCACAATCACGCCACCGATATCATCCAGCCGGAAATGCAGTGGTGCGGCGGTTATACTCCCACGCGCTGGATTGCGGCGATGGCCAAGCCCTATGACATGCCCGTCATCCCGCACGGTTCATCCGTTTACAATTACCATTTCGTCATGGCCAACACGAACTCGCCGTATGCGGAGTATTTGTCCGTGGGCAAAGGGACCGAGATCCAGCCGATTTTCAGCGTCATCGAGGGCGAGCCGCTGCCGGTGAATGGGAGAGTTTCGCTCGACCCCGGCAAACCGGGTTTCGGGATGGAGCTTAAGCGCGAGTTGCTCGCGCCATTTAAAGGTTGAATTATGAAAAAGGTCCGCATTGGCATTATCGGCGCAGGGTGGTGGGCAACCTCCGCCCACATCCCGGCCGTCAAATCGCACCCGGGCGCGGAACTGCTGGCAGTCCAAAGCCGTGAAAAGGCGAATTGCGAAAAAATCGCGCGCGATTTCGGCGCGAAGCATGCCTTTGTTGATTTTCGGGATCTGCTGGCGCTCAAGGAATTGGACGCTGTCATTGTCGCCTCCACACCGAACGTCCACTTTGCCCAGGCCCGCGCCGCCCTGGAACGCGGCCTGCACGTCCTCATTGAAAAGCCAATGACCTTCACCGTGGACGAAGCGCGTGAGCTCGTCGAGATTACGGCGCAAAAAAAACTTCAATTGCTCGTCAGTTGCCCCTGGCACTACACTGCCCACGGGAAAGAGGCGCGGCGATTGATCCGTTCCGGCGCGCTCGGTGAAATCAAAATGATTTCCGTTTTGATGACCAATCCCATAGACAAGCTGCTGCGCGGTATCAACACTTCTCCGACGCACGGCGCGAAGAATGTCTATATCGAGCCGTGCAAAGGTTCCTATAACGACCCTGAAATAGCCGGTGGCGGCCAAATCTATTGCCAGGTTTCACACACCGCCGCTTACCTCACGTTTCTGACGGGCCTTCGTCCGGCCGAAGTTTATTCCCGCTTCGATTACGACGGCTCGCAGAATGATATTTATGACGCGTTGACGGTAACGCTGGAAAATGGCGCGCTCGCCAGCATCGCCACGACCGCTGCCACGCCTCTGTCTGAACGCAACTACGAAGTCCGCATTTTTGGAAGCAAAGCCGTTCTGCAGCTTGAACTTTGGCGCGGCACCATGACGCTGATTGATTTTGCGGATAAACGCACCGAATTCCGGCCTCTGGCGGCCAATGAAATCTATCCGGAACAGGCGCCGGCCCTCAATTTCATTGACGCGGTCCTGGGCAAGGCGGCCAACGGCTCTCCGGGGGAATTGGGCCTGGCATCCATGGAAATCATCGAGGCGGCGTGCGAATCGGCGCGTACGAACCGCTGTGAAAGAATCCGTGCCATCAAGGGTGCGCGCGTTGAAGAACGGACCACTGTTCGCCAACAGGCATGACCCGGCCTGTCCAGCTCACCGGCATCGCCTGGGACCATAGCCGCGCATTTCCGCCGCTGACCGCCACCGCGCAACGTTATGAAGAATTGCATCCGGGCATTCGCATTCGCTGGGAAAAGCGCACCCTCGACGAATTCGGCCACATGGCCATCGACCAATTAGCCCCTAAATTTGATCTGATTGTCATTGACCATCCGTGGGCTGGTTTTGCGTTTGAACGCAAACTGGTAAAGGACCTCAAATTGCTTCTGCCCCAAACGGCTTTCAACCATTGGTCGCAAAATTCTATCGGCTCCACGTTCGATAGTTACCATTACAATGGCCGATTGCTCGCCTTGCCGATTGACGCAGCCACACCGGCGCCAGGCTGGCGCCCCGATTTGCTCGAACGCGCCGGCGTGCCTCCGCCAACAGTCTGGAGTGAAGCCGTCGCGCTCGCGCGCCGCAAATATGCCCTGATTCCAGCCTTCAATGCCGATCTCTTTTTGCACTATCTAATGCTTCTTAAAGGTCTCGGTGCCAATCCATGCTCCGACCCCGGAGAACTCGCGCCGCATGATGTCATGCGGACAGCCCTCGACCTGCTTCGCGAATTGACCGAACCCATGCCGCCGGAAATTTATAATTGGAACCCAATCCAGGTTGCCGAACGCATGACCACCACCAATGATTTTGCCTGGAACGCTTTTGCTTATACGTACAACAACTATGCCCGGCCCGGTTTTGCGCGCGCCCGGTTACGGTTCGGCAATCTGATTTCGCTTGAGCCAAACGGACCGCGATTGCGAAGTGTGCTTGGTGGCAGCGGCGTGGCTGTGTCAGCACAATGCCGCAATCCTGAAATCGCCCTCGATTATGCCAGTTTCACAGCCGACGCCACCGTTCAAAGGACACTCTATGTGAACGCCGGCGGCCAACCATCCCATTCTTCCGCGTGGAACGATCCGGCCGCGGACGCTTTGACCGGCGGCTTTTTCAGCGGAACCAAAACGACTCAGGAAGAAGCGTTCGTGCGGCCGCGTTATAGCGGCTACGTTCCGTTGCAAACGACCGGCGGGACCGCGTTGCGGGAGACGTTGCGCGACGGCCGGAGCGCCAATGCCACGTTGGATAAATTGGACGAGCTTTACCGCGCCTCCCGCAAATCCGGTTCACCATCATTTCAAACCAATTGACAACCATGAAACCCAAACTCAGTTGCGCCGATTTCAGTTTCCCGCTTTTGTCGCACGATGCCGCTGTCCGCATCATCTCGCTGCTTGGACTGCGCGGCGTCGACATTGGCCTATTTGCCGGCCGCAGCCATTTGCGGCCCGAAAAGGAACTGAATCGTCCTGAAAAAAATGGCTCTGCTCTCCGCCGCCGGCTAAAAAAAGATGGCTTGGTCGCCTCTGATATTTTTCTTCAGGTCCACGATAACTTCGCCGATTTCGCGGTCAACCATCCCGAGGCGAAGCGGAGGGAATTTGCGAGGAAGCAATTTCTCAAGACATTGGACTATGCCGCCGAGGCGGGCTCAGACCACGTTTCAATTTTGCCCGGGGTCGTTTTTTCCGATGAATCCCGCGCAACATCGCTCGCGCGCGCCGCGGAAGAATTGGCATGGCGGGTTGAGCGGGCCGCTTCCATGAAACTGACCGTGGGAATCGAACCGCACGTCGGGTCCATCGTTGATTCTCCGACACATGCCATGGATCTTGCAAACCGTGTGCCGGGCCTTGGCTTTACATTGGATTATGCGCACTTCACGCGCGCCGGCATTCCGGACGCTGAGATCGAGCCGCTGTGCGCTCGGGCGACGCATTTCCACGCCCGTTGCGCCCGCAAAGATCGTTTGCAAAGCAGTTTCAAGGACAACACCATCGACTTCACTCGCGCGCTCAAGGCCTTGAAGCATAATAATTTCCGTGGCTGGATTGCCCTCGAATACGTCTGGATTGACTGGGAACATTGCAACGAAGTGGACATCATTTCCGAAACGGTTCTATTGAGCCGATGCCTTACCGACGCCGCAAAAAAGTAAAATTTTTTCAATTTGCGATTCCTCGTCCCCGAATACTTGACGCACCACGCCACCCATCCGTTGAATCATGCAACCGAAAAAAAAGAGCTGGAACGAGCAGCGCGCCCTCATCACCGGCGGCGCTTCCGGCATCGGCCTGGCAATTGCAAGAAAACTTCACAGTCTCGGCGTCGCAGTCGTGCTCTGCGATTTGGATCCGGCCAAACTCGAATCGGCGCGCTCAAGTATCAGCGTAACGGCCGAAACTCTCTGCCTCGATATCTCAGACCTAAAAGCGGTCGAAACCGCCCTCGGCAGGCTCATTCAAAAGAACGGTCCCATCGACATCCTCGTCAACAGCGCCGGCGTTACGGGCATTACCAATGTCAAAAGCCATGAAGTAGACCCGGCGAATATTGAATTGGTCTTTCGTGTGAACTTTTTTGGCTCATACAATACCGCCCGCGCCGTCATTCCCGGAATGTTGCGGCAACAGTACGGGCGCATCCTGCACATCGCCTCCATCGCCGGCAAAGAAGGCAACCCCGGAATGATGGCCTATTCCGCCTCGAAAGCCGCCGTTATCGGCATGACCAAGTCACAGGGCAAAGAACTCGCTGAATCGGGCATCACCGTGAACGCGATCGCGTCGGCCGTCATCCGCACGCCCATGGTCGAGGCCATGCCGCCCGCGCAGGTGACGTATATGACCGGCAAAATTCCCATGAAACGTTGCGGCACACTGGAAGAATTCGCCGACCTGGCTTGTTTTATTGTCTCGCCGGAGGCAAGCTTTACCACCGGTTTTACCTTTGACCTGACTGGCGGCCGGGCGACCTATTAGTTTCCTCATTCTGAAAAACGATGAAAATTATCCGATATAAAAATTCGTCCGGACAAATCATGTACGGCGCGCAACAGCCTTCGGGAGAAACCTTCCGGATCGAAGGCGATATTTTGTCCAATTTCCGCGCAACGAATGAACCGGCGCAAATCGCGAAGTTGCTCGCCCCGGTCGTGCCCGCGGCGATGATGTGCATTGGCCTCAATTACCAGCACCATGCTGCCGAAAGCAAGGCGCCGGTCCCGGAATATCCGGTCCTGTTCATGAAAAACCCCGGCGCATTGCAGCATCCGGGAGAAGCCATCGCCATTCCCCGCCATCTGCGCAGCGACGAAGTGGATTACGAATGCGAATTGGCCGTCGTTATTGGACGCGCCTGCAAAAATGCCACTCGGGCCAACGCCCTCGACTATATCCTGGGTTACACGTGCGCCAACGACGTCAGCGCCCGTGACTGGCAAAAAATCCGCAGTGGTGGCCAATGGTGCCGCGGAAAATCGTTCGACACATTCGGACCACTTGGTCCTTGTCTGGTCACGCGCGATGAAATCCCCAATCCCAACGCCCTGCGCATCCAAACCGTCGTCAACGGCGAAACGTTGCAGGACTGGAACACCAACGATATGATCTTTGACGTTCCCACCTTGATCGAATTTCTCAGCGGTTCAACCACGCTTCTCCCCGGCACAGTTGTCCTCACGGGCACACCCCACGGCGTCGGCATGGCCCGAACCCCTCCACGCTGGCTCAAAGCCGGCGACTCCGTGACGATTGATATAGAGAAAATTGGAAGTTTAACGAACCCGGTCATTTTAGAGGCCGCATAGAAACATCCAAATTCCAACATCCAAGCACCAGAGAATGTTCAAGCACCACAGTCTGCATCTGGAAAATTGGAAATTTTTGGCTCGGAGCTTCTCTGGATGTTGGTGCTTGGAACTTGAAGCCTTTAAAAAGAAAGCGCGCGGCGAAGGCCTAAACCAGATTGGCGCTCCCGCTGGGCGGGATTAAATGCTCGATAGAGCGACCCTTATGGGGTATGTCCTGACGCCCCGGCACTAAGAATCTCAAAACCGGTATTTGGACCCAGGCTCATTCGTCGCGCAAGTCAAAGGTGCCACCGTTTTCCACACCAGCAACCGAAAGTTATTCAAAAGTTATTCACATCCCGAAACAGAGCCGCGCGCCTGAGCAAGCGGTGGCCGCCCACTTGCAGCATTAGCTTGCGCAATTTGAACGCAGCCGCGAGTTTGCGCAACGCGACCTGCAAATCCAATTCCCGGTAGCCGCAAAATAAATAAGAAACCTGCGCCGATTGCAGATGCGCCAGGTAATCGTTGCTGACGCGCCCTGTAAAGCAAGACAACATGATCTCCACCCGCTTCATTTTCCTGAAAACGCAGAACGCCCTTTGCGTCAGCGCCGATCGCCAGACGTTTGGCACTCGCGTTTGCGTATTGCGTGTTGCGTCAAGTATTGTAGTGCGACCCCCGATGGTTCTTGACGCAACACGCCCGCCGTTTCAACGTTTCAACCTTATAACGTTTCAACGACTCTTGCGCCCTCCGCCAAAATATGGCATCCTGTTGCCATCGAAAAAACAATTTTAGCCTATGACAAAACCAAAAATTATCGCCTACTTGAAACCCACCTGCGGCTGGAGCCAGGGCGTCCGCGCCGTGTTGCGCAAATACGATCTCCCATTCGAAGATCGCGACATCATCAACGACCCGTTGCAACGCCAGGAAATGATTGAAAAGAGCGGCCAAATGTTGAGCCCCTGCGTCGAGATCAACGGAAAGATGCTCGCGGATATCAGCGGCGAGGAAGTGGAAGCCTGGATGCTGGCCAATAACATCGTGACCCCGAACGACCGCACGCCCGATGCGCCGATTAACCAACCGTGCGCTCATGAAATGCCGCAGCAAGCCCCGGTGAATTTTATCGGACGCCACTAACCGAATTTTAAACCAAAAACGCGAAGGCTCAAAACCTTCGCGTTTTCTTTTTAATAGACAATGTACCGCAGGTTTCCAAACCTGCCGTATCGCCGATTTCCAAATCGGCTGGCCGCCCGATTGCGGATGGGCTCAGTAGATTACCAACGTCTAAAGGCAGCTGTCTGAGAGTTTTAAGAGGCAGGGCAGGGTTTTCCACCGGCCTTTTACCGGCCGGCCCCTGCCCATTCGTTTCCCAAAAGCGATTCAGCGCAAAGCGTCATGCGCCGGGGTGTCTTACCGTTTCAACGTGCCCTCAGAATCCAAATGCCGCCTTGCGTTCCAGGATCTGCAAAACCATGGCGCTGGTTTCGTCCGGGTTCGATTTGGCCGGAATATCGCGCACGGGGGCAATGGTGCCCGCTTTCGACAACAGTTCGTCCAAATTCAGGAGGCAGAAATGGGACCAGGATTCGTAGGAGAAGGCATCGTTCACGGCTTCATTGACGGAAATAAATTCGGGATGAACAACACCATATCGCCAATGAGCCAGCGATTCATCGGCAACGTGCACAACGTGGACGACGCCAAAATGAACCCGGCCAACATCCGTGCTGTCGTCATTGATGACGGCCGCCGCCTTTTCGTCGGTCACATCAATCTCCAGTTCCTCTCTTAAGCGCCGGCGCATCGCTTCGCGATAGCCCAGGCCTCGCGAAAAGGGCCAGGTTTCCTGCTCCAAAATGTGGCCGCCCACGCCAACGGAATAAAGGCCGTGCAAGCGTGATTCCGCGCCGCGTTTGCCGCGCCGATAGCGCAGTATCTTGTCGCCGCAAAGAATGAGAGCGTAGGGAATGATCTGTTTAAAGCGCAGGTCGTGCTCCGCCTGCGCGCGGTCCAGGTACTGGACGTTGGAGCGATTTGTCAGCGCCGGCATGTACTTCTCGATCTCGAGACTCATGCCCTGGAAGACTCCCAGCCGTTCAAATAAGGAAGTTTCAAAACAAAGAACTTTTTCTTTACCCATAGTATTTACCTTTCGTGCTCAACTTCTCTGCCGGTCAATTTTTCCGCCAGCAAAAGTTATTCTTTTTATTCACCATTCATTCACAATCCAACGGCTCCGAGCACCCGCTCGATCGTAATGGTTTTGGCTTCTTCAGCCGTCAATTGCCTGGACCATCGAACTCGGGCCGATGTATTTCCGCCCGGACCCGAACTGTCAAACTCGCCGTAGCGCACCGTAGCATGACTCTCAGGCTTTTTCCAGTCAAACCATCCTTCGGGTCGAACGACGTTGGACATTTGACAGTTCAGCCACATCACACTCGCATGATTGCGCCAGGGACGGCCAAGAAACGATTTAACGCCGTTCGCGCCGTCGATCTGGCAATGTGAAAAAACAAATCCATACGGTTGGTCCACCGGCGTGGATGCCGCGGTGATATAGCCCGGCCGCAGGCAGTGAATTTGACAGTTTTCAAACCATGCCGTGGCCGCGCCGAATATAAAATCCACGTGGCCCTCGATGTAGCAATCCGAAAAGTATTCGCGCCCGCGATTCAATAGCATCGTATCCTGCCAGCCCAGGAAACGACAGTGATGGAAGGCTGCGTGGTCGCCGTCCACGCGAATGGCCAGGGCTTGTCCCACGGGGCCCGCGGAGTTTTCAAAGGTGATGTTGTCCGCGCTAAAATTGTCAGCGTCAATCGTCGCAGTCGGTGTTTTGAAAGTGCCCAGCGGCTTGCCGTCCAAATTGGTCATGCCGGCATAGAGATTGAATGTGATAACAGTGTCTTTTGCGCTGTCGCCCACCAAATGGAAGAAGGACTTTTCGCGCTGGACATAAATCAGTTCGTGGTAAACGCCCGGGTTAATATGTATAATAACCGGATTGGCTGCGGACCCGGACGGCGCCGCCATGATGGCCGCCTGAACGCTTTTGAACTGCCCGGAACCGTCAGCGGCAACGGTGACGTTTGTCTGCGCGCGAAGCGTCGCGCAAACGATCATCCCGGCCAAAAAGGCAAATAGTCGCATTTGCTCGCGCGCATTGTGGCTGACATGGTGTGGAAGTTCAACCTCGAAGCCATGGGCGTTCGATTGCGCGCTAGCGTCGTGGAGTGCGGTGGCAAGCGGAGTGCGACACCGCTTTCGGAACCACTGCCTCAAGCGATTCGGATATCGCGCGCAATTCCAAAGCGGTGTCCAAGCCCGCGCACTCCAGGACCTTGCGGCGGTTTGGACATTTCACGGCGATCAATCTGTAAACGCCAAATAGCTTCAGAAAACTTGACGTCTCAAACATTTGCGCCAATATCCCCGCATGGAACTCTCCAAAAAAGCAATTACATTCCTTGCGGTATTTGCCTTGGCCCAAGCCGTCTTCGCGGAAGATCCCAGGACAATTCCCGTTAAACATTTTATCTACATCATTCAGGAGAACATCACGTTTGACCATTACTTCGGCGCCTATCCTCGCGCCGATGGCATTCCGCAGGGCGTGAAATTTTCCTGCCTGCCCGAAGGCGAACAGATTTACGCGCCGTTTCATTTGCACCAGACCTTTATACCGCACGACCTCAATCATAGTTGGCAGGCGGCGCACGTGGATTATGACGATGGAAAGATGGACGGCTTCATTCGCGGTGAATGGCCCATGGCGCTCTCCTTTTATTGGAAAGGCCCGCTGCCGACCGTTGACCCGGAAGATATCTTTCCGCTCGACGACAATCCGGAACTGGAAAAACAGGACCTGGCAAACGCTAATGGGGGTGGCAGGCGAGGACGGCGCAGGCAAAATGTCGGTGCGGAGGCCGAGGCCATTGCCGCCGGAAATCTCCCCACACGGCATCGCGCGACTCCACCTCCGGGACCGCCGCCGGATTGGGTGACCAATACCTTTTCCTATTATGACTGGCATGAGATTCCAAATTATTGGGAATACGCCCGGCGGTTTACATTGTGCGATGCGTTTTTTTCATCATTGGAAGGCCCAAGTGAACCAAACCATCTTTATACCGTGGCCGCACAATCCGGCGGCCTTGTAAACAACCCCGGCCGCGGCATCGTGGGCGAGGACGGCGTCTATAATTTCCCTACCCTCGCTGAGTTGCTCCAGCATTCAAACCATAGCTGGAAATATTACGACGAAAAAAAGAATCCCAAGACCCACTCGCTCTGGAATCCTTTGCCCGGGTTCAAACACATTTCCAGCAATCCGGAAATGATGTCACATCTTGTCTCATTGAATGAATTCTATGACGATGCAAAGGCTGATCGCCTGCCGGAAGTTTGCTGGATAGTTCCCACCGCGGCGGACAGCGAGCATCCTCCCGCCGATAGCGCCCGGGGCATGTGGCACGTCACCGGCCTGGTCAACGCAGTCATGCAAAGCAAGGCGTGGAACGATTCCGTGATTATCGTGACGTGGGACGATTACGGCGGTTTTTACGATCATGTTCCGCCGCCGCAGGTGGACAAATACGGCTACGGTTTTCGTGTTCCTGCCCTGATCATATCGCCGTGGGCCAAGCCGGGATTCATCTGCCACGTCCACTATGATTTCACGTCGCCCTTAAAATTGATTGAAGATCATTTCAGCCTGCCGCCACTGGCAACGCGCGACGCAGCCGCCAACAACATGCTCGACTGCTTCGATTTCACACAGAAACCCAATTCACCTGATGTCATCACGCGGGAGACCCGGCTTAAGTTTTAATGGGTTCACTCCATTCCCTACGATCTGCCAATCAAAACCCCCGCCAAAAACACCAGCGCCCCTCCCAACATCACTTGCGACAGCGCCGACACTAACGACGTGTCCATAAACCTGTGGCGGACCCAGGAGATCATGCTTAGCTCCACCAATACAACGCATACGGCTATGGACGTGGCGATTTTTACGTCAGGGACCAAATAGGGCATCGTATGGCCCAGGCCGCCCAGGGCCGTCATCGCGCCACATACAAATCCGCGCGCCCACGGATGGCCCCGCCCGGTCAGGCTGCCGTCATCCGACAATGCTTCCGCAAAACCCATGCTGATGCCGGCACCAACGCTTGCCGCCAGGCCCACGACAAATGTTTCCCAACTATTGTGCGTCGCAAACGCGGCGGCAAAGAGCGGCGCAAGCGTTGAAACCGACCCATCCATCAAACCCGCCAGCCCCGGCTGCACCACTTGCAACACAAATAGCCGCTTGGCCTGCGCCGCATCATCCAGGCTCAATCCGGCCTCGGAGATTTTTTCGGCAGTGTGAGCGTGACTGCGCTCTTCTTCCGCCAAATCTCCGAGCAATTGGCGTATGCCCGTGTCCGTTGTGCGGCGCGCCACCGCCTCATAAAAACGGCACGTCTCCACTTCCATTGTTTCAGCGGTCTTTTGAACCGTCTTGAGGCCGAGCGGCCGGACCAGCCAGACGGGGCGCCGGTTCACGAAGCCGCGAATGTCCTGGCGCCGTATCAATGGTACGTGTTCGCCAAAGCGCGACTTATACAGTTCGAGCAGGCGGTGCCGATGCCGGTCTTCGTCATGGCGCATCTTGCGAAATTTCGCCGCCTGTTCCGGATAATTCGCCTCCAGCCCACCGGCAAAATCCTCGTAAATCCGTGCATCCTCCTCCTCCAGCGAAATCGCCAGCGCCAGGATTTCCCGTTCACTCAAACTGTCAAACGTTCTCATTAATATTAAATCATCCTCGTTCTCGTCGTCGTCCTCGCCTTTCCCGCCGTAGCAAAGGCGGGTCCTCGAAAGAGCCCACAGTCCATAGTCCACAGTCACAGCCCGCGTCCGATTTGCGACTCGGGACTGTGGACTCAGGACTATCGACTCCGTCTCCTGACCTGTCCCGCCGCAAATTCAAAAATTTCCGCAGCCGCCGGAATTCTGAACACCATCGCCGCGGCCCAATAAATGACCGCCGCCGCAATGGCCGGAACAAATACCGCGCCAATTTTCAAAGCGATTGTCGCGTGGCCCAGCTTCTCCTCCCAAACCTTCCAGCTAAGGAGTGCGACTATTCCGGCCAATCCCGCCATACAAACGAGCAACAATGTACTTGTCCGCAGGGACTCCATTTCCAATTTGCCCATTTTTTTCCGAAGGGCAAACAACAATAACGCCACGTTTACGCACGATGTCAGGGTATTGGCCAGTGCCGGTCCGCGCTCCTCTTCGTGCAAAGGCGCCAGCAAGACAATCGCAATGGCTAGGTTGAACGCCAGGCAGAGCATGCTGATTTTCATCGGCGTCTGTGTATCGCCCAGCGCATAAAATGCCCGCGCCAAAATGTTCACGGTGGAAAACATTACCAGTCCCGGCGCCAGATACTGAAGCGCGCCCGCCACTCGTAATGTGGAAGTCTCGGTAAATTTGCCGTGCTCGTAGATCAACCGCACAATCGGCTCGGCCAGTGTTACGAGCAGGACTGATGAAATCAGGTTCACAAAAATCAATGTGGACAATCCGTGCCGCAACGTCGTTCGGAACGCAGGATGATTCTTTTCAGCGGCCAGTCCTGAAAGCGTTGGCAACAGATACGTCGCCAGCGAGATCCCAAACATGCCCTGGGGCAGTTCCATCAGGCGCACTGCGCCGTTAAACGATGACACCACACCCGTCGCCACGAAAAATCCGATCAATTGCACGAGAGCAACATTGATTTGAAACGCCGCCAGCCCGATTGTGCCGGGTATCATTCTAATGACCACCAATCGAACGGTCTCGTTGCGCCAGGGTGAAACCCAGCGGTATCGGAAACCATCCGCCCAGAGCGTGGGCATCTGAAAGGCCGCCTGCGCCACCCCGGCGGCCAGCACGCCGTACGCGAGCGCAAAAATCTGCACCGGCAATTTTTGGTCCGCCGGCAAACCCGTGCCGAACTTCGGCGCCAGCCAATACACCGACGCGATCATGACCACGTTGAGCATGGTGGCGCCCATGGCGGGAATGAAGAAATGGCCGCGGGCATTGAGCATCCCCATCATCGCCGCCGCCACACACACCAGTAGCATATATGGAAACATCACGCGGAGCAGCCGCAACATCAGTTCGGTCTTGCCGGGGAAGTGATGCAGGCTCAATGCCACCGATATGGCTATCATCACAATGGCGATGATGACTGATGCCGTCAATACCAGGCCCGAGACCACGGCGTTGGCGGCGCGCCACATCTCCGCTTCGCCATGATTTTTTTCTTTTTCCTTAAAAATGGGGATAAATGCCGCTGTCAGCGCGCCTTCGCCAAGCAATCTCCGGAACAAATTGGGAACCGTAAAAGCATATTGGAATGCGTCATTGACCCAGCCAACGTTCATGAAGGCCATATAGGCCATTTCCCGCACCATCCCCAGAATGCGGCTCGTGAGCGTGGCCGCAGCCATCGCCCCGGAAGATTTCAACATTTGTGACACCCGCAGAAAATAAGAAGGAAAAAGGAAAAAGGAAAAAGGAAAAACCGGGATTCGTATTGCGTGGTACGTCAAGTATTGCAGTGCGATCACCAAACATACTTGACGCACCACGCACCACGTACCACGCCGCCACAGATGGGGTAGTTAATTCGTTTGCCTTTTTTGATAAAGGGGCAGAATAATTCCGCTATGCAAACCACCCTTCAATCCCGCCGGGAGTTCATCAAACAAAGTTCCATTGCCGCTGCGGTAGCGCCATTGCTGGGCGCGTCCGTGTTGCGCGCGCAGACCTCGCCGCCGGCGCGTAAAATCGGTTTCGCCGTTTGCGGCCTCGGTAACCTCAGCACGCACCAAATTGCACCCGCCCTCCAAAAGACGCAGTTCTGCCAATTGACCGGCATCGTCACCGGCCATCCCGCCAAGGCCGAACAATGGAAATCGCAATACAATATTCCCGACAAGAACGTGTACAACTACGACAACATGGAGGACATGGCCAATAATCCCGACATTGACGTAGTCTATGTCGTGACGCCAAACGGCCTGCACGCCGAACATACCATTAAGGCCGCCCGCGCGGGAAAGCACGTGCTAAGTGAAAAACCGATGGAAGCGACAGTCGAAAAATGCCAGCAGATGATTGACGAGTGCCGCAAGGCAGGAAAACAACTGGCCATCGGCTACCGTCTCCACTTTGAGCCGGCCAACCTGGAATGTATCCGGCTGGGCCGGGAAAAAGTGTTCGGCGACCTGAAGATGATTGAGGCCGGATTTGGCGGGCACCAGGGAAACCCGAATGTCTGGCGATTTGACAAAAAATTGGCGGGTGGTGGTCCACTGATGGACATGGGCATCTACGCTTTGCAGGCCACGCGTTATCTGTCCGGCGAGGAACCGGCTGAAGTCTCGGGAATTACCACCGTGACCGATCCGGCGTGGTTCAAGGAAATCGAGGAATCCATCGTGTGGGATATGAAATTTCCCAGCGGTCTGATTGCCCGGTGCGCTTCCACTTACAAATTTTCCGGAATGGCGCGTTTCAAAGTCTTTGCTGATAATGGCTGGTATGAACTCGATCCGGCCTTTGGCTATGGCGGCATACACGGAACCCGGTCCGATGGACAGGCAATTGAATTTCCGCAAATAGACCAATTTGCCGCCGAAATGGACGACTTTGCCCGGTGCATCCTGGAAAACCGCCCCACCCGCGTCCCCGGCGAAGAAGGACTCCGCGACGTAAAAATTATGCTGGCAATCTACGAATCCGCGAGAACCGGCAGGACAGTCAAAATTTAGCGCGTGGCAGCGGACATGAGTCCGCTCTAATTAATTCGCGGCTTGATCGCCCATCGCTCCTGGTTCTCCAGCCTGGCAAACCATCGGACGATTATTCGCCCCCTCCCTGTGGGAGAGGGCACGGGTGAGGGAAAGTCTTCCGGACAAAAATGGTGTGCCGTTCCTCGGGGGAGGGCTCTCTGATTGTCCCTTTCTGATTCCTACTTCCGAAACGTTTCCGCCAGCGACCCCTGCTCAGTGCGAATCAGGGTCCCTGGATTGATATTGTGCCGGGCAAACCATCCGTCGTTCACCTCGAGCACATAGAAGATATTGTCATGCGAGGCCACCACGGGGACGTTGTCATTTTTTTCAAAATGATGAATTTCTTCTATCACGCCGTCCGGCCCGATATAAGCCGCAGACTCGGAAACTGGACAATTCGTCATCCAGAATGAAGCCCGCTCTTCCATCGGAAGAACAAAAAGCATAGCCGTTTCATCCGTGATATTGGTCCGATACATCAGGCCGGTTTCCTGTTGTATGGGCGTCAGGGCCAGCTCCGCGTCGAGGGATTCGGGGCCAAGATAGATTTTCATCGTCTGCAACTTCGGTTGCGGGCCGGAAGGCAATGAGTAACCGCCCGAGGCAACATCGGTGTCGTCAGCCGGCTTGGTCGCCGGTTTTTCGCAGCCGGCGCATAATGCGGCCACGACGGGCAAAATGAGGTTCCTCGTCCATTTCACGCGACCAGTTTGCAGAACGGGGCAAATGTTTTCAAACTCAATCGTAGTCCTGCCGAATAGAAACCGGCCTCATGATTTTTGTATGGTTGCCGGCAGTCAAATATGGTGGATCACGACGTGCCCGTCGTGACGGCACGCGCCTTTGGCGCGGGCGAGTCGGATTGCAGGAACAGCACTTCGTTTTCAACCGTCGCAGCCAAAATCCTTTAAATCCCCAATAAAACCGCACTTTTCGCTCCAAATTTGGTTTCGTTTCCAGTTTCCCCGCCTATACCCAAAAAATGTGCGAGGGGGCCGATCAGGTCTTCTCCTCAATCAACTCCCGCCTGGCTCCCCCCAGCAATTGTTCAACGAAACTCGTGGAAAAGACGCCCCGCCGGAAGTTCGGGTCCTGCATGATCGCTTGCTGGAAGGAAACCGTCGTTTTGACGCCGGTGATCATGCACTCGGCCAGCGCCCGGTTCATGCGGTCGAGCGCTTCGCGGCGGTCCTTGCCCATCGTGATCAACTTGCCAATCATGGAATCGTAGTGTGACGGAATCGTATAGCCGGCATAAGCGTGAGTGTCCATTCGCACGCCGCGGCCGCCGGGTTGATAATACATTTCAATGCGACCGGGGCTCGGACGAAAGTCGTCAAACGGGTCTTCGGCATTAATGCGGCATTCGATAGCGTGCCCCTTGATTTCGATATCGCTTTGGGAATGGTGCAGCGGTTCGCCGGAGGCCAGCAATATCTGGTAGCGGACAAGGTCAATGCCGGTGACTTCCTCGGTCACCGGATGCTCCACCTGGATGCGCTTATTGACCTCAAGGAAATAGAAATTGCCGTGGTTATCCACGATGAACTCAACGGTGCCGGCGTTGGTGTAATGGGCGGCTTCAGCGATCCTGACAGCGGCTTTGCCGATCTTGTCACGGAGCTTTCGAAATTTGTTCTCGAGCAGCGGTGAGGGCGCTTCCTCAATGATTTTCTGGTTGCGACGCTGGATGGAACAATCGCGTTCGCCCAGGTGAATGATGCGGCCTTTATGATCGCCGAGAATCTGGATTTCAATGTGGTGCGGATTCTCGATGAACTTTTCGATGTAAACGTTGGAATTGCCAAAGGCCTTTTCCGCTTCGGTGCGGGCGGTATGAAAGCCCTTCGTCAGGGAGATGTCGTTGTGGGCAATGCGCATTCCGCGGCCGCCACCGCCGGCAATGGCTTTAATCATGACCGGATAGCCGATGCGTTTGGCGATAGCGATCGCGTCCTGCTCTTTGTCCACGACACCGTCGGAGCCCGGAGGCGTGGCGACACCCGCTTTTTTGGCGAGAGCGCGGCTGACGGCTTTGTCGGCGAGCGCCTGCATGGCGCGCGGACTGGGGCCAATGAACCGGATATTGCAGCTCTCGCATACCTCGGCAAAGTGGGCATTTTCAGACAGAAAGCCGTAGCCGGGATGGATGGCATCTACGTCGGTGACTTCAGCGGCGCTGATAATGCGGTCGATGCGCAGGTAACTTTCGGAGGCGGGCGCTTTGCCGATGCAAATAGCTTCATCAGCCAATTGAACGTGCATGGAATTGGCGTCCGCCTCTGAATAGACGGCTACAGTGCGAATGTTTAATTCCTTGCAGGCGCGAATGATGCGTACGGCGATTTCGCCGCGATTTGCCACGAGAACTTTTTCGAACATGATTTTGTCGTTTTATCAGTAAAACGGGTCGAAAGGGCCGCGCGATCGGCCCCACCCATTGGGTTCAACGGAACTTTCTAACTTGGCCTAACCTTGAATAGGGGTTGGCCGAACTCGACCGGTTTAGCGTTCTCGACCAAAATTTGCGTAATGACTCCTTTGACCTCCGCTTTGATTTCGTTCATGACCTTCATGGCTTCAATTATGCAAACGACTGTGTCGGCATTAACATCCGATCCCACTTCGCAATATGAACCAGCCTCAGGCGAGGGCGCCCGATAGAACGTTCCGATCATGGGCGATTTGATCTCGATTTCACCGGTTGCGACCGGCGCCGTCGGGACCTGGGTCTGGAGTGGAGGCGCTTGCTGTTGTAGGGCCAGGGAATTGGAGATAAGAGTAGTCGTATCGTCCGTTGGGGCTGGTTGGCCGCCATTCAGACCCCGCTTGAGTCGGATTTTTGAGTCTTGCCGCTCCAATTCGAACTCGGTTATCGAGTTCTTCTTCATCAAATCAATGATTGCCTTGATATCTTTTAAATCCACGGTGCGTTTTCGTTAAAGTAATTGCCGAACTCGAAAAAATAGCCGAAAAATTAAACCATTCTAGGCCCAATAACCTGCCGTTAAGTTCATAACCAAATCTTAATCGAAAGGCTTCCGAATCGTCAAGTGGCAACCTCCTAATTTTTTTGAGCCCGAATTGAGTCAAAATTTGTCAATTCCATGCCAATTTTTCCATTTCGTTAACGTCAACGTGACTTTTAGCCCATTTTTCGCTCTTTGAGAACTAAGCGACGTCGCAATTGACGGTCTTACCCTTCCCGGTCTGCGTCTACCTGTGTATCCGTGATGGTTGACGCGCCCCTTGGCGTCGAATGAGTACATGCAACTGCGCAATATCACCGTGGCGGCGTTCTTGAAGGCGTTGGATAATTAGCCATAGCAAGAACGCCCATAATTTGCGAACAATCTATCGGGCTGATGCAGCAGCGTAGGCTTGCGATCAGAATCAGGGTTTGCGTCGATGATGGGAACCAGGTTTCACCTCAAAGCTGAGGTCGTGGGCTGTCCGTTGGCTCCAGGGTGGTGAGAGGCGCATGAACGTCCGCAGGCTTGCGATGGAAAAGATAAACGCCATCAGCAATCCAGCCACGCCAATACCGCCGCAGGCGACGCGGGCCACGATGGCGCCCGGAGTGCATGCAGCATAAAGTGCAATTCCGGCCCCAGCGAACATCATCAGCGCGAATATTGCGAGGCACAACCCCAGAGATATGTTAGATTGTCGCGTTTTTTCTTTCTTACTGCTCACCACAGCCGTAGAGGAAGCACGCGTCGCTCCGGAGAGCAAAACATTCCGTGAATTCTGTAAATTCTGTCAAAAAAATCCGTGTTAATTCGTGAAATTCGTGTCTATGAATCCAATCCAAACAAAAAAGCCATCGAGCAAACCCTCCAGGCCGAATCCTCAGCCAAATCGCTGCATCCTCATTGGACCTTGAGATTTGGATTTTCTCTGGTTATTGGAGTTTGGTTCCTGGTGCTTTTCCAACAAATGTCTTCGCCTCATATCTTCGATTTCGCAAAATTGAAAACTTGAAACCCGATTCCTCATCATCTTTAATTCCCGCCGCGTTTAAATGAAGTCCATATTGTATCCGTTGATTTTTTGGCCGATTTTTAAGGAACGTGTCTGGGGCGGGCGCGAACTGGAGAGGCTGTTTGATAAAAAATTGCCGCCGGCCAAACTTATCGGCGAATCCTGGGAAATCTCCGACCGTCCCGGCGACGAAAGCGTCGTTGCCAACGGCAGTTTTGCCCGCAAAACGCTGCGATGGCTAATGCAGAACTATTCGCCCGAAATCCTCGGCCGGGCCCGGCCTGCCGCCGAAAATCGTTTTCCAATCCTTTGCAAAATCCTGGATGCGCGCGACAAGCTTTCGCTGCAAGTCCATCCCCCCGCCGCCAAGGCCGCCGAACTCAACGGCGAACCCAAGACCGAAATGTGGTTCATCGCCGATGCCCGGCCTCAGGCTGAATTGTTCGTCGGCCTCAAACGAGGCGTCACCCGGAGTGAATTTGAGGAAAAAACCGCCTCGGGCGCAGTGGCGGAATGTTTTCACCGCGCACCTGTCCACGCCGGCGATGCCATGTTCCTGCCTAGTGGCCGCGTCCATGCCATCGGCGCCGGCCTTGTCATTTTTGAAATCCAACAGAATTCGGACACCACATATCGCGTGTTTGATTGGAACCGCGTCGGTCTGGACGGCAAACCTCGCGAGTTGCACGTCGCGCAATCGCTGGCGAGCATTGACTTCAATGATTTTGAGCCGGCGCTCGTTCCGTCAAAATTTACCGGCAGCGACCCCACCCGATCACGTCCTATTGTCCGCGACCGGCTCTTCAACGCGGATAACCTGGAAATTGCGACTGGCGGGCAAACAATTCTGTCGGAAAACAAGTTGCAAATCCTTGCCGTCGTCCGCGGCAGGGTGGAAGTCCAAAACGAAGGCGCCACTGTGACGCTGAATGCCGGCCAATTTTGCCTGATACCCGCCGAATTGGAAAAAACCGAGCTTACAGCCAGGTCAGACACTTCGCTGTTATGCGTGGAAGCAAACTGATCGCGGTAAGGCGGCGCTCCCGCGCCGCCAGGCTCCGACCCCCTTTTCATGGGTGAGCCACAGGCCGATAGACGACCATTGTCCCCGTGATGGTCACGGTGACTTTGTTGGTTCCGACCGTCCGCGTGCCGGCAGTTGCTGAAATCTGGTTCTGCCGGACTGACTTCTGTGCCTGCCCGGGCGTGCCCCCGATTGTTACATTTTGTTCGAGGACAGTCAGATTTCCTGAACCATTATTTGAAACCACCACTGCCGTATGATGCGGGCGCTCTTCAGTGTTTTCTTCCCAGGACCCGTCGGCATGCTCGGTTTTGACGGTTATATGAGAATTCCTGAACTGGATAACGTCGCCCGGCCTGGCGTCGGCCGGGCCGACCTGCTGCGAACTCCATTTGTAATCCGCAGTCGGAGTAACGCGACCGAAATCCGCCGCGCTCGCGGCGCCGGCATTGCGCAATGCCTCGTCGGCCAGCGCAAAACACTCGCCGTCTCCCACCTTTTGTCCGATACGCTGTTGTGCATACTGAAGAACCCGCGGGCCTATTGGAGACGTTGTCGCGCCGGTCGAAGATCCGGTCGTTACCGGAGGATGCGATTGGGTTTGGGTGAGCGTGCCTCGGTTCTGGGACTGGGCCAATTGCGTTTGACCTGGTTTATGATTGCCGTTGCCCATTTTAGCTGGACCTTCTTCAGTTAGATTACAAGTTCAAGCGTCGTTTCGTTTGTTCTCCTAATCTCGTACGGCAGCGTTGCGTGACCGCAATCCACTGTCAAGCGGTTTTTGAATTGGCATCGCCATGGTGGGTTTCGCGTGCCCGGCGAGACGGCATTGGCAAGTGGCGCTGCCACCGCCCTGGACGCGCCAGTTAAGCTGCCGCCCGTTTCCGTCCAAAAATATCAAAATCCCCAATAAAAGCGCGTATTTTGGCGCAGAATTAACCTCGTTTCCATGTTTCCACACATATGTACACAGAATGTGCATGGGGTCGGCAACGCGGGACTTTTTTCGTTTTAAATTCCAATCCGCCACTTGTATCGTGCGGCGATGCCGGCGCCATCTGAACCTGCAATCTCCGCTCCCACTGCCCCGGGCAAAGAACCGTTGCCGCCATTGGAGCGGCCGGTCGCTTCGCTTTGGGGCGTCGGGTCGGAACGGGCGGCGTTATTGGCTCGCCTGGATATTTTCACGATTGAAGACCTCCTGTTGAATCGCCCGCGCCGATATGAAGATCGCCGACATTTCAAAAAGATCTCGGAACTTCAAAAAGGCGAGCCGGCGACTGCGCGCGGCAGGATTATCGCGCTCGGGGTGAAATGGTTTCGCAAGCGGACAAAATCTGTCTTCGAAATGATCCTGGACGACGGCTCGGCGCGGCTGCATTGCCGATGGTGGAACCTGCCGTTCATGGAAAAATATTTTGCGCGGGACGACGAAGTGTTTGTTTTCGGCAAGTTGGTTCAAACAAAACCACGCACGATGGATCATCCGGAAACCGAGGTCATCGAGGGCGGCGAGGAGAGTTTCATTCATATCGCGCGCATTGCGCCGATCTATTCCCTGACCGAAGGACTGCCGCAACGTTGGTTGCGCGGCCTGACCTGGCGGGCGCTGGAGCAATTTCAGGCGCAACTGAATCATTCCGGGCCGGCGCCGTATGACGCTCCGAACCTGATGCGGGACACGATAGTGCCGTCGCGCGCGAGTGCGATCCGGATGATTCATTTTCCGGAGGAGCTTTCCGACGTGGAAATCGCGCGGCGACGGCTGGCGCTGGATGAATTTGTGGAATTTCAAAGGCAAATTCAGGCGCGCCGGAAAAAATTTGAAATTAACGCCCGGGCATTGCCGTGCGGCGGTGACAATCGCCTGATGAAACCATTTTTGGCGGGACTGGGATTCAAGCTGACGGACGCGCAAACGGCAGTGCTGCGGGAAATTCGCGCGGACATGAACGGCGCGCATCCGATGCGCCGTCTTTTGCAAGGGGACGTGGGTTCGGGCAAAACGGTGGTCGCGGCGTGCAGCGCGTTGATGGCGATTGAAAGCGGTTGCAACGTTGCGCTTATGGCGCCAACAGAGATCCTCGCGGAACAGCATTTCAGAAATTTTAAAAAGTGGTTTGACCCGCTTGGCGTGCGGGCGGAACTCCAAACGGGAAGCCGCAAGATGGAGAATCTTGAGCAGGCTCGGTCACCGATCGTCGTTACTGGCACCCACGCCCTGTTTTCGTCCGGATTTGATTTGCCCAGGCCTGGCCTTGTCATCATTGACGAACAACACCGATTCGGCGTGGCCCAGCGCGAGCAGCTTGTGCGCAAGGGCTATTACCCGCATGTCCTCGTGATGACCGCCACGCCCATTCCGCGGACGCTGGGGCTGACGCTCTACGGCGACCTGGACATTTCGGTGATTGACGCCATGCCCGCCGGGCGCGGGACATTGAGAACATTCGTTCGCACCGCGGACAAGTTGCCGAGGGTCTACGATTTCATTCGCGAAAAACTGGCCGCGGGACGGCAAGCCTGCGTGGTGTACCCTCGAGTGGAAGACTCGGGTGAAAAGGACCTGAAAGCCGTAACGGCGGAATATGAAAATTTGAAACAAATTTTCAAGCCCTTTGGGGTCGGCCTGCTGCACGGAAAATTGAGCGCCCGCGAGAAAGAAGCCGTGATGTCAGCATTTCGCGCGAACGAGATTAAGGTTTTGCTGGCGACGTCCCTGATCGAGGTTGGCGTGGACGTGCCAAACGCAACCGTAATGATGATCGAGAACGCCGAACGATTCGGCCTGGCCCAGTTGCACCAATTGCGCGGGCGCATCGGCCGCGGAGGCCACGCGAGTTTTTGTGTTTTGATTTCAAACGCCAAAAATCTCGAGGCGCGCCAACGACTGAAAATTTTGGAGGAAACCTCTGACGGATTCAAAATCGCCGAAGCTGATTTGAAACTGCGCGGTCCGGGCGAACTGCTCGGCCGCGAACAAAGCGGTATGCCCAATTTTCGCTTTGGGAATCTCACCGCGGACCTGGACCTCATACGGCAGGCGAGAGATTTAGTTAAAAAATGCGGATAAAAATCCATATTTTTCGATTGGGAATTTCTGCCGCGGGGCTTAAGTTAAAAGCATGAAAACTCAATTTTTAATTCCAGTTGCGGGCGCCATGGTTCTGGCCTTGGCGGGTTGCTCGGGCGGTTCCAGTAACTCCAATTCTGCGTCCACAAACACAACCTCAAGCAGCTCATCTCCGCTCGTCCAATCCCAGGTTTATGCGCAGCAGAAAATAGCCATGTCATCGCTGAATCAGGCAGTTCAGCAATATCACGCCACCGAAGGCCATTTTCCGGCCAATTTGCAGGAGCTGGCACCGACCTATATCGAAAAAATTCCGGACGCGCCCGCGGGATACACGCTAAATTATGATCCAAATAGTGGGGTAGTAAGCATGGCGAAGCAATAACCCCTGGGCAGGGATGCCAGGCTGCGGCGCAATTTGCGCAGTTGGATGTTCCGTGATTACAGCGAAATAAAGTGCAGAACTTCGACTTCTTTTTTCAGGACGATTGAAATCGTGTTCTTGTCGAATTCTACGTCCACCGCGGCGCGGCCTTCGTCGTGTTCCCACATGAGGCGGCCGTTGTCGGGGTTGATGCGGTAAATTTTGAGATACGCGGTCCCCATGATCGCGGATGTCGCGTCGTCTGCATTGTCTTCTTCGTCGCCGGGATCATAAACACGGTACCCATAGACATACTTGCCGGACACGTAGGAAATGAAGGCGCCCGGGGTGCTTCTCCACAAAATGGTCCCTTTCGTCGAGTCCACTTTCATGACAACAGCCTGGGTTGATTTTGTAACGTCAATCTGCCGCGAATACTTGATGTCATCCGGATTGCCGCTCGTCGTATTGAGATAGATCATACCTTTGTCGTCGAAAAACAAGCTATCGACGCCGACTGATGGGATACGCCAGCGCACGTTTCCGTTCGATGAATCGAAGGCCGTCAGCACGGCCTGGTCAAAGACGTAAAGCGTTCCGTTTGTCTCTTCGCTCCCGGTCACGCCGTAGCTCAACGAAGCCTGCCAAAGCTTTTTATTGGTTTTATCGAATACAGTAATCGATTTGCCCGCGGCAAGGACATTCAATGTGTTCAACGCGTAAAACTGCGGGGCGCCAATCACTTCTCCGGTCCAGTCCGGCTCCGGCGAGGTGGTCCGGCGAATAACGACCTTATACGTGCTGTCGTCTTCCGTGACGGAGCCTGCGCCGTTGTTTCGCTGGATTTCGTTTAATTGTTCATTAACCGCCTGCATTTCGTTGGCCATGTTCACGTCGCCGTCGAGCGCTGAATGCTTCGGCGGAGCGCGCATGGCATCCCGCTCCACAATGTTTTCCTTAATCATCCGGGTGCCAAATGCGATGAAATTATCGCCATCGGGAACCATGGTGTAATCTCGTGAGCGAATCGATCCATCATCATCCGATTCATCCGATCCTGATTGCTGCGATGCCGATCGTTGAGCGGCTCGCCTTTTTTGCGCGCTCTGGCCCGGGTTGTCGTCCTTTTTGGCTTCCTCGATGATCTGCCTGTTATGTTCGCTGCTTGCAATCAGCGCGGGCAGAGCAATGCGTCCGGGCAAAGTCATGTTTTGCGCCTGTTCGGCGACCATTGCGGGATTCAATGGCTGTCCCCCCTGGCGTGGCGACAGCGGAAGCCCGCCTTGCGCCCCGCCAGAGGCTTGGTCGTTTCGGGCAAACTGCGTGGCGGGCGCAGCCTCAGGCGCAGGCGGGCCGAAAAATTCCTCAGTGCGCATTGAGCCATCGTTCATGCTGATGTGGGTCACGATTTGTGCGCCGTTGGTTCTGGCTTCAATGCCCACCAGCTCATCGCCGTGGTCGGTGAAGGCGTTGAATCCGTTGGTCACCGTGATCTGCTGAAGGACATTTCCCGTGCTCCAATCGTAATGAGTCAGTTCGATTTCCTGCCGGAAATTATCCAATGGATTATCCGAATTATCGTCTGAAGCGTTAGCGGATGCCATTTGATCAACCGCCACGGCCTTTGGTTTGGCTATCCAAATAGTTGTTCCCGAACCGTGCAGCGACAATTCCGATTCCAGGCCTATCCGTATTTCTTTTTCGCGTATTCGGCCCGGCCTCGGGTCCGGGTTTTCGCTATCCTCGTGTTGAGCGCGCGTATTAGCCTCATCATCCGCTTTGAGCGCGTCGGCGACCTGTTGCTGGGTCACGAGGTCCAGCGACCAGACCTTCTGCTTCGTCTTCAGGTTATAACGCGCGAGCGTGCCGCCGTGGAGAAAGATCAATTGCTTGCCATCGGGGCCGTCCACAATCCACGAGGTTCCTGAATGCGATATGGCGTCCCAGCGGATGCGAAAATAATCATGTGGCTGCGAGCCGATCCACGCGTACCAAAACCAAAATCCGAATACACATGCCAGGACAGCGCCGACAGCGCCGGAAACCAAGCCAACCTTGCGCCAATACTCCCGTTCCGCGGCAAATTTACCGCCTATGTGAACCGGTGCGTCCATGCTTGGGCCCTCCACCTTGTTCCGGCAGAACGGCGAGCAAAACGGGCCAAACGTTTCCATACACTTCTCACAAATTGGCTTTTTACAAACCTGGCAATTTCCGGTGGTCAACTCCGTGCGATGCCTTTGGCAATATTTGCTGACCGGTGCCTCTTCTTGCGCGGCCGGCGTTTCTGCCTCCTGCGACCGCGAAATCCGAAGGCGCGAGCCTGCGGGCGGAGAGGGAGACGACGGCGACGGGGCTGAAGCCTCGGCTGTGGGCGGCGACGATGCCGCTGGTGTGGCGGCTTCCATTGGCTGCTCGCCCGCCTCCTTGCGAATGAGCTCATTTACGAAGGCGGAATAGTCTTGCCCGCACGCCTGACAGACAAACTTGACAGGTGGCATCCCCGGCGTTACGTCAATGACGTATTTGGCGCCGCATGAGCATTGGATTTTCATACTGTCAGGGTTTTGGATTCAATAACACGATACCGTTGGAAAAGGCCAGCGAAAACGGCGTCCGGGCCGGGATGGTTTCCACGTGGTCGTCACAAAAGAGCACGTTTCCCCCAAATCGGCTGTGATTATTGCCCGGCGATTGGCCCGTGAGCGAAAAAACCTGGTCAGTGGCCCCTTTGGACAGGGTATTGATCTGGCGGTCGGACATCAGGAAGTCGCCCGGTCCGGCGTTTGTGCCCCGTCCCATGTAATACGCATAGCTGATTTTATATTTGTCCAATGAAGCGCCCGATGGAATCTCGGACTCGTGGGTCCATGGGCATATAAAAATGGATCGGTCCGACGTATAACGAGGCACGAGCAAATTGAGGACCGGCTCGGACGTTCGGGCATCGGTGTTGAGCGGGAACGCCCCGAAGTCGTTCGCGTAAATTTGCGCCGCGAGAAATATTTTCTGAAGATTATCAGAACAGAGTTCCGCCTGTGATTGCCGGTGGGTCGGTGACAGGTCGCTTTCCAACAGCGCATAAGCAAGGGCGATCAGCGCCACGACCACCAGCAGTTCGATCAGTGAAAATGCAGGTAATGGCGGCCGCTGCAGGATGGTCATATTCCAATATAAAATTAAATAGGTAAAATTAAAAGAGGTTTTCCGATTTCAGGCCAGGAACGCTTGATTTTGCATTTTTCGCTCGCAAAAAAATCCGGGTCATTGACACTTTTGTGGATGCTCGAACAAATCATCATATTGGATTTTGGATCGCAATACACCCAGGTGATCGCGCGGCGCGTCCGTGAACGCAATGTCTATTCGCAAATCCTGCGGTTTGACGTGCCGGCGCGCGAAATTGCCAGGCTCAAACCAGCCGGGCTGATTCTGTCCGGTGGACCGTCCAGCGTTTACGCCAAAGATGCGCCGCTGCCGGACAAAGAGATATTTTCGCTTGGCATTCCAGTGTTGGGCGTTTGCTACGGCGTGCAATTGCTCGCGCAATTTCTCGGCGGCAAAGTCGAGAAAGGGCTTCGGCGCGAATATGGCAAGGGCACGTTGCGGGTCACGGACGGTTCGTGCCCGCTGTTCACCAACCTGCCGGAGACACTCCAGGTATGGAACTCGCACGGTGACAAGTTGACGCGGCTGCCCCGGGATTTCAAGAGCGTCGCCGTTACCGAAAACTCTGAATACGCGGCCATTGAAAACAGGGAACGACGGTTTTTCGGCCTGCAATTTCATCCGGAAGTGGCGCACACGCCCCTGGGCCGGGAAATCATTGCCAATTTTGTCCACAAAATCTGTGGCTGCGACCGCGCCTGGACGATGCGCGGGTATGCGGGCCAGGCTGTGAACGAAATCCGTCAGCAGGTGGGGACTGACAACGTCATTCTCGGCCTGAGCGGCGGTGTGGATTCGAGCGTGGCCGCGGCGTTGTTGCACAAAGCGATTGGAGACCAGCTAACCTGTATTTTTGTGAACAACGGTCTTTTGCGCGCGCGCGAGGCGGAGACGGTACAGAACGTTTTTGGAAGACATTTCCACATCAAGCTCAAATACGTGGACGCATCGAAACGGTTTCTGTCCAAACTGCGCGGCGTGAAAGACCCGGAACGCAAACGCAAAATTATCGGCGGGGAATTTATCTCTGTGTTTAGCGACGCGGTCACCGATTTAAAACGGCGAAAGGAATCCGCGGCGTATGGCCGGCCCTTCAAATTTCTGGCGCAGGGCACGTTATACCCCGACGTCATCGAATCCGTGCCCATTGCCGGAAACCCGGCCGCGCTCATCAAGAGTCATCATAACGTCGGTGGACTGCCTAAAAAAATGAAGTTTGAATTGGTGGAACCGCTGAAATGCCTGTTTAAGGATGAAGTGCGCGAGCTAGGCCTGGCACTTGGCCTGCCTCGCGAAATAGTTTTCCGCCAGCCGTTTCCAGGTCCGGGCCTGGCGGTGCGAATCCTCGGCGAAGTCACTCCGTCGCGATGTGAGATTTTGCGCAATGCGGACGCGATCGTTGTGGAAGAAATGAAGACGAGCGGATTTTACTATAAAATCTGGCAAAGCTTCGCTGTCTTGCTCCCGGTACGCAGCGTCGGCGTCATGGGTGACGAACGCACTTACGACTACACTATCGCCATTCGCGCCGTCGAATCGCAGGACGGGATGACGGCTGATTGGGTGAAATTGCCCTATGAGCTGCTGGAAAAGTTGGCGAGCCGCATTGTCAATGAGGTCAAGGGAGTCAACCGATGCGTTTTTGATATCACGAGCAAACCGCCCGGGACGATCGAGTGGGAGTGAAGGATTAGTGGTTTGATCTGCGGCGGTAGATCAGCAAGTCATTGTTCGTTGCATCCACTGGATTCAACGATTGCTCATTCCAAAAAAACTGCGACGGACGGTCCGGCGAAATTTTTACGGCGCCAACGAGTTCGTAGTTTGTGGAATAACCCGCCCACCAATTCTGAATGGCCGACGCGTATTGAAGCGATTCGGGCGAAATCAACGAGAACCAGGACAATTCCATATTGACGGATACGACATATTTGGGCCGGGCCGTTTCAATTTGGGAAATGAATTCGCGTCGCATTTGAGGCGCCAGCGGCTGCGGCTCAGTGAGCGCATAGAAATAGATAAAGCCGGACGCCGAATGGCGATGAGACAGAAAGAAGATTTCCGGTTCCGAACCGAGGACAGCAATCGTGTCGGCGGGTGACGTGTGTTCTTTCAAGTAGTCGGCGACTTCGATGGATTCAGTGAATGGATTGGCTGCATAGAGCTCTCTTGAAAGTTGAAGGGGCGTTCCGTCGAACCACATCCCGGCGTTATTTACGAGCAAATCACCAACGATAAATGCCGCCAGGCATACCGGGATGTATTTTACCCACGTGGCGTGGGAATGCTGTCTAAAGGCTTTTGCGACCGCGAGTATGAATGCTGCGTTCAGCAGCGCCAACCCGGGCATTGCCATTATAAAATAGTGATTGCGGAAATAGAAGCCGGGGCAGGCGGCGGCCAAACCTGCCAAAAAAATTAGCCCTGCCAATTCTGGTGATTTTCCCGAAACACAGTTACTCGGTGACTGCCGACCATCAGGTGAACTAAGGACCCCATAGGCTTGCTGTTCCCTCTCCGCTCCCATCGGATGGGAGCGGAGAGGGCCAGGGTGAGGTGAGGGTTTCGGGTAATCCGCAATCCGCGGTCCGCAATCTGCAATCGCATGTCGCCGCCAAAGGCAAATCAAACCCACAACTCCGAATATCCAGACCCAAATGCCCGACTCAAAAACTGGGTCAAATCCGGTCGCAAATTGTTCCGGAACCGCACGGAATGGAAGCATAGACACATATTGGCTGGCGTATTGGAATGTCCAGATGACAAACGCATGCCAAAGGCCGGCACAGGCAAATCCGACGGCTGTCACAATAAAGGGAATGGCGCAGCCGGCACAAAAGAGGATGACAGAGACAGCAGAAACTTGCGTCGCTCGTCGAAGTCCCTTCCATAAAAGCCACACGAGGATAAAGAATGGAAAAAATACGGCGTGTTGCTTCATCAAAATTGCCAGGCCGAATGCCGTTCCCGAGACAAACCACCATGCGCGCGAATTTCTCCTTCGGGCCATCAACAGCACGGCCACGCCGGCACAAACAAAAAGCGAAACGAAATGAGTCGCGTGCCCGGCCAGTCCGGCAGCCTTCGGCAGAGCGGCGAGGCCGATATAAATTACCGTGGCAACGAGACTGCCGGCTTCAGAAAGAAGTTCGCGCCCAATGAAAAAAATTAGAACGGCCGTCAACGACGTGACCACGAATATTCCAGCGTGAATATCTGCGGCGGATTGCCCGAAAATTGCCATGAGCAGGGCGTACATAAAATACACGCCGGGAAATTTCATGTTGAAGGCCAGTTTGTAGGGAGGAATGCCTTGCAGGATCAGTTGACCGGCGTAAGCGTATTCGCCTTCGTCTCGCTCCAATGGCAGGTCACGCAGATGCCAGCGGATGGCGAAATTAAATGCCAGCGTCAAAGCCAGGCCGATAAGAATCCATCGGTGTTGGGACGTGGAATTGGCGGAATTGTTCAAGTTTCGGCAGGATAGCAAAAGCTGTTGAAGCGTTGAAGAGTTAAAGCGTTGAACCGGCGTCGCTCAGAAGCTATGCCGCGGCAAGAGCGGGCAGGGCCCGGCATCGTGCCATTACTGGATTTGCGCCGTTGAAGTTTGCATTGAAATCCGGTATTTTATGCAAGTGAATTCGAATTTAGTCCGGGAAAGACTCAATCGGGATACCAAACCGTTTGTGCTTCGCTTGAGCGACGGCACACGCGTACTGGTAGCGCATCCGGATTTCGCGGCTGTTTCGCCGGGACACGTGGCCGTTATTGATTCAAAAACCGAAGGAGTGACCCGGATTGATCCCCTTCACGTTGTTGCGATAGAAGAGCCGCCAATCAAGACCCGAACCAACGGCAAACATTCGCGATAGATTTTATGACACTAACAGAAAAAATCCTCGCCCGCGCGGCGGGCAAAGCAAAAGTTGAGTCCGGTGAAAACATCTGGGTCAATGCGGACGTATTGATGACGCACGACGTTTGCGGCCCGGGCACTATCGGGGTTTTCAAACGCGAGTTCGGCAAGGACGCCAAAGTGTGGGACAAAAATAAAATCGTCATCATTCCCGATCACTACATTTTCACGGCCGATTCCAAATCGAACCGCAACGTGGATATTTTGCGCGACTTCGTCAAAGAGCAGGGGCTTCCGTATTTTTACGACGTGATCGATGATCCGAACGGCCATTGGCATTTCGACGCGACCAAAGGTCATTTGAAGCGCCAATACGGTTCCCAGTACGCGGGCGTTTGCCATACCGCCCTGCCGGCCAAGGGCCATACTCGCCCGGGCGAAATCCTTTTTGGCACAGATTCCCATACCTGCATGGCCGGCGCGTTCAATCAATTTGCCACCGGCATCGGCAACACAGACGCGGGCTTTGTCATGGGCACCGGCAAATTGCTCCTCAAGGTCCCGGAGACGATGCACTTCCGCCTGGAAGGAAAATTGCAGCCGGGCGTCATGGCCAAAGACATCATTTTGCATTGCATTGGCGAAATTGGTTTCGACGGCGCGACCTATCGGGCCATGCAGTTTGACGGCGAAGGTGTGAAATCGCTCTCGATGGATGACCGAATGACGATTGCCAACATGGCAATCGAAGCGGGCGGCAAAAACGGCATTTTCGAATTTGACTCGCGCACCCAGGAATACGTGGACGCCCGCGTGAAGTTGAACGGCACAAAATCAACGTACACGCCGGTCGAACGCGACCGCGACGAAAAGTTCGTTTACGACTTGACGGTGGACTTGAGCAAACTCGAACCGACAGTCGCCTGTCATCCCGATCCGGGCCAGCGCAAGAAAGCGAAGGAAATGAACCACGTCAAGCTGGACCGCGCGTATGTCGGCTCGTGCACCGGCGGCAAGACGAGCGACTTCGTGGAATTTGCCCGCGTGTTGCGCGGACACAAAGTGACCATCGACACGTTTGGCGTGCCGGCGACTCCGGAAATTGTCCATGATCTCCAGTCCACGCGCTGGGGCGAAAAGACGATTTGGGAAATCCTCGTGGACGCGGGCGTGCAGATGACCGAAAACGCCGGTTGCGCAGCGTGTCTCGGCGGCCCCGTCGACACGTTTGGCCGTATCAACAAGCCGGGCATCAAATGCATCAGCGCCACCAATCGCAATTTCCCGGGCCGCATGGGCGATAAGGAATCACAGGTTTTCCTCGCCTCGCCCGCCACGGTCGCGGCCAGCGCGATTGCGGGGAAGATCGTTGACCCACGGGAATATTTTGGGAATTAGATAACGAGTCAAACTCACATCATTCCGCGACAAAGACCGTGCATCTGCGCGATCTAATAGATGTTGGGCTGGTAGACGCGGGCTGGCTCGAAAAAGTTCCGGAGCCGTTGCGTCCGCGTTTGCGCAAAATTTTGGAAAGCCCCGAAAGCTGAATCGGTGACAGCCTGCGCAACATGAACAGCGTGGGATTGTTTCAGGCCATACGCTTAACCCATCCACATTTTTATGTAAATGTGGATTTAATTGAGGATGACGATGAGGACGACAATGACTCCTTTTTGCCTTCTTAGTATGATGATTTGATATGATATATAGTCTGAAAAGGCGTAACAGGCGTAACATTGTTGAACATCAACGACTTAAAGCGTAACAAATGCGCAACAAAGCCGTAACAGAGGCGCAACGGGGGCGCAACATTTTCGGGGTCGGCAGTCTGCCGACCACTGATACAGCAGTCCGGGCGAGGACCCATGAGCCTCCTTCGCTGAAACTACGGAGGCCAAACACATTTTTTGGGTATAGGCGGTGCAACGAGAAACGAACGGGGCGTTCGGGGTGAAAAGTGTGATTTTGTTGGGAATTTTGAAGATTTGCGGCATTGCAGGTGGAAGCGGTGATCGATCCGCTAATTACGCAAAATAACGCGAATTTGAAGGGGGAGGTTTTTGGCGGATGGGCCTAATGAAACTGAATTAGAGCGGTTCAAGAAATAGCCGTTGCCGCTGCCGTCCACGATCAAGGATTTGTTGCGCCCGCTGAATAGATGTCCAAATT
>DASYYL010000046.1:0-13046 GCA_035933915.1 Verrucomicrobiia bacterium
ACGGCGAATCATTTTTTTATGCAGCCTTAATTCGGCAATTTTCCAATTTTTGTCTCTTTTTTACGACGGCACTGGTCCAAAAACCCGGTTTTTTACGACCACAATTCGGCAAATTATACGATCACAAAAAAGTTCGTAACAAATGACCAATTGTTCAACGCCAGCGATTATAAGTCGCTCGTTGTCGCCTGGCATAATGGCGCAGCCGTTCGATTGTCAGACATTGCCACCGTCCAGGATTCCATCCAAAACATCCGCGTGGCCGGCTACGTCAACGGCAAGGATTCCGTCCCGCTGATCATCTTCGCCACGCCAGGCGCCAATATCATCAATACCGTGGATAACATCAAAGCCACGCTTCCGTTTCTAAAGGCGTCAATACCCAGGGGCATGAACATGGCCGTCACGTTCGACCGCTCCACGACCATTCGCTCGTCCGTTCATGCCGTCGAGGCCACCCTTTGCATCGCCATCATCCTCGTCATCCTGGTCGTCTTCATCTTTCTGCGCAATCCGCGCACCGTCCTCGTCCCCGCCGTAGTCGTCCCCACTTCTCTCATCGCCACGTTCGGCGTGATGTATCTCTTCGGTTATAGCCTCGACAACTTGTCATTGATGGCGCTGGTCGTTTCCACCGGCTTCGTCGTGGACGACGCCATTGTCGTCATCGAAAATATTTCCCGCCATGCCGAAGCGGGCATGCCCCCCCGGGAAGCCGCTCTCAAAGGTGCGCGCGAAGTCACGTTCACGGTCCTGAGTATCAGCGTCTCGCTCGTGGTCGTATTCGCGCCGATTTTGTTCATGGGCGGTATCGTAGGACGTTTTATGCGGGAATTTGCCGTCACCCTCTCCACGGCTATTCTCGTTTCTTTAGTCATCTCGCTCACCACCACGCCCATGCTCTGTTCCCGCCTGATTCGCTATCGCGGAGACGAAAAACATAACTGGTTTTATCATGCCAGCGAACGGGCCTTCACCTGGCTGCACGAACAATACAAACGCAGCCTCAAAATCATCCTGCAACACCCGGCCATCACCCTCGCGATTTTGCTCCTGACCGTCTTCGCAAATTTCTTTCTCTATGTCTATGTCCCCAAAGGCTGGTTCCCCGACCAGGACAACGGCACGGTTTTTGGCAACATCATTGGCGACCAGGACGCTTCTTATCTGGCCATGCGGAAGGTTTCCCTGCGCCTCAGCGACATCGCCACAAACGATCCCGCCGTCGAGAATGCCATCGCATTCACCGGTGGAAACGGCGGCCCGGCAAACCAAGGTTTCATCTACCTCACTCTGAAACCGTTCAGCAAGCGAAAAATCACCTCCGCCCAGGTCATCGATCGCCTTCGCCCCAAATTCGCCGCCGTCTCCGGCGCCAGCGTCTTTCTCCAATCCGGCGGCGGCCAATACCAATACACCATTCAAAGCGATAACCTCGACGACCTCAACAAATGGGGGCCCGTTCTCCTGCAGCATATGCAAAAGTTGGACGGATTCACCGACGTGAACAGCGACCAGCAAAATGAAAATAACGGCCTCCAGGCCTCGGTCGTCTATGACCGCAATACCGCCGCCCGCCTCGGCATTTCCCCTCAACTCATGGATAGAACCATCTACGATGCTTTTGGGCAGGAACTGGTTTCCACCATGTACACGCCGCTGAACCAATACTATGTCATCATGGAAGTGGAACCGCAGTTTTGGCAGGACCCGCGCGGCCTCGACGCGATTTATCTGCACGCCGCAAACAGTTCCAGCATGGTTCCCCTGGGCGCCATTGCGCATTACGTCTACACCAACGCGCCGCTCGCCGTGAACCATATCGGGCAATTCCCTTCGGTCACCGTTTCTTACAACCTCAGGCCGGGATTCGCCCTCGGCGACGCCGTCAAGGAAATCAATCAAATGGCACAAACCCTCGGTATGCCGTCGAGCGTCCATGAAAACCCTGCCGGAAACGCCGCCGATTTCCAGTCCTTCCTGGGCAACGAACTATCGGTTGTCTTCATCGCCTTGTTTACCGTGTATGTCGTGCTGGGCATTCTTTACGAAAGCTACGTCCATCCCATCACCATCCTCTCCACCCTCCCCTCCGCGGGCGTCGGTGCTTTGCTGGCCTTGCTGCTCTTCAATACGCAATTTAGCGTCATCGCGCTCATCGGCGTCCTGCTCCTCATCGGTATCGTGAAGAAAAATGCCATCCTGATGGTGAACTTTGCCATTTCCGCCGAACGGGAACAGCATTTGTCCCCGCGCGAAGCCATTTACGAAGCGTGCCTCCTGCGTTTTCGTCCCATCATGATGACCACCGTGGCCGCCATGTTCGGCGCGTTGCCACTCGTCATCAGCAACGGCATGGGCTCCGAACTCCGCCGCCCGCTGGGCATCACCATCGTTGGCGGCCTGGTGCTTAGCCAAATGCTCACGCTCTTTACCACGCCAGTGGTCTATCTCTATTTCGACCGCTTCAGCATTTGGTGGAAAGCCCGTCGCGCCAAACGCAAAGCCGTTTTGCAAGTTTTTCAGGATTGGGCGGGAAAGAGGCCAGCCCCGGAATTGTGACAACGCAACGCACTGGATTGATCAGCCCGATCCGTCGGATATGCCAGATTCCATCATTCCACCGTCCGGTCACCCAGCCGCCTCTAGCAACGCGACAATCATTTGATTCACCGGCGTGGGTATGCCGTGTTTGCTTCCCAGGCGCACAATGACACCATTGCGTGTATCAATTTCCATCGGCCTGCCGGCAATTCGGTCGGCATGCAGGGAATTGATCGAATCCGGAGGCGCATTTTGATAGCGCTCAAGAACCCATTCAACCAGCGAATCATCAAGAGCCGCGCCTTCGGCTCTGCCGACAACCACGCATTCACGCACAAGGCCTCGAATGATATCTGCCATATCGGGCCGCCGCGAAATCGAAGCTGGTTTTAAAACCAATGCTGACACTGCCCCGGCGCAGTTGATTGCAAGTTTGCGCCACAGCGCCGTTTGAAAGTCGGATGCCAGGACAACCTCAATGCCTGTTTTATCAAACAGACGCGCAAATTCTTCGCCATTGGAGTTTGCCGGGACAGTACAATCTCCGGCGCGACGTTGCCGGAAATATCCCGGCGCTTCGCGCTCGACCGGCATATCCACAACTACCGGCACAATACGCGATTCAGGAAAATACGGTGCGAAGCGTTTTACGTGCTCGACACCGTTCTGCATGACCGCCAGGCACGTCTCTGGGCCCATTAAAGGTTTGAACCACGCGGCAGCAGCCGCAGCGTCGTACGTTTTAGTTGCCACAACGACCCAATCTACCGGGCGCGCGTGCTCCGGAGAAATGAGAACTTCCGGCGCTGCCGTCATTTTGCCTTCCGGAGCTTCTAGAATGAATTGGGGTACAGCAGTACGTGCGCAAACGATGACGCTATGTTCTTTCGCCTGAGCAAGTCGTACGATGACGGTTCCACCGATAGCACCCGGGCCAATGACGGCAATTCGTTTCATAGTGCGATGATACAATCTATTTCCTGATAACAAAAAATCCTTTATTCACTCTTCCGTCATGGTCATAAGGAGTGTAGCACCCCGTTGCACCCGTGTAGCACCCTAACTAATTGAAAATCAACGATGTAGCAGGTGTAGCACCCTTCCCGACTTCAACTCGCAATACCGCGCCGTTGCGTCTCCGCTAATTCCGCATTCCACCATTCCAATAATCCACCCCTATTCGTGTCGCAGCCGAAAAAAAAGACTGCCACCCCCATTACCCATGTTCGCCGGACTGTTCGTGGCATTGGCCACGTCCCCCCACCCGGCCGAATTTGTCAGGCTTCGGTTGGTCTGAACGATATATCCCGGCATGTTCCAGTTTAACGAAACCCCGCCATTCGTTGACGCTGCCGATAGCGGCGGATTGGACTGAAAAACCCGCACATAATGGGCCACCATCGTTGCCGGCAACGGTCCCGAACCGCCGGCGTAAATCAGAATCAGATACATCGGGCTTGAAGAGATCGTCGCGCCGCCCGACAAGTTGGCATCCGTTGGCGACGCAACCCGCGTTCCGTCATAGGAGAAGTCCAGATGACCGGGATACCAGTTAACACCGTAGATGTGCGTGCTGGGACTCGAATTGACCCTGCCGCCGATCGGATGGCTGTCCAGGTTGCTGCCACTGTCATAGTGATAGTGCCACCAGGCATAGCCGCTCAAGCCTTCCATGATATCAATCTCACCGGTCATTGGCCAATTGTGCCCATCCATCCACCACGCGGGCCACTGCGCAATGACGCTGCCGTTTGTCGGAAGCGTAAGCTCCGCCTCCGCATAGCCGTAGGTAAATTGAAACCCGGGCTTGGCCCCTCCGATCGGATTCGACGCAACACAAGCGCCGTTGGTCGAGATCCTCCGCAGGTTGAGTTGCCCACTGACCCAAACATTCGAAGCATAACCACGCATACTGCTTCCGGGCAGAACGGTACCGTCCGAAAACCAATAGGGAACCCAATTCGTTTTGTTGAGACTCGTGCCGGCGAACTCGTCATCGAAAACCAGCGTCCAATTCGAGCCCAATCCATTGACCGAATAGTTGTATGGAAACACCGAGCCGTCTGACAATCCTGCAATTTTGAAGATGAAGACCAGGACGAGAACGATTAAGAGAACGGGCTTTGGAATGGTCTGCCGCATCGCGCTAATGCTCAAAATACCACCGATCCAGCAATCCAACAATCCATTTCCCCGCCTTCGCGGCCTTCGATCTTCCATCTTCCATCCTCGTTGATTAGGTCGGATCCATCACCCGGCCCAGGAAAAGGATGCTGCCAGTTTGATTACCTCGTATCAGCAGTAAAAAGGGATGGTCCGCGCGAAAAACCGGAATCGGAGGTTCATGCGTATCGTCCGCCATTCCAAGCTCTACGGTCACTGCCGTCGCCCCGGCTGCTTCCGTGCCTTCTTCATCCACCTTCACATACGCCTGATGGATCACGCGGCTGATAAACAGGTCTTTGCGCCCATCCATGCCGGAAAAATCCGCATCACGCATGCCAAAGGCATCGGGCATTCCCATAGCTGAAAGTGTATTTGCCAGCGAAAACTCGGACGTCACCGTAAATGTCGGAAAGAATACCTGCACTTTCTGATTCGCTAATCCGGTCGTCCATGTTTTTAAATTCTCCGGAGTCAATTGTTTCTCGATGTTGGTTAGGCCATCCACAATTTGCGGGAGCAGCACCACCATCGAAACTTCGCCGCCCGCATAGGGCATTTCCAGCGCCTGCCAACCGGGAAATTTCGCATACCCAAATTCCGCGGTCTGCTGCATCAGCGGCACAGTCACCGCCCTTTCCGACGAGACGTGAAAGGGTTGATCTTCTGTCAGCCCGATAGGGAACTTAGATCGCCAGTTGCCTTTGAAATAGATGGCATCCACGAGCACGAGCCGGTTGGATTCGTCCAACATTTTGGGTTTTATAAGTTCCGGTATTTTTCGGGCTGTCCTGACCGAGACCCAACCGTTAATCTCTTTGCGCGCCGCTTCGGTATGATGGGCAAAATCCATCGGATTGACGGCGGCACCGTAGTATTGTCCGCAGAGCGTCAAATAATCTGGGCGCAAATCAAATCCGACCTGGGGCCAAAGCGAATTCGCCACCGCCAATTGGACCTGCCCTTTTTCCTGGATTGCATCCAGATCTTTTTGCAGCGCCGAAAAAACCCGATGCAATTTATCTGACGGCAAGTCGAAATGCAATGTGCCTGCCATTTGATCCGCCGTTTCACCACGAGCGCCTGCATACGTCATGGCCAGCGCCGTTGAGATGCTATAAGGAGAAAAGAATAAATTGCCGGGGTCAGTCCGCAGGCGGCCATATAAATCCAGCGCAAACTGAGAATTCCCATCGACGGCCCGGCCCATATCCACCGTATTTGAATCGGCAAGGACACGGCCCGGACATAACAAATCGCCAGCCAGAGCCAGTCCGAGGCAGAAGATGATTCCGGTTTTCATATGAAATGATTTAACACCATAACTGTCAGACGGGTTCCATCCTGATTTGCTCCCGTGAAATAATTGCTTTGACGCGCAGATAGTAGTCCACCTGAAAAAGTCTCGATTGACCGCTTGCGTCATGGAGTGCGGTGGCAAGTCAGCGCGACACCGCTTTCGAGGGGACCAATCGGTTACATAGGGCGGCTAATTGAGGGCGGCCCACGTTTCGCCACCATCTATAGTTTTGAGAAGCTGCGTTTTATTCCGCCAATCCTGTGTGACCGCCCAGCCGGACTCAGCATCCACAAAATCCAATTGGACGATGTTTTCGCCATGGCTCAAATAATCCTCCAGGCTTTTAGAGATCGCCTTCCATGTCTGGCCGCCATCATCGGTGCGATATAGCACGCCTTTTACAGGCGCCTTCGAGGTTGCATCATGCGGCTCGGGACTCCATATCCAGCCTGTTTTAGATGAAATAATACTGCTGGTACCCATGAATTTGACAGGCGTGGTTGGCTGCCAGGTCCGACCATAGTCGTGCGTGTTGTAAAATACCTCGTAGAAATTGGCGGCCTTGTTGTCTTTTGGAGCATAGATCATTTCTACAATTCCATCGGCACCAAAGAACTGCGGCAGCCTCCAGGGCTCGATTGACCCATTATGCAGCCCGGGCGGCATGCTGAATTTTTGCTCCTCCCAGTTCGCACCGCCGTCGCGTGTGAAAAACAGAAATGCCCGCGTAGTGGTTGTCAATTGTCCAACCAGCCAGCCGCTCCCTAGATCCTGAAACGCGATTCGACCGCCGCATATAAGGTAAGGATGACGGTCCGCAAATCCAGGTTCCGCACCGTCGGCATCGACCCAATTGTTTTCTCTATTTTCCGTACCATTGATCAGACGCCATTCGTATGCGTCAAACCCATATAAATATCCCGGCATTGAGTTCATGCCATGGTCGGGAGTCACAAACAGCTTTTCCCGGTCCGGGAGTTCGGACGGGTCATCGGCTGGAAGCGGAACTGCGTTTTGCGGCGCGGCACTCTGTTCGGCGTTTTGGTCCGACAGAGGAAACACAAGTTCAGAGCCTTCAACAAAGTAAGGCACGGACAATTCTATGCTGGCCCAGGACCGGCCTCCATTGATTGTCTGAAAAACAAATACATTGGTGGAATCATCGTAATTGGCCGTGACCCATGAATCATCTTTATCATTGGCTGATAATTCCATGTTGTAGTCCAGACTTGCGCACAAGACCACGTTCCAGGACGCGCCACCGTTTGTCGTCCGCAAAATCGCGCTTTGTTCAAAGGGGGCCTCGTTCGTTATAACAAGACTTGCCACACTTTGTGCCCACCCGTTTCTACGGTCCATCATATGGATCGTGCCGATATAGTAAAAGTATCCGGGATCGGTCGGGATTCCCCAGGTCTGCCGAAAAATCTCCCAGTTTACCCTCGCGCGCGGCCGGTACGGAATTGGATTGCCGGAATCATCCAACACTGGAAACCAGCGCATGAGGTCCGCCTGCCGTCCGATCTGTGTAAACCGGCACCGGCGTACCAGCATTTTGTAGATAGGATCCGCCCTTTTGGGATCGAGGTATTTTATCCAGGAACCGCCCATGCAAAGAACGCGCGCAGTTTCATTCGAATTGTCCGGCATGAGTTTGGCCGCTTCAACCGCCAGATCCGCCGCCAGATAATGATAATGATACCGTTCCCCCGGTATCACGCCGTGCTCCGTGTATCGTCGCAGTTCGTCGGCGCTGGGAACGAACAACTTTGTATTGGCATTGGTACGGCACTCAGCCGCGATGCCATCCTCAAACTCCCCGCTATAAAAAAACGAATCGGGCGCCAGTTCCGTCCCCAGGAGTTCCATGCCATCTGTGCGCGTTTTCATCGCCTGAGCAAAAAGCGCTTCGGCACGCTTTTTTTGTGGCAGGCTGTAGTCATGCCCTAATTTACCTTCCTCAATCAGCCCATCGAAGTGAGGCCGCAATTGTTCCGGATAATATGCGCGCGCTTCCTCGTTGCGTCTCAGGCGGGCGAGCCTTCGCGCCAGCAGATAGCGAATGTCATTGCGCGCGTCGGTCCCGTCCGCGGGCACGACCTGGCCCTGATCGGTTGGCGCCACGTCCGGCCAATCCTGATCCACATACGCCTTGAGTTCGTCCACCGTCAAAATTCGTTCAGCTACATAGGCGGCATCCATCCAAAAGCCGGAACGCAGCAGAGCATCGAGCGCCTCGACGTAATCCCGCTGTGAAAGACGAAATACTCCCAATTCCCCAAGCACCTGGTTGGTGGCAGTAATTAAAATGTCCGGCTCTTCGTGTGACACTCCCAGATCGTCCTTCAATTGATTTGAAACGCCGTCATCTTTCGATTGCATGAGTTGAACGACTTTCGCCAGCATCGCTCCCGCCGTCCTTTCAACTCTTCAGGCACCATGGGCACCCATGTGCCATCGGCGCTGACATAAAGTATCGGCGCATCGCAGGGACCAGGTTGAGCCTCCCGTTCCTGCCACTGTTGAGCACTGCCACCCACTCGCTGCACCACCCCCCGAATCTGCCGTGCCGACACCGCGATGCCGCCGGTTTGCTCCAAATGGCGTTCGGCTTTTAAATACGTCGGCTTATCAACCAAAAAAAGACTGAAATCAAAGTTTTGAAGAATTTTGTCTCACACTCCAATCCAGGATCCCTGGGATTTAGCGCAAAGAACGCCCGGCGGCAAGATTGACGCTGTTGTCGCGGTGCTGCTATTAATTTCGGCCACTATGAATAAGCGCGCCCTCATCCGGAAAATCGTCGCCCAATTGGGAGAGGAATTGCAGGTTTATTTCCGAGCAGCCGTTGCCTCGCGCACCGAAGCCACCCACGAACAGAGCAAGGCCGAGAACAAGTACGATACCCGCGGCCTCGAAGCATCATATCTGGCCCGCGGACAATCCCGACAAGCGGCGGAGATCCAGGGCTCTATCGCAGCCTTTGAAAAACTAGCCCCCCGTCGCTTTGCCAATGCCGAACCGGTCGATGTCGGGGCATTCGTGGAATTGGAAATTGACGGGGAGAAAGCCGCCTATTTCGTCGGCCCGCGGGCGGGAGGCACGGAAATCGTTCATGACCGGCAGACCGTGTTGGTGATCACACCTGAATCCCCGTTGGGGAAACAGCTCATGGGTCGGAAACAAGGGGACATTCTGAAATTAAACCTCGCCCACGCGCAAAACCAATGCCGGCTGAACCTGGTGCTCTGAACAAGCGAAGAAGGGAGGTCATTGTACAGCATTAAGGCGTCTTCCCAACCTGGCCTCGCGTCACGCCGAGTTGATTGAGCAGTTTCAATTCGCGCCACAATTCCGGGGCGGTGATTTCGCCGCGCAATAGTTGCCCGTAACGCGCAATGGTTTGCGCAAGTTGCGCGGGGGATTCATTCAGGAATTCCAGGCGGAAATGGCGCGCGCCTAGCTCAATCATTTTTCCAACATAATCCGCGCCGGTCTGCGCCAGGGCGTTGAAGACGGTATTACGGCAACCGGCGTCGGCCTTGAGCGGGTGCAGTGCCCCGACGCGGTCGCGCAGTTGGACGTCGTGTTTGTCGCACGGACGGCCGCAGTTTGTGTAATCGGTGCCAGACGACAAAAACGCGCAAAAGACACAATGCTCCATATGAAACATGGGAATGTGCTGATGTATCGTAATCTCGAACCAATCGGGAGGCGCACCGCTGCGCAGCAACGCTTCCAGCTGCTCAAAATTCAAGTCGTAGGATGCAGTGACGCGTTCGAGTCGGAATCGATTTTTGAAATAGTTCGCAGAAAGTGAGTTAGCAATGTTTAGTGAATAATCGCCGATGCACCGGCATCCCTCTGCGGCAAAGAAGCGCAGATGGTCATAGTTGCGGACCAGGTAACCGTCGGCTTCGCACGAACGGACCTGGTTGAGAATCCAGTCTTCACCCATTTTGAAGATGCGCGGCGGCGCGACAAACACCGAGCGTTGGATTGATGGATAATTGGATGAATGGATTGTTGGGGCTTGGGAGCGGAAAAGCCGGACAGCGTCCCGATATTTTTTTGGGTCTTCAAATTCGCAATAAACCGTCTGGATGTCGGAATCCATCGCCGCTTCGAGTTGCGGAATGGAGCGAACCATGACGATTAATTGCGGATTGCGGATTGCGGATTGCGGATTGACCGTTTGCGATGCAGCGCAGGTTTCCAAATCGGCGATGCGGCAGACTTGCAAGTCTGCGCTGCGGTTAATCGTCCACCGCTTCGGGCGTGAGCGTAAAAAGAGCAATTCGTCCACGATTGCGCGGCGCAGGCGGTTCAACTCACTCACGGGGAGCAGGACACTGCCTTCGAGGCGACTGCAGGTCAATTGCCCCAATTTGAATGGTGTCCCGCCAAAGCGCCTGAGTTGCGCGCGCAAGCGTTCGGGCGTGAGCGGCTGTTTGTTCGCACGACCCAATGGCATCATTGATTTCACGTGGACCTCGTTGCCTTCCTCGTCACGGACCGTGATAGTAAGCGGATCGCCTACGGTGCCACTTACGTCCATTGATATTGGACGTTGAAATTTCGGGCGGTCACCGTCAAAAGTCTGGCACAGGCGGCGGTCCAATTCCGGATCACTGGTTTTCCAAAGTTTGTCACCGCGATGGAGGCGACCTAGATTTATGCCCGGACCGAAGCTGAGCAAGGTATCGGCGCCGCGTTGTTCGACCGAATAGACGCGTCCGCCTTCTTCGGCGTCCTCTGGATGACCGGCGTCAAAGACCACGCCGTCGCCGGGTTTAAGCGGGCCTTGCAAAGACAGACGGACATAGCGGCCTTCGATACCAGCGATTTCGCCCAGATAAACGCCGCGTTTCTTTCCAAATCGCGCGTGAACCAGTTCCTGATTATTAATGCCACGGAACCAGCCCGTGTAGAGGCCGCGTGAGAAGGCCATTTCCATTTCGTAATTCGAGGACGACGACCAGGATGAGCCCCGGCGCCCGGCGCTCACCTCACCCTGACTCTCTCCACTCCAATCGGATTGGAGTGGAGAGGGAACAGCGTTTGGACGATTGCTGTAATTCAAAGATTGTTCGGCAGTCGCCAGATTTGCGGACGAGGAGCGATGGCGAACCGGGATGTCCGCCCTACCGCTGAGGCTATCGAGGGCGGCACGGTAAATTCGGGTGATGTTAGCGACGTACTCGGGGGATTTAAGGCGGCCTTCAATCTTAAGCGATGCGACGCCGGAACGAACCAATTCGGGAAGCAGTTCGAGCCCAGCCAGGTCCTGGGGACTGAGCAGGTATTTGCGATCGCCGAGCGGCACGGATTGGCCGTCGCTAATCAATTCATACGGCAAACGGCACGCCTGCGCGCAAACACCGCGATTGGCGGACCGGCCGCCGAGGGATTCGCTGGTAAGGCATTGCCCGGAATAGGCAACGCAGAGCGCGCCGTGGACAAAAACTTCGAGCGGCAACGCGGGCATGGACGCAGGCGCGGCGGAACGAATTTTTTCAATTTCCGTCAACGAACATTCGCGAGCCAGGACAACGAGTTGACATCCCAGTACCCTGGCGAATTCGACGCCCGCCGCGCTTGTCACGGTCATTTGGGTCGACACATGAATCGGAAAATCCGGAGAAATCGACCGAATAAGCCGGCAGATCCCGACGTCCTGAACAATCGCCGCGTCCACCCCCGCCGCGATAACATCGCGGAGGCATTCCTCAGCTGCGGCCATCTCGTTTTCAAAGACGAGCGTATTGAACGTGACATAGCCTTTGACGCCGCGTCGATGGAAAAAATCCATGAGCTTGGGCAAATCCTCCCGGCTGAAATTGTGCGCCCGCATGCGCGCGTTAAATTTTTCCAGGCCGAAATAGACGGCGTCCGCGCCGTTCTCGACAGCGGCCCGCGCGCAATCCCAATCGCCGGCCGGCGCGAGCAATTCGGGGAGGGTCGAATGCGCTTCCGCCCGGTCAGCGAGCGACGCCAAGGGAATTGTTCGGTCCGAAGTATTCATCGGCAGAGAATAATTTAGCACGCTCCGCAGGGAGAGCGATTCAAATATGCGCCCGTCTGCAGCATGGAAAGCCGTGAGAACACCCTATCGTTTTGCCTTTTTAATTTTTCCTTTTTCCTTTTTAATTCAGTGATGCAGCGTCTAATTGAGGGAGTACACAAATTTCGAACTGACGAATTTGGCAATTATCGCAAACTTTTTCGGCGCCTTTCGCAGGATGGCCAGAACCCACATACTCTTTTCATCACCTGCTCGGATTCCCGTGTTCTGGCCGAACTCATTACACAAAGCAAACCCGGCGACCTCTTTGTGGTAAAGAATATCGGCAATATCGTTCCGCCGGCGTCGGCCACCGGCGACACCAATTCCACCGCGGCAGCCATCGAATTCGCCGTGGAAAATCTGCGTGTGGACGACATCGTCATCTGCGGCCATTCGCAATGCGGCGCCATTGACGCGCTTTTAGGACGCACGACTTTGAAGGATTCCACACCGCACCTGCGCGACTGGCTCAAGCTCGCCGCACCTGTTTTGGAGACCCTGAAAAAGGATTATCAACATATTCAGGACGAAACCGCGCGCGGCACTGCTGCTGCCGAGGAAAACGTCCTGTACAGCCTCGATAATTTGCACAGCTATCCCTGTGTGCAAGAGCGGCTAGCCGACGGTTCGCTTCGTCTTCACGGCTGGTTCTTCAAGATCGCCACCGCGGAACTCTTCGCCTACGACCCGGAATCACGGCAGTTTGCGCCACTGGGGGAGGACGGGCGGCGAGAGCGTGAGAACGTGAGAGCGTGAGTGCGGCGGCGCGAGGAGCGTCGCCCTACTGCCGATAGGGTTTATGTGCCTGGTAGAATTGAAGGCATTGTGTCATCTTTTCCACAGTATTTGTTTCCCCGTTTTTTTGCTCGATTGCGATGGCCTTTTGCGCGGTTGCAACGGCTTCATCGAATCGTCCGGTTTCCGCGAATGCGGCAGCCAGCGTGCTCAGCGGGACGGGTTGTTGCCGGCCCG
>DASYYL010000056.1:0-23544 GCA_035933915.1 Verrucomicrobiia bacterium
TCTCCAAGGGCAAAGGTACCCGGAGATTCCGCCGGGAAATCAACTGATTGAAAGGGAACCATGATGACCCGCTTCTCGACCCGATCGAAATAGCCGAGCTGGAATTTGCCGCGGGAAAATTCTTTGTCCCAACGAATTTTATTTAGGAGATCCTGGATGGGGGTCATAGTCGCGGCTTTTCTTTCGAATTAATCTACCGCCTCCATTTGCCTGGAGTTTTGCCAAGATTTAAAGGATTTCAAGCGCGATCGATCCGTCAATCCGTTTATCTGCCAGCGCTGTAACCTTTCCCAATATTTTCTTTACAGAGTATTAGAACAGAGCAAATTATGAAAACCAGACAGAAAATATCCGGATCGCCCGGCGTTACGGGCAGTTGCAGTCATCGCAGTGGCAAGTTATGGCGGCCGCAATGCAAAACGCCCTAATTTTCGAATATGAGCCCGGCAGAAATCATCTCTGAAATAATGAAGTTGTCGCAGACCGACCGGAGGGAAATCTTACGCCGTATCCTCGAGGTTGAATCAGACGCCCAGGGGTTTTCGGATAGCGACCAACGCGCGCTGGAGCGGTTCCAATTGCTGAACGCCATGGAAGCCGAACCCAAACAATCCGACAACCAAATAACCCAATAATCCAACTGGTAATCTCAAGGCAATATCCAGATTTGAACGTTTCAACGTCTATGGCGGCCTTTCCGTCGATGCCTCTGGGAACTGGAATCCTGCAAATGTCCGTGGCTGGGGCCGACTTTTGCTTTTGGCATTTCTTTGGATTTTGACGCGAGGAAAAAATCCACCTGCTTCTTGAATGTATCCACCTTCGCGACCTGAACTTCTACTTTGTCCCCCAGGCGGATTATACGGCGAGTGCGGCGGCCGATGAGGTGGTTGCGTATTTCGTCATAGATATAGAAGTCGTCGTCCATAGTGGACAATGGCACGAGCCCGCTCATGGCGAGGCCGGACACGTCCACGAAGAAACCGAAGTTGCGCAGGTCCGTGACGAGCGCCGGATAGCGCTCCAGTTTGCCGGACGCGATTTGCGCCTTGAGGTAGGCGAACAGTTTCACGTCTTTGCTGTCACGCTCGGCATCGGCGGAGTTGCGTTCCGTGGCGGATATGTGCTCGGCCGTTTCTTTGAGCGAGGCGAAAGGGTACTTCCACCGTGCCTCGAACAGCGCGCGATGCACCACAAGGTCGGCGTAGCGACGGATGGGCGACGTGAAGTGCGTGTAGTTCTTTTTGGCCAACCCGTAATGGCCGAGCGGTTGCACATCATAGCGCGCCCGCATCAGCGATTTCAGCAAACCAATCTTGAGCGCCTGGCCGATGGGCAGCGTGCCGAGTTTATGCAGGAGTTTTTGGACTTCCTCGCGCTTCTTTAGATTGCCGCACGGAACGTGATGGCTCAGAACTTCCTCGCGATATTCGCGCAACCGCCGTTCGTCGGGCTCCTCGTGCACGCGGTAAATCGCGTTTATATTTGCGCCCATCAGGCGGGCAGCCACGGCTTCGTTGGCCAGCAGCATGTATTCCTCAATCAACTGATGCGAAATATCGTTTTCGACTCGTTCGATACGCGCAATGCGGCCATTTTCATCGAGCCGGATTTTGCTCTCGGGAAAGTCGAGGTCGAGCGAACCGGCCTTGAACCGCAGCCGCCGAATCCGTTGCGCGAGTTCATTGGCGTCATGCAACATCCGCTCGATATTGTCCTCCGGTTTGCGCTGCAAAATCGCGAGCACTTCGCGATAGGCGAAGCGGCGCTGTGAATGGATGACGGCCGGATAGAACTTCGTTTCGAGCACACGGCCATCGTGCGACACAAGGAATTCCACGCATTTCGTAAGGCGATCCACCGCGGGCTTCAACGAGCAGAGTTCGTTGCTCAAGGCTTCCGGCAGCATCGGGATCACCCGGTCCACCAGATAGGTAGAGTTGCCGCGTTTGCGGGCCTCATCGTCCAGCGCGGTGCCGGGCTTGACGTAATGCGACACGTCGGCGATGTGGACCCATAGCTTCCATTGCTCGGCCGAAATTCGTCGCAGGCAAATCGCGTCGTCAAAGTCCTTGGCATCGTCGGGATCGATGGTCACGACCGGATGACTCCGGCAATCCTCGCGTCCGTGGAGTTCGTGCGGCGATACCTGGTTCCCGAAAGCCCGCGCCTCGGCCAGGACATTTTTCGGGAAATGGAGCGGCAGATCGTACTGCCGCAGCACCGAAAGCATGTCCACGCCCTCCTCGTCCGGGGCGCCAAGGATTTCAACGATTTCGCCTTCGGGATTGGAATGGCGCGATTCCCACTCACGCAATTCGACCACTACCTTGTCGCCAACTCGCGCGCGGCGGCCAACATCCATCGGCTCCGGCACATAAACATCATGCGGAATTCGCGGGTCGTCGGGGATAACGAAAAGGAACCGGCTGCTCTTCTGCAGCGTACCGACGATTTTCGTCCGATGCCGTTCGAGCACGCGAATGACCGTGCCGGTGTTTCGCGATTCGGGCCGATCGCGCCGAACCAGCACGCGATCCTGGTCGAGTGCCGTATGCGTAGCGCTTTCCGGGATGACGATTTCGTTGACTGTCGAATCGTCCGGTTGCAGAAATCCCTTGCCTGCTCGGTTAATGCGAATGCGGCCGGGAATCAGGTCCGCCTCAGCCGGGAGGATGTAGCGGTTGCCCTTGATGCGGGCGATGCGCCCGGCTTGTTCCAGGGCGCGCAGCACCCGTTGCAATTCCTGCTGTCGGTTCCGAGGCAGGCCGAGTTGATCGAGCAGTTCCGGGACATTCGCGGCGATATAATCGCCGCGCCTGAGATGCTCTAAGATTTGGTTTTCCATGCCGGATGCTATCCCTGACCGGCCTCAATACCAATTCTCAAATCCGCCCTGTCGAATGAATAAAGGAATTGTGATGGAGCGCGGCTGTGTGCGCGAAGCACATCAGCCGCAGCACCCAACTATGGGCTACTGTCGCGCGCTGCTCCGCAGTTATTCTCTTCCCAATGCTGCTTCAAGCTTTTTGTCGCAACCTCAAATCTTTGCCCCCCTCGTGACCGTTGCGTGATTTTGTCTTCGCGAGTTGTCTCAAAATCGCGCCAACCGCGCGGATTTGGCTTGACACTTTGATTATACACATTATTATCGGAAGCGATGATCGAAACTCAGAAGGTTTTCCCGGGAGGACTTATTGTTTCAAACAAAGTCCTCGTTTTAGCATTTTTACTGCTCATTTTTGCGGGCACGGGCCGGTGCCAGGCGCAGGCATGGATCACCAATAGCCCGATGTTGACGTCCCGCTGGGGACATACGGCGACCGAACTAACCAATGGAGACCTGCTCATTGCCGGCGGCACCGTCGATAACGATTACGTCAACAATATCTTCCTGGTTACAAACGACGCTGAAATCTATGATCCCAAAACCGGTATTCCAACCGCCACGGGCTTCATGAATGATCAACGCGCGTCTGACGAGGCAACGCGGTTGACCAATGGCCAGGTCCTGGTCATGGGCGGCGCCGGCGATGCCACGTCTGAGCTCTATGATCCCGGCAGCGCCAGTTGGATTCATTGGGTCAGCATGAACGAAGAGCGCGTGGATTTTATTTCCGTCCTGCTGACTAACGGGACTGTCCTGGCCGCCGGCGGTTTTAATGATAACAACCTTTATGACACGAACACAGCTGAAGTCTATGACCCGGGCTCTGCCACCTGGACCAGCGTCGGCCATATGCCGTACGGAGCTGATTCTTTCGCGGCCGTGCTGCTGACCAATGGCAACGTCCTGGTTTGCGGTGGCAGCAGTAACGGCACTGTGCTCGCCAATGCCGCGATTTACTATCCCAAATCTCAAACCTGGACCAACACCGGTTTCCTGCACGAACCGCGCGCCGGGCATGGCGCTTCCCTGCTCCCCAACGGCCAGGTCCTGGTCGAAGGCGGAGCCGGTGACCAAACCACTGAAATCTACGACCCCGGCTCCGCTACGTGGTCCTACGGCGCGACGATGAATGATGGCCGATACAATTGCTATTCCGTTACCCTCACCAACGGCGAGGTACTCATCTCCGGCGACGACAATACCAACGTCGAAATCTATGACCCCGTCGAGAAAAATTGGTCTTATACCGCGTCACTGCCATTCGCAGGTTATAACCAAACGGAAACCGCCGAGTCCAATGGGCAAGTGGTGGTGACCGGCGGTGATGAGAGCCAATATAACGGTCCCGGATTGAACGTCATCGAAACGTTCAGCCTGACCGGTTCGCCCGTGATCGGAGGCACACCCAATTTGTATGTTACCAATTCGCCAACCTCCGGACTCGTGCCGCTCGCCGTCAATTTCACCAGTCCATCCACCGATAGCCAGGGCAACACCGTAACGAATTGGAACTGGAACTTCGGGGATGGCAATTTCAGCACCGCACAAAACCCGACGCATACCTACAGCAGCATCGGAACCTACACGCCCGCCCTAACCGCTTATAGCACGTATGGCAGCACGCCTTTGAATATCGAGGGGCTGAACGCCGTGACCGTTACAAACGCCGCAGTCACAGTATCCGTCGTGCCATTCAGTGGCGCGGCGCCGTTGACCGTTCAATTCACCAGCCCGGGCGTGGACAGCCTTGGCAATTCGATCACCAACTGGAGCTGGAACTTTGGTGACGGTGGCAACAGCACGGCGCAAAGTCCCGAACATATCTACACCAGCACAGGCAGCTTCGCGCCTTCGCTGGTGGCTATGAGCACGCATGGGAACGCGTCCATTACAGTGAACGGTCTCGGCCTTGTGACCGTGACGAATTCATCAAATCCACTCTTCCGCGTGCTCTATTCCATGCCGATAAATTCCGGTCCAAACGGAGGGCTTGCATTGGCCAACGGTGTGCTCTATGGAACGACGATTAACGGCGGTACCGTGTTCGCCGTGAATACAAATGGGTTGGGATTCACAAATCTATATGTCGGCCTGGGCCGGCCTGAAGGCGGTCCCGCGCTGTCTGGCGCAACTTTGTATGGCACGAGCTATTTCGGCGGCACCAACGGCTTTGGAGAAATCTTTGCCATTAACACCAACGGAACAGGTTATACGGATTTGTATAGCTTCCCGTCCAATCCCGATGGCGTCGGCCAGGAACCTGCCGCGGGTCTCTCCGTGGCCGGCGGTGTCCTTTTTGGGACCACACAATATGGAGGCGGGGTGGATGACGGCGTCGTCTTCGCCGTCAGCACCAATGGCACGGGTTTTTCGGATCAATATTCCTTCAGCGCGGACAACAACAATTATCGCATCAACAGTGACGGTGGCGGTCCGTTGGCAAAGGTGATTTTTGCGAATGGCTGGCTTTACGGAACCACGGAAGCCGGCGGCGCCAACGGCGATGGCGTCGTGTTTTCCGTGGCCACCAACCAACCGGGCAGCTACGCGCTGTTGCATTATTTTTCATCTTTCCCTGGCAACGGAACCAACTACGACGGCGCATTTCCCTTTGCCGGTTTGTTGCTGGCGGGCAACACGCTGTATGGCACGACGGCCTCTGGCGGTGTCTACGGCAATGGCTCAATTTTCGCGGTCAGCGCAAATGGAAATAGCTTCACCAACCTGTATAGCTTCACCGGCGGAGCCGATGGCGGGTCGCCGATGGGCGAAGTCGTTATATCTGGCGGCACACTCTATGGCACGGCAACTGGCGGTGGCGCGTCGGGCGACGGCGTGATCTTTTCCATCAACACAAACGGAACCGGCTTTAAGCCCTTGTACAGTTTCACTGGCGGCAATGACGGCTCGACGCCAAAAGGAGCTTTGACCCTCGGCGGAAATGTTCTGTATGGAACCACTACTACCGGCGGCGCGGGACCGAACGCGGGAGCGATATTCAGTTATACGCTTCCATCGGTGACGCCGCCCGTATCGCTGACCATCACGGTATCGGGCGCAAACGGAATCCTGACCTGGCCCGCCAGTGCAACCGGCTACACCCTCCAGGCCACGCCACGAGTTGGTCCCGGTAGTGTCGTGTGGACCAACGTCACGCCGCTCCCGGTGGTTATCAATAGCCGCAATACCGTTACCAATCCGCTGGCCGGTTTGGAGAAGTTTTACCGGTTGAGCCAGTGAAAAATTAACAACCGGTGACCGACCATAATTTGGTCACGAGTTATCACTCTCATCCCTACGCTCACCCTTCCTTCCTCAAAACCGGCGCCACCTTCGCCCCTACCAGCTCAATCGTGCGCAGCAGTTTCGCTTGCGGTGACACCGCGACGTCCATGTGAAACGTGATTCGCGAGATGCCGCCCAACGCTTCGCTGTAGTCCAGGATTTTTTCCGTGACTTCATCCGGATTTCCCACCAGCAACGCGCCGTGCCGGCTTCGCATCGCGTCGAATTGGCCGCGAGAGAGCGGCGCCCAGCCACGTTCCTTGCCGATGCGGTTCATGGACCGGGCGTAGCCCGGATAAAAGTCTTCGATGGCCTGCTGCGTCGTGTCCGCAACGTAACCCAGGGCGTGAACGCCCACTTTGAGTTTTTCGGGCGAATGGCCCGCGCGCTTGCCGTATTCACGATAAATGTCCACAAGCGGACGAAATCGCCGCGTCTCGCCGCCGATGATGGCGACCATCAACGGCAATCCCAGCATGCCTGCGCGGGCGAACGACTCCGGCGTGCCGCCCACGCCCACCCAAATCGGCAGCGGATTCTGAATCGGCCGCGGATAGACGCCCTGCCCGGTCAGCGCCGGCCGGTGTTGACCCGACCAATTGACAAATTCGTTGTCCCGCAGTTTCAAAAGCAACTCCAGTTTCTCGATGAAGAGCGAGTCATAATCTTCCAGTTGCAATCCAAATAACGGAAATGCCTCGGTGAAGGAACCGCGTCCGGCGATGATTTCCGCGCGGCCCTGCGAGAGCAAATCAAGCGTTGCAAAATTTTGAAAAACGCGCACCGGATCGGCGGCGCTCAAGACGGTGACCGCGCTCGTGAGGCGGATGCGAGAGGTGCGCACCGCCGCCGCGGCGAGAATCATTTGCGGGGCCGAATCGAGAAATTCCTTGCGATGATGTTCGCCCACGCCAAAGACGTCCAGGCCGACCTTGTCGGCGAGCTCAATTCGCTCCACCAGGTTGCGGATGCTGTCCGATGCGCTGACGCCGGCGCTCGCGCCGTCATCTTCAAAGCGCGCGGCGAAACTGTCCACGCCCACCTGCATTATCGCCTTTGGCGGGGAAGTTGGCTCCCGGTGATCCACCTGGCCCGGTTTATTTGGCTCCAGTAATTCTGTCTTCATGCATCGACATTAGCACATGGCGTCTGTTCCAGCGAAATATCATGTTTTTGGGGTCGCTATGCATTTCAGGCATACTGGGCAAAGGGGAATCGTCCTCGTCCTCGTCGGCGTCCTCGACTGCTAGGCCAGTTCAGCCAGAGGCGAAGCCTTTTGTTCGCGCAATTTTTTTTGCGCCTGGAGGAATTCGATTTTTTGCGCGTCGGAAACTTCCGGGGAGGCGATTTTTTGCGTGAGCGCGGAAATTTGTCGGTCCAAATATTGGTTGCGCAGTTTCAAAATGACATCGGCCAATTGGGTCTCTGGATTGGGGATTGCGCGTTCCTGAGTCGCGGCTTCGGTGACGAGGCTGCGCATCGCGTCGGAATCCGATTCGTCGAGAAAGGCCGCGAGATTTCGCCAGGTACCGTTCTTGTGGGCGTTGAGGCGGCGTTCGGTGATTTGGCGGGCGGGCGTATTTGAGATCCAATCGGGTTCCAGCCGTGTCGCTGCCCATCCGGCGAGCCCGTCATGAACCAGAAGCAATTTCAGAAGCCAGAATTCCTGAGGCGAGGGCACTTCCAGTATTTCCGATTCCGGCGTCTCCTCTGGTTCCTCCGAATCAGGAGTCCGGCCATAAGCCGGACGTTGCGCGCCCTTCCCAAATTCCGAGCGCGCGGCCTCCGGCGAGATGCCCAGCCGCAAAGCGGTTTTCTGCGCGTACGTATCCACGAGCGCGGGGCTGCCGGTCTTTTGGACGGCGTCGCCCATGGCGCGCAGGATGACGAGGCGGCCCTTATCAGTGCCCTGGTCGTTTTGTTTGCAAAGCCGGTCCACGTAATAGTCGAAGAAGCCCTTTGCGTTTTGGATCAATTCCCGGAATTTTTCGCCGCTGTTCGCTTTGATAAAGCTGTCGGGATCGTGCGGCGCCGGAACCACCGCCACGCGCATGGCCAACCCGGACGAGAGTAAATGGTCCAGCGACCGAACGGCGGCATTTTGACCGGCTTCATCGGAATCAAAACAAAGGACGACTTCGGGAACGTAACGTTTCAAGATGCGCGCGTGCTGGTCGGTGAATGCGGTGCCCTGGGGCGCGACGATATTTTGCACGCCGGCCATGAAGCAGGCGATCAAATCGAGCTGGCCTTCGCAAATGATGGCAAAGCCCGCGTCCAAAATCGCGCGTTTGGATTTGTCCAGGCCGTAAAAAATTTTGCTCTTGGTAAAAATTGCTGTCTCCGGCGAGTTCACATATTTGGCTGTCTTTTCGTCGCCGGACAGCACACGTCCGCTGAAAGCCACGACGCGGCCCTGTTCATCGCAAATTGGAAACATGAGCCGTCCGCGAAAACGATCATAGTATTTGCCGGTCTCCTCTTTCTTAACGATAAGTCCGGCCTTCTCAATCAGCGCCAGTTCATAATTTTTGGATTTGGCCCAATTAACGGTATCATCCCAGCTTTCGGGCGCCGCGCCGAGGCGAAAGAGCTTGATGGCTTCGTCGCTGACGCCGCGTTTGTTCAAATAATCGCGCGCGATCTGGCCCGCCGCCTCATTGAGCAGGCACGTGTGCCAGCGTTGCGCGATCTTATCGTGAATTTCCAGAAGCTGGTCTTTGAGATGCCGCGCCTGTTGTTCGCCCGGCGAGGAATCCATCTCGAGAGGTATTTTTGCGCGCTCGGCGAGCCGCCGGACGGCGTCCCCGAAGCCGATACTTTCGTATTCCTTGACAAACGTAAAAACGTCTCCGCCTTTATGGCAGCCGAAGCAGTGGAAAATCTGGCGATGCGGATTGACGTTGAAGCTCGGTGTCTTTTCCTTGTGGAACGGGCAGAGGGCGACGAAGTTGGCGCCGGCCCGTTTGAGCGGGAGGGAGGAGCCGATGATATCGACAATGTCGCTGGCGGCGCGAATGCGTTCGAGAGTTGCCTGGGAGAAACCGGCCATGAGTCACGTTTCGACCCTCAGCAAAACTCAATTTGCCACAACAATCAACTTGATTGTGTGGGCGCGGGCGCGGACGCGCTCTTATTTTCCGATATGAATTTGGGCCTGCGGGGCTTTTGCGCCATTGGGGGCGGTTGAGGGGCCGCCACCGGTGGTAGAATTCCCGGCGCCGGATTGGACGAGCAGAACACTGAGGTTATTCTGGATATATGGACCTAAAAATGAATCCTTGAAGACGGAGGTCTGCGCCGTGTGCAGGTCGGGCATATAATCGCCGCTGTACAAGCCGCCGCCGTACCAGCGTTCGTTGTAAGCCTTCTTGGCGGCAATTTCCGCCGCAGTATAGGATCTGGCGTTCAAGAGCGCCAGCGCAAACAGAATCATGAAAGCATATCGAATGGGGCCGGTGCACATGCCGAAATAATATTCAGAGCCGCCAAAAATACCGCCGTTTTCCGCGCGCTTTTTCAAGGCGTCTTTGAGAGGGATAAATGCCAGAAAAAACACAATGGCAATGGATAGGTAAGCCAGCAAGGCGCTCCAAAGCTTGCTCCGGATCGCGCACTGGTGGACATAACAATCGGCCAGGTATGGGTAAACGAGGCCGGCGACGAGCACCACCGTCACCCATTGAACGGTTGGCGCAAGTTCCCGGGTCATCCCGTTTTTGCGCCCGCGAAAGACGCCAAAGCCGAGCAAAACTAAAACGGCTACATCGAACCAGTTGAAAGGCAACCCGTTGTTGGACAGTGATTGGATTGTGGCTGCAATCATGAGTTAAATAGTTATGTCTGTAAAACCAGCATAAAAACAGCAGTTTAGATGCCAGTAAATAGCGGGGAAATGGGGAAAGTTGAGGGTTTTCGCGGTAGCACCCAGGGACAATGGTGTCTGGCCGATCCAAAATCGCTTGCGTCCTGGAGTGCGGTGGCCGCGACACCGCTTTCGGATTGCGAATACACATTTGGGGAAAACTCGTCCTTGTTACGCGGCCACAGCGCAAACGCGGCGTCGTACCCCGCTTGCCGCCCCACTCCAAACGCTTCGCCCAATTCGCGCGCACTAGACAATTCCCTTGTCCATCGGCGCCGGAAGATTTTTAATGACGGGTGATGGCAAGAAACGTTGTTTACTTTGATTTGGAAACCCAAAAATCGGCTGATGAGGTGGGCGGCTGGAGCAATATCTCAAAGATGGGAATGAGCATAGGCGTGACTTTTAGCGCGGCCAGCGGCGAATATAAAATTTATCATGAAAAAACGGTGGGCGACCTGATTCGCGAGTTGCAGCGCGCGGACCTGGTGGTGGGCTTCAACAATTTGCGATTCGATTACGAAGTGCTGCACGGGTACACGCCGTTTGACCTGACACAATTGCCCACGCTGGATTTGATGGTGGATTTGCAGAACAAATTGAATCATCGGCTCTCACTGGATTCAATCGCCACGGCGACGTTCGGGGTGGAGAAAACCGCGGAAGGATTGCAGGCAATCCGCTGGTTCAAGGACGGCAGGCTCATGGACATTGCCGAGTATTGCTGCTACGACGTGAAGCTCACCCGTCTCGTCCACGAGCACGGAGCGCGTCACAAGCAAATTCAATATGCGAACCGGTTTGGCAAAAAAATGGCGGTGCAGGTGAATTGGTAAACCCATGAATCTTCCGAGGTCCGCTTTTTTTCTGACGCTCGTCATCCTTTTGCCAGGCCCCTGTCTGGCCGGAGAACCGGACCTGGCGCGAACGCCGCCGATGGGCTGGAACAGTTGGAACTGTTTTCGCCTGGATATCAGCGACGAAATTATCCGCGCCGAGGCCGCCGTGATGGTCAAATCCGGAATGCGCGACGCCGGCTATCAATATATCGTAATTGATGGCGGCTGGGAGGGATACCACGACACGAACGGCGTTTTTCATTCCGACGCCAAAAGGTTTCCGGATATGAAAGCGCTTTGCGACTATATCCACAGCCTGGGATTAAAAGTGGGCATCCATACTAGCCCGGGCCCGACCACGTGCACCGGACACGAGGCAAGCTACGGCCATGAAAAGCAGGACGCGGCGACGTTTGCCGGCTGGGGAATTGATTTTGTGAAGTATGACTGGTGCAGCGCGGACAAGGTCTACCAGCCCGCCCAAATGCAGGATGCCTACCGGAAAATGTCCGATGATTTGAAGGCCACGGGCCGCCCGATCGTTTATAGCCTTTGCCAGTATGGAATACAGGACGTCTGGAAATGGGGCGGCTCGGTCGGCGGACAAATGTGGCGAACGAGCAACGATATTGCCGACAATTACGATTCGATGATTCTCCACGGCCTGATGGAAAACGGCCTCGAGAAATACGCCGGCCCGGGACATTGGAACGACCCCGATATGCTGGAGATTGGCAATGGTAAAATGGGCCCGGACGAATGGCGCACGCAAATGACTCTATGGTGTGTCCTGGCCGCCCCGCTCTTTGCCGGGAACGATCTCACTCAAATGAAGCCAAAAGTGCTTGAGGTCTTGACGAATCCCGAGGCCATCGCCATTGACCAGGACCCGGCGGGAATCCAGGGACACTGCGCGCGACAGGAAGGACCGACACAGATTTGGACCAAGTCCCTGGCTGACGGCGGCACGGCCGTGGCTCTTTTCAATCTGAATGCTCATCCGATGACCATCAGGGCGGATTTCAAAGAAATCGGACTGCCGAAACGCGTGAGCGCGCGAGATCTTTGGCTGCATAAAGACTTGGGAACGTTCAAGCGGAGTTTCAGCTTTGTCGTTCCACGCCACGGCTCAGTTTTGCTTAATGTGACGGCCAGGTAACTGGGCGTTTGGTGTCCAGCCTTTAGGCTGCAACGTTCATATCCTTCCGCGAACTTGGCGGGGCCGACCGGCAGGCCGGCCATGGCGCGATGCGATTTTAATTCAGATAAGGCCGGATCAGCGGCGCCCAGAGTAGATAGCACTGTTCATTCGGGTGCAGGCCATCCGAGAGTAACAGGTCCTTTCGCGGTTTGCCGTCCGGACCGAGCATGTGCGAATAGACGTCCACAAAAGCCAAATTGTCCGCATGCATCGCGGCAATGCGGCGGTTGGTTTCAATGACTTCATTTTTGAGCTTCCAGCGGGCGAGACAGGGTTTGATGGAAACAAAAACGATGCGCGTTTGCGGCAGGCGAGCGTGGACAACCCCGACAAAGTTGGTGTATTCGGCCACGACCACGTCGGGCGATTTTCCCGCAGCCAGGTCATTGTCGCCGGCATACAGCACAATGACCCGCGGATGATATGGGAAAATGATGCGGTCGGCGTAGGCGGTGGAATCGTCAATTTCTGACCCGCCAAAGCCGCGGTTGATAACGTCGATACCGGGAAAATCCTTGGCGAGCGCCGTCCACTTTCGAAACGAGGAACTGCCGATAAAAAGAACGGCATTCCGCGGGGGCGGATGAATGCTGTCGTGCTTCTCAAAGGCGCGGATTTCCGGCTCCCAGACAGCTTTCTGCGGCGGAACATCGGCGCGCAATCCGGCTGGAACCAAAATGGCGGCGATGAGCAGGACCACGATGATAATGCGAAAGCCCGCGGGTTCAAAACGACGCGTGACTGTGGCCTGCGAAGGGTAATAGGACCCCATAAACTGGATCCGGATGCTACAGTGGCAATGCAGGTTCAACAAGGCGAATTGAGACGCGCGAATCATCGAGCAAAGCTCGCTTGCGTCCTGAGCGTAGGCCGGAAGCTTCTGAGCGAAGGCGGAGGTGAGGGAGAGTCTTTCAACAACGATATTCAACCGGTTCACAGATAAAGAGCGGGATGGCGGCTCTATCTAAAACATACAAGGGGCTTCCAAAAGCGCCGCTCCCGCATGGCGGGCTCGCCGCCGCGCTCTATTGACGCAAGCGCGGTTTGGCAAATCCCTCAATTTGCGGCGATCTGCGGAGTGAATGTGAAATCCGTGTTCGTTCCAAAGGAAACTTCAAACGGCTTGTTGGCCGCGCCCTGTAATTCAACCACGCTAAATCCCGTCGGTTTGCCGTCTGCTTTTTTGGACTCGAAAGTGACAGTTATTTGGATGTTCTTTTTGTCGAGAATTTTAGGGACCAGGCGGCAGTCTTTGCCGTCGCCGACGAAGACGCAAGTTTCGTAGTTATTGGTCATTTGAAGGACACCCAGGTCTTTCACAGAGGATTGAGCCGACGACGGGGCTGTAGCAGCTGGCGTGGCCGCTTTATGACAGCCAAAGAGGCCGGCGAGCGAGACCGCAACGCCTGAAATGACGCTTTTCAAGTCCATAAGACAGACCGGAAAAAGCATTTTCCGGGCCGCTTATGGCTATTTGCAATCTACCTCTCCTTGACAGGCACCGATTTAACCTACATTTTCATCCAAAAGGAACATGATGAGTTCGCACGATTTATTCAATTCGATGCAAGGTTTTGACGCCGGAAATGGCAAACAGGGAAAGCTTTATTCGCTTCCAGCCCTGGAACGCGCCGGAGTAGGCCCAATTTCGAAGCTTCCCGTATCAATCCGGCTGGTTTTGGAGTCGGTTTTGCGCAATTGCGACGGAAAAAAGGTCACGGAAGATAACGTGCGCGCGCTGGCCAACTGGAAGCCAACCGAGAGCCGGACGGCTGAAATCCCATTTGTCGTGGCCCGGATCGTATTGCAGGACTTCACCGGGGTCCCATTGCTCGTGGATTTGGCGGCGATGCGAAGCGCGGCGGCGCACATGGGCAAAAACCCAAAAATCGTCGAACCGCTCGTGCCGGTGGACCTGGTTGTAGACCATTCCGTGCAGGTCGATTTTTTTGGTTCGGCGGACGCCCTCCAACGCAATCTGGAAATCGAATTTCAACGCAACCGCGAGCGCTACCAGTTATTGAAGTGGGGCATGCAAGCCTTTGACACCTTCAAAGTCGTGCCGCCGGGCATCGGCATTGTTCATCAGGTTAATTTGGAATACCTCGCCCAGGGCGTTTTGGCCGCCGCTAATTCCGATGTCTATTATCCCGACACCCTCGTGGGCACGGATTCGCACACGACTATGATTAACGGCCTGGGCATCGTCGGCTGGGGTGTGGGAGGCATCGAAGCTGAAGCGGGAATGCTCGGACAACCGGTTTATTTCCTGACCCCGGACGTCGTGGGCGTCCACATGACGGGCAGCCTGCGCGAAGGTGTGACGGCGACGGACCTGGCGCTGACGGTGACGCAACTTCTGCGCAAGGCCAAGGTAGTGGGCAAATTCGTCGAATTTTTCGGTCCCGGCGCCGCGGCGCTGCCGGTGGTGGATCGCGCGACAATCGCAAACATGGCGCCCGAATACGGCGCGACGATGGGCTTTTTCCCGATTGACGGCGAGTGCCTGAACTATTTGCGCGCGACGGGACGCAGCGCGGAACATTGCAAGCTCTACGAGAATTATTATCGGACCCAAAACCTCTTCGGCATTCCGAACAAGGGCGAGATCCAATACTCGCAGGAAGTGGAACTGGACCTGGCCACGGTGGTACCGAGCGTGGCCGGCCCGAAGCGGCCGCAGGACAGAATCGAATTGCCGAGACTGAAGCAGGAATTCGTTTCCATTTTTTCGAAGCCGGTCGCGGAAAATGGTTTTGGAAAATCGGCGAATGTCCTGGGCGAATCCTTTCACGTGGAGAGCGGCAACGGCGACGGCTTCGGCGGTGGCAGCCAGGATTCCGTTTCAGACGCGCTTGCGAAAATCCGGAATACCAACCCGCTGACAGAGTTGGAAATGGTGACGAATCGTCCCACGCCGGACCCGATTCACGAACTTTGCGCCAAAACACCTGCGGGAGATATACGGCATGGCTCGGTTCTGATTGCGGCGATTACGAGCTGCACCAATACGAGCAACCCCAGCGTGATGCTCGGCGCGGGGTTGCTCGCTAAAAAGGCGGTCGAACGCGGATTGCAGGTCAACCCGCTCATCAAGACGTCGCTGGCGCCCGGCTCGCGCGTGGTGAGCGATTATTTGAACAAGGCCGGCCTTCAAAAATATCTGGACGCGCTGGGCTTCAACCTTGTCGGTTACGGTTGCACGACCTGCATTGGCAATTCCGGGCCGCTCGCTCCACAGCTTGATGAAGCGATTTCGAAGAATGACGTGGTGGCCGCGGCCGTCTTGTCCGGCAATCGCAATTTTGAGGCGCGGATTCACCAGAACATCAAGGCGAACTTCCTGATGTCGCCGCCCCTGGTTGTCGCCTTCGCGCTCGCGGGCCGCGTGGACATCGACATGAGCCGCGAGCCCATCGGCAAGGGCAAGGATGGCCAGGACGTCTTTTTGAAGGATATCTGGCCAACGATGCAGGAGATCCGCAACGAAATGCAGAATGCGTTGCAGCCGGAAGTGTTCCGAAAATTATATCGCGACTTTGCCGGACAAAATCCCAAGTGGAATGAAATTCCCGCCAGCACGGGAAACGTCTATGAATGGGATGCAAAATCCACGTACATCCAGGAACCGCCGTTTTTTGGCAATTTTTCGATGCAACCGGGCCAAATCCGCGAGATCCGCGGCGCGCGTCCACTGGCCATTTTCGGCGACAGCGTGACCACGGACCATATTTCGCCGGCGGGCTCGATCAAGAAAAGTTCCCCCGCCGGAAAATATCTCATCGAAAATGGCGTCATGCCCGAGGACTTCAACAGTTACGGTTCCCGCCGCGGCAACGACCGCGTGATGACGCGCGGCACGTTTGCCAACGTTCGGATTAAAAACCTGATGACGCCGGGCATTGAAGGCGGCGTGACGAAGTTCCAACCCGGCGGCGAGCAAATGAGCATTTATGACGCTGCGATGAAATATCACGCGGCAGGCGTGCCGCTTGTGGTTTTGGCCGGACAGGAATACGGCACCGGCAGCTCGCGCGACTGGGCGGCAAAAGGAACCAATTTGCTCGGCGTTACGGCCGTCGTGGCGCAAAGCTTCGAGCGCATCCATCGCAGCAATCTCGTGGGAATGGGCGTGCTGCCGTTGCAATTCAAAGAGGGCGTGAACGCGCAAAGCCTGAAACTGGACGGGACGGAGACGTTTGACGTTATGGGATTGGACGGCAATCTTAAACCGCAACAGGAAGTCACCTTGCGCATTACCCGGGCAAATGGACAGGTGGAAAACATTCCAGTAACGTGCCGCATAGATACGCCCATTGAGATTGATTACTACCAGCACGGAGGCATTTTGCCCTACGTTCTGCGCCAATTAATCGCGAAAGCGTAGCACCCGCAAAATCATCCTCATCCTCATCCTCATCGTCATCCTCAAAATTGATCGATGAAGATGCGAAAGCGTAGCAATTTACGATTTACGATTTACGCCGCGTAGCAGCCGACCTGAGAAGGCTCGAACGCCTGGCGTTATTTTCCTTATAGGCAATGCACGACTCTGCGCTTGCCGCTTTCCGCGCCGTGGCGCAGCTTTTGGTCGTCAGGCACTAGGACATGACGACAAAAAAAACCCTCGCGAAATTGACAAGCGGAGAGACCGCTTTCTTACTGGTTTTCTGCCTCGTTACGGGTACGGCCTTTGGTTTTGCTTCGTTTTACATACATAGCGGTCGTTGGTTGTGGGTTCCGCTGTTTGCCCCCTTTGGCCCTGGCTTATGGTATCAGGCATTATGCGGATTTGGCGTCAGAGGTCGGGAGAGACGGGCATTTATTCGAGGCGGCTCAATTTGATTCACCATGCTGGCATTTTTCGTCGGCGTTTTTGTTTTCTTTATTTTATATGCTTGGCACTGCATATATCCTCGGGCCTGACACCGCGCCGGAGCCAACAACATGCTGCTGTTATATTCCTTGAAGGCAACAGACGATTATGAACTTGCCGTTTTCCACGCCGTGGCGCCCAGAACAGCATTCCGCTGTCCCCCGAAAAATGCTGGACAATCGCGCAGGCTGGCCCAAATGATAGGCCACTCGAACAAACCATGCCAACTACCGACATTTATGGTTTCACACACGAGGACATCGAAGCTGCTCGCACGGTGATCGAGGGCGCATTATCGCTGCGCCTGAAGCAAGCTCGGGAGCATAAGTATTCCGAATATTATTACGATCGTGTGGAGATACCATCCGGTCCGTGTGTGCAAATCCGCCGCAATTCAGGTCCATTCATCCGTTGGCAGGGCAACCCTTCAAACCGATGGCATCCTGACTTTGCCCTGTTGGTGTTTGTTCATGGCCCTCGCCAAGAGTTGGTCACCCAGTACCTGCGAAGTGCTGCACCCGGCTTAACATTTTTGGAGACGAAGGAGTCCATGTAAGAAGCACGTGGCCTAACACTGCGCCGGGGGCTACAACATCCTGATGTTATTTACATTATGGGCAATGCTGTTCTGCCGCGCCATTTCGCGTTGACAATGGCGGCTCACACCGCACTGGAACCAACGCTGAACCGCCCTTGCGAATCTGGATGATTCGGTATATACAACGGTTAGGCCGATATGCGCGCAACATTTCTCGTTGTTTTTTTCGTATTTGTGGCTTTCTGTGCGACAGCCGACGAAATAGACGATGTTGTCACAAATCTTCCCGACGGCTGGGATGATGACCAACAGGGGACCATCATTTTGCCAAAGACAGCCTCTACCAACGATGTGTTTCAGAGTGTCTTGGGGAGGGACGCGGTCCCCTATTGCAGTACGAATTTCACGGTGTTAAGGACCCGGCAGATTGCCATTCCATCTAGCCACATAAGTACCCCCGTATATTCCTATACTGCCGTTCTTGTCCAAGGAAACGGTACCGGTACAATCCAGATCCAAGGAATCCGAAGGATTAAGGTTGTGGTGCTGATGCGGTATATTGATGTTTACGACCAAAGAGCGTGGTTGAGTTCGGTTCATCTGTGGAACGGTCCCTAAAACTGCAATATAACCATCCGGCACTTCGCAAGCAAATTTCGTCGGTACAGGCGACGGTAATGTCCTGCCGGTTGGCCCACCCGGCATCTCTGCCGCCCAACACGCACAACCACCGTGGAACCAAAACCGCTTCAACGCTCCTGCCCTCCGTAGCTTCAGCGAAGGAGGGTCAACGCTTCAACGCCTTCCGGTTCTGCATTCGCCTTTTTCCTTTTTACTTTTTCCTTTTTAATTCCCCCGCCTTTCCTGCACTCTGTCGCCCATGAAATCCATGACGGGTTATGGTCGCGGTGAGTGGGCCAGGGACGGTTTCAAAATCACCGTCGAACTGGGCGCCGTGAACCGACGCCAGTCTGAAATCTCGGTCAATCTTCCCCGCGAATTGGAGATGCTCGAATCCCCCATGCGCGACGCGATCCATGCACGCGTCGCGCGAGGCCGCGTCACCGCCCGCGTGGCCGTCCATTCCGGCGAAGGAAACGTTTGCGCGCGGATGCACATCAACAAACGACTTGCGGCGGCCTATGCCGGCGAACTCGCTAAACTCGCCAAACAACTCAAGCTCGAAGGCGGCGTGACTCTGGACCAGATCGTCCGCGCCCCGGGCGTTTTTCAGAGCGATGAAGAACTGGTCGAGGCGGACAAAATCTGGCCCGCCGTCGAAAAAGCCCTGCACCAGGCGCTGGCCGCCCTGGTCAAAATGCGCGAGCGCGAAGGCTCGAATCTGGCAACGGATTTGGCCGCCCGCGTGGGCATCATGCGCAAAGCCGTCGATAAAATCCGCAAACAAGCGCCGTTGACCGCGGAAAACTACCGCCGGCAATTGATCGAACGCATCAAAGGCGCCGGAATTGAAAACGTTGCCCCGGACGACGATCGATTGCTCAAGGAAATTGTCCTGTTCGCCGACCGCGCGGACATCGCCGAAGAATTGACCCGGCTGCAAAGCCATTTCCAGCAATTCGACGATTGCCGCAAATCCCCGGAACCAGTCGGCCGCACTCTCGATTTTTTGGCCCAGGAAATGAACCGTGAAATCAACACCATCGGGTCAAAGGCCAACGACGCTGTCATTTCCCGCGAAGTGGTAACTCTCAAAGCCGAGCTCGAACGGTTCCGCGAACAGGCCCAAAACGTGGAATGAAAAAACACAAATCGAGCCCGCTGCTGCTGCTCATTTCAGCGCCATCCGGCGGAGGCAAGACGACGCTCGTCCGCCAACTGTTGCGCGCCCGCCGGAACATGGCCCGGGCCGTCACGTGCACCACTCGGCCGCCGCGTCCGGGAGAAAAAAACGGCGTCGACTATTACTTTCTAAAACCTTCTGATTTTCTTCGCCGCGTCCAGGCCGGAAATTTCCTGGAACACGCCACGGTCTACGGCAACAGTTACGGCCTGTTGAAATCGGAACTGCTCGGCAAATTACGCGCCGGAAAAGATGTCCTGTTAAACGTGGACGTCCAGGGCGCCGCCTCCATCCGCCAATCCGCCCAAAGCGAACCTGAACTCCGGGACGCGCTGGTCACGGTTTTTTTGACGCCCACTTCGCTGGCGGAAATCGAGCGGCGATTGAAAAGGCGCGGCGCGGATTCCCCGGAAGCCATTCGAAGGCGCGTAACCGCCGCCAAACAGGAAATCGTCCAATGGAAGAACTTCGACTATCTGTTGCTCAGCGGAAGCAAGGAGGAAGACTTGAGGCTGGCGCTGGCCATCGTCGAAGCAGAAAAAATGAGAGTGGGACGAGCCGTAGCGCCGGCGTTTTAACCGTTTGCGACGCAACGTAAAATAGGAAAAACCAGCCCGCTACGACGGCATTGTGGGAAAATCGCTGACCGCCACTCAAATGTCAAAAACCGGCCCCCCCCTCCCGAAACCAACGTACTCAACGTGTGGACGTATTGGCGGGTTCACTCTTAGACCGCTCCAGGATAATCCGATAATGTCACAATTCAAGGACCCCTTCTCTACGCTCAAAAGCTCCCAACTTCGCCGAGGCTACGATGGGCAGGACTGAGGACAGGCAGCCGAACGCCGAATGGCTAAAGCTCATGGGCCGGAAGGTTCGAGGATGAGGACGAGGATGAGAATGATTCCCCTTTAGCCCTGCGTGCACATTTTTTGAGTATAGGCGTGGCAACGAGAAACGAAGTCGGATTTTTGCGGGAAAGTGCGATTTTATTGGGGTTTTGAGGGATTTTGACGGCGTTGGCCGGAAACGAGGAGCTTTGGACAGAATTAATCCGCCGTCGCTCAGAAGCTATGGCGGGACCGGCAGAATGGAAGGAATTTTGTTACCGCAACGAGCGCATAGATCACAGAAAGCTTGAGGGGGTTGACGATGAGATGAGGATGATTCCCATTTGCTGATTAAGTACCAAAAAGTTTCGAACCAAATATCCACCCCCGCAATCCCTGTCGCTTGCCGTCAAACAGAATGCATCCGTTACTCTCAACCAAGTCAACCCGCTCTCCTCAGACAAGGCATTCGGGTCTGCACACTGCCACACGAAGTTGGTCTCAATTACGACATCGAAGCGTCCACGGATATGGTTCATTGGGTTACGATTACGAATGTCGATCTGTACTTTAGGGACCTTGATTCCACAAATTATAGCACGCGCTTTTACCGTTTCATGCGGAAATAAGAATTATTGTCTGGTTTTCCGGTTGGCCGCACATATAGAGGGTGAATGAGTGATGTATCGGACGCCAACCTGATGGAGCAATTCGCCCGGAATCAGTCCCAGGCGGCCTTTGCCGAGTTGGTGAAGCGGCATATCAGCCTGGCCTATTCCCTCGCATTCCGAAAAACCGGCAATCCGCAACTGGCCGAGGACATCACGCAGGCTATGTGCTTTACAGCGTGGGCCCGGACTTGAAAGACGACGGCGGCTTCCGAACGAAGGGGAAAGACCTTTTATTCTCAGTCGTCACGCCGCCCGCAAATTGAAGGGTTGCAGGAGGCTTGCATGAGGCAACTGAATGATGCAAATTTGAATCATGAGCATTTCGACTGCTTTATTACGGTAGTTAAAAGCATTCGCCATCAACAGAACTTCGAAACCTGAAATTCGCCATTCTCGTCCTGAGGCTCAAAAGTAACAAATTGGAGGACATTGTTCCACACCTCCCGTAGATTCTGGTCGCATTGCGTTCCATTAAGCCTGGCGAAGTTCGCCTGATTTGACGGCGCGTCCATCTCGCCGTAGTTTGGTTGTCCATGTTTGATCTTGTCGCTCCCTACAAACCCGCCGGTGATCAGCCGCAAGCGATTGCGAAGCTGACCGAAGGGATTGTATCCGAAACCAAACACCAGGTCCTTCTCGGCGTCACCGGCTCAGGGAAGACCTTCACTATCGCAAACGTCATCAAAAACGTGGACAAACCCACGCTGGTCATTTCGCACAACAAAACCCTCGCCGCCCAGCTTTACGCCGAGTTCAAAAGCTTTTTCCCGCAAAACGCCGTCGAATATTTCGTCAGTTACTTCGATTATTACCAGCCCGAGGCTTATATCCCGCGCACCGACACGTTCATCGAAAAAGATTCCAGCCGCAACGAAGAGATCGAGCGCCTGCGCCTCTCCGCCATGAGCTCGCTATTCTCGCGGCGCGACGTCGTAGTCGTCGCCAGCGTCTCGTGCATTTACGGCATTGGCAGCAAGGAAGATTACGAGGAAATGATCATTCCCATGCGCGTGGGCGCCAGCATTTCGCGCGAACAATTCCTGTCCCGCCTTATCAGCCTCCAATACGACCGTAACGACATCGCCTTCGAGCGCGGCCATTTCCGCGTGCGCGGCGATACCGTCGAAGTCCGCCCCGCCGGGCGTGAGGACGGGCTGCGCGTGGAATTTTTCGGCGACGAAATCGAGCGCATCACCCGTTTCGACCCGCTCACCAGTTCCAAAATCGAAGCGCTCGATGCCGTCGTCGTATTTCCCGCCAAACAGTTCGTCACGACGAACGAAAAAATGCGGCGCGCGATTCTAACCATCCGCGAGGAACTGGGCGACCGCATCGCGTGGTTTGAAAAAGAGGGGAAGCTGCTCGAAGCGCAACGCATCAAGCAGCGCACGGAATTTGACCTGGAAATGATGGAAGAAATGGGCATCTGCTCCGGCATCGAAAATTATTCGCGCCATATCTCGGGCCGCCCGCCGGGGTCGCGCCCGAATACGTTGTTCGATTTTTTCCCGAAGGATTTTCTCCTGGTCATTGACGAATCCCACGCCACCGTCCCGCAAATCGGCGCGATGTATGAAGGCGACCGCTCGCGCAAAACCGTCCTCGTTGAGCACGGTTTCCGGTTGCCGAGCGCTTTGGACAATCGCCCGCTTAACTTCCCGGAATTTCAAGGCCTGCAAAACCAAACCATTTACGTAAGCGCCACCCCCGCCGGCCGCGAACTCCAATGGGCCCGCGCCGCCGCCGGCGCCGAGCCGGCAATTCCGGTAGCGCAGGTTTCCAAATCTGCAAGCCGTCCGACGAAGGACGCCGCACCAGTTCAATTAGTTCCCGATCCCGAAGGGATCACCGGAAATAGCCCGGCGTTTCAACGCCGGGTCCCCGTCAAAAAGAACACAAGTCCCGAAGGGACGGCCGATCTTACCCGGCCAGATTCAGTTAAAGCTTCCAACGGTAACGGTCGGTCGAATGCTGTTCCCTCTCCGCTCCCAACGGTGGCCCCGGTGCAAACCGGCGTGGATTATGTATTGAACGATTCACCAAAAGGCCCTATCGCCTGGCAACCCAACGTCCCCCAGCCCGGCGTCGTCGAACTCGTTGTCCGCCCCACCGGCCTCCTTGACCCCAGGGTCACCATCAAACCCCTCAAAGGCCAGATCGACGATCTCATCGAGGAATGCCGCAAGCGCGCCGACAAAAAGGAGCGCATCCTCGTAACCACGCTCACCAAACGGACCGCCGAGGAATTGACGGACTATCTCCGCGGCATCGCCATCAACGTTCAATATCTGCACAGCGAAATCGACGCCATCGAACGCGTCGAAATCTTGCGCTCATTGCGCAAAGGCGAGTTCGACGTGCTCGTTGGCATCAACCTCCTCCGCGAAGGCCTGGACCTGCCCGAAGTCTCCCTCGTCGCCATCCTGGACGCCGACAAGGAAGGCTTTTTGCGCAGCGAAACCAGCCTCATCCAGACGGCCGGACGCGCCGCGCGCCATTTGAACGGCGAAGTCATCCTCTACGCCGACGTCATGACCGGCAGCATCAAAAAATTCCTGGCTGTGACCGAATACCGCCGCCAAAAGCAGCTTGCCTATAACAAGGAACACAACATCACGCCGCGCAGCGTGAGCCGCGCGGTCGAGGAAAGCCTGGCCACCTACCAATCCAGCCGCAACGAAGCCCACGGCGTCCTGAACGACGCCAAACTCGACGTGGACCTGACGGCAACGATTAGCGAACTCG
>DASYYL010000099.1:0-13376 GCA_035933915.1 Verrucomicrobiia bacterium
GACGGACACTGGGAATTATGTTCAAAGTTTGAACGAGGCGAATCTGCGGAACACCTTGACGAGCTACACAACAAATTTGCTCGGCTACCTGCAAACTCATTATCCCAATGCCAGTATGCAGCAAGTTTTAGGGGGCTGGCAAATCGTCCCGGCAACCAACACCATGCTGCCCACCAGTCTTATCTTCCCAACGGTTAGTTATGAGCCGCCCGCGCCGATGTACGTCACGAATTGGACCACCATACCGACCAATTTAATGGCGACATTGAGCATCAGTTTTGGCAACACGAACTATCAATGGTTCATGCCGCAATTGGAGGGACAACGCCTATCTTTGACTTTTGACAGCAGCGGCAACGCGCAACTCTGGCAGGATGACACGTTACTGGTGCAAAGTTCAACCACCAGTTCGCAAACCAATGTGGAATTGTACGTGAATCAGCCCTTTGGCAGTTGGGACGCGACCAACAACACATTGATTCCCGATACGTTCGGCGATTTGGATGTCACCACGGCCTACCAGCGCACCAGCGCCACCTATGCCCTCATCTATGCGTTTGAGCCGGATTGGGGCTGGTTGCAGGAACGGGAAAACAAGCTGGACAATTATCTCGTGCAAGGACTGTCGCCCACTTCCCGCCAGGTGACGAGCGAGACGTTGAATATCATGGGCTTGAATTGGATGTTGCAGACTGAATATGCCGGACACTTGATTGAGCAGCAGTTGGGGATTTTGCCGCAGTTTCATTGCCGATTGGGGCGGATGGCCCAGGAAAGCGGGCGCGGATATTATGTGGATGCTTATATGGAATTGTCCGGGTTTGTTTCCAATTCCGGCGAGGATGCCGCGAACAAGGACAAAGAGAACCGGGATTTCGATCTGTTCGGCTATTTCGGGAGCGCGCTGGAAAACGGGATCATTGAACAATTGCAAAACACCAATCTGGTGGGCGCTTCGACCGTGAAGATGCTGGAAATCGCCAACACCAACGGCCAGCCGGTTTATCTGGCCAATAGCAACAACTGGTCATCCGGCGCGAACATATTGGGCACGCTGATAAATTACTACGATTTCAACACGCTGGTGCAGCTTACTGAAATGATTAACTACGACGGTTATTCCATCCTGCTGCCACAGAATGAGTCGAACTATGTTGCCGGAGTGGGAAGCTGGCGGGGCTATGGATATGTCGGTCATGTGAATAATGCGAGCAACCAGATTACGGCATTCACCATCAGCGGCGGCTATAATGGCGGCTATGCGTCGAGTCCAACGGCAACCGCAAATCCTTCCTATGTTGACCAATCCGGCGACTCGCAACCGCAATACTTTAGCTCCGTGCCGGTTTGGACGCCTGATCCAACTGCCGCTGACCCGGTGGATATGGCTGACGGCACTTTCCAAATCGAACACACTGATTTGTCAGTCGGCCAGGCGGAGCCGCGCGGCATTACCCTGTCACGTTATTACAATGGCACGCGGCGTTTCAGCAATCCCGCCGGGATGGCTGCCGGCTGGATTAACAACTATTGCGTGAATGTCGCAACCATCCCGGCACCCCAAGCCGGTTTGGGTGGCACCACCCCGGAGCAAGCGGCCCCCATGCTCGCCGCCACCTGCGCCGCGATCAGCCTCTACGGTGACGCCAATCCCGAACCCAAAAACTGGATGGTGACGGATTTGATTGCCAAATGGGGAATTGACCAGCTTACCAAGAACGGCGCGTCTGCGAATCTGGGCAATGACACGGTGCAGTTTGTCCGGCAGCCCAACGGGCAGTTCACACCGCCGGCCAATTGCACCATGACGTTGATTCAAACCAACTCCGGCTATTGGCTCCAGCAGCGTCATGGCAACACATTCAAATTCAACGCCGCTGGATTGCTGACCAACATCGTGGATCAATACGGCCAGTCGGTAAACCTGACCTACACCAGCAGCAATTGGGTGAGCACGATCAAGGACTGGCAAAATCGCCACACATTCACCTTCAATTACACCGGCACGCCTTCGCGGTTGACTTCCGTCTCCGATGGCACGCGCACGGTGGATTACGGTTATTCCACCGCCGACAACCCGCAAGGGGATTTGACTTCTTTTACCGACGCCGAAGGCAAGAACAGCACCTACGCTTACGACACCAATCACGACCTGACCGCCACTTTTGACGCGCTCAATCATCTGGTCGTCAGCAACAACTACGATGCTTTGGGGCACGTCTCGACTCAATTCACCGAGGGCGACCCAAACCAGACCTGGCACATCTTCTGGTCGGGCTGGCAGACGATTGCCCAAGACCCGGCAGGCGGCGACCAGACTTATTTTTACGATGATCAGTCCCGGCTCATCGGCACCGAGGACGCTTTGGGCAACCTGACGCAGACGTTTTACGACGGACAAAATCACGTCGTGATGACCATTTCGCCGCTCGATGAAATCAATCAGTATTTCTATGATGGCAACAACAACCTGACCAATGCCATTGATCCATTGGGCTTCACCAATCAGTTTGTCTATGACAATCAAAATAATTTGGTTCGTTCGATGGACGGGCGGAGTGATGTCACCACGTTCGGTTACAACGCCGAATTTTCCCTGACCGGCCAGACCAACGGCGCGGGCGATTGGGTCAATTTCGCCTATAACTCCGACGGCACCCTCCACACGCGCGCCGACTCCGGTGGCACGACCACGTTCGGTTACGATTCTTACGGTCAGTTGAACAGCATCACCTATCCCAACGGCCTGGGCGGTGAAAGTTTTGTCAACGATGATTCGCTGGGCGACGTGTCCAGTCACACCGACGGGAACGGGAATATCACCACCTTCCAATACAACAACCGCCGGGAACTGACTAACACAATTGCGCCGACCAATGTGGTGACCAGCGTGGCCTATGACCCGAACGACAACGTGGCCGGCACCACCGACGCGCGGGGCAACGTCACCAGCAACTCTTGGAGCGCCACGCGCAAGTTGTTGACGACCACTCTGCCGGCCGTCGCCGCCGGAACGCCAGTGTTGACCCGCGAATATGACAACCGCGACTGGCTCTCCGAGACCCTCGACCCCTACGAGGAACCGACCCTTTACACCAACAACCCGGATGACTGGCTTACTTCGCAAACCGATCCGTTGCAGCGAACCACCACGTTTGGCTTCGACGCCGACGGCAGGCAAATTGCCATCACCAACGCGGCGCAGGAAGTGACTCGTCAAACCTGGGATGCAAGGAGCAAGCTCATTGCTCTCACCGATGGGGCACAACACACTTCGTTGCGCGCCTACGATGGTGCAGGGAATCAAATTGTCCTCACCAACCGCAACGGCAATGTCTGGCGCTTCCAGTTCGACGGCGCCAACCGGCTGACCAATACCGTTCCGCCATCGCCCATGCAGCCCGCCTCGCAGACGTGGGATCATCAAGGCTTGCTGTCCACCGTCACCGACCCGGCGCACCAAACCACCTACCTTTATTACGATGGCCGGAACCGCTTGACCAATCGCACCGACAACACGGGCGTGACCGTGTATTCTTACGATGGCAACAACAACCGCACCAGCGCCAGCGAGAATGGCTTGGCCAACTCTTGGACGTTTGACGCTTACAACCGGGCTTCGACTTACAGGGACGCTTATGGGAATCTGATTCAATATAAGCGCGATGCCAATGGCAATGTGACCAACCTCGTTTATCCGGGCGGCAAGAATGTTTATTACACGTTCGACAACGACAATCATCTAACCCAGGTCAAGGACTGGGCCGGGCGCATCACGACGCTGACCTATGACTTGGCCGGAAGGCTGACCGGCATCTTCCGGCCTAACGGCACATTCCGCACGTTGAGCTACAATGTAGCCGGGCAGTTGACAAACATCTGGGAACAGATGCCTAACAATCTGCCGATTGCGTGGTGCCGGTTCAACTGGAACCCCAACTCAACGATGGGGTGGGAATTTGCCGCGCCACTGCCGCATACCAACAGCCCGCCGACGCGCACGATGACCTATAACGCCGACAACGAACTGGCCACGGTGGATGGCTCGTCGGTGACGGAAGACCTGGACGGCAATCTAACTGACGGCCCGTTGACCAACGACAATTTCGTGAGCTTCACATTCGACGCGAGAAATCGCTTGCTCAACGCCGGCGGTGTGACCAACATTTACGACGCATTGAACAATCGCATTGGGCAAATGTATGGGACGAACTCGGTAGAGTATGTGGTCAATCCCAATGCGAAGTTGCCGCAGGTGTTGATGAGCATTAATAACGGCGTCACCAATTATTACGTTTATGGAGCGGGTCTGCTCTATCAAGTGATGGAGACCACGAACGGCGAAAAAACGCTGACGTATCACTACGATTATCGCGGTTCAACAATTGCGCTGACGGACGACAGCGGCCTTGTGGTGGACCGCTTCGAGTATTCGCTTTACGCCACGCTCACCTACCGAGCCGGCCCGGATAACACGCCGTTTTTGTTCAATGGGCGTTACGGCGTGATGAGCGATCCCAATGGCCTGCTCTACATGCGCGCGAGATACTATAATCCGTATTTGTGCCGTTTCCTGAATCCTGACCCGTCCGGTTTTGCCGGCGGGCTCAACTTCTACGCCTATGCCAACGGTAATCCCGTTAGTTATCTTGACCCGTTCGGGCTGTGGACTTGGGGAGAAGTAGGAAGTGGCGCTCTTCATTTTGGCGAGGGCGTAGCAATCGGCGCAGGGGTCGCCATTGTAGTTGTGGTTGCCGCTCCCGAAATCGCTGCTGGCGGTGCGGTGGCTCTTGGGTGGGCAGGAGTGGAGGCGGCGACGGCAACAACTGCTTCGACAGCAATCGTAACCGGAGGAATAGGTGTTGCGGGGGTATGGGGAGCCGCAGGTGTTGCGGGCGATGCTGTGGGAAGTGCGCAAAGCGGCAATTGGAATCAGGTTGCCTATGATGCCGGAACACTTACGGGCGGTGCTCTCGTTGGTGGATTTGGCGGCGGAAGATACATTGCAGACAACGTTAGTCCCACGCCAAGCACAGTTCCACCCTCATGGAATCCCTTTACTGCGGATCAAGGTTATGGATTTGTTCGCAATCCAGATTTACCATTAACCACTGATATTTACAACTGGCTTGGGAAGGGGCCTACTCCAACAAGCGGCGGCACGTCGGCGATGCTTACAGGTGCGGGATTAGACCAGTATTTCCAAACATCCAGCTTGTTCAATTCTGGTTCATCCACTGGCAAATAATGAATAATTCAAACCACAAGAATCCAACAAAATGTTTTCAGATTTGTTAAGCTTAATGGCTGGCATTGCGGGATGCTCAGGTGCAGTAATAGCCGGAAGACATTCCGGTCGGCTTGACATTTTGATAAGTTGGGTTTTAGGACTTGCAATAGGGTTCGCTTGTTTTTCTGGAATAAGATTCGTGCTAAAATCGCTTCTGCAACGCTTTAAGCTTTATGAGCCAAAACTACCGCCATCTCGGTTGGCTCTTTCGTGGTTTTTTTGCATTGCGAGCTTTCTCTGGGTTGCCTGTTCCGGTTTTATCGGTTTCTGGGCGATGAAACTAGTGATCAATTTTCCCATGTAGGACGGCGTAACCAACATTTACGACGGCATGAACAGCGGCTTAACAAATGATCGCCATTCTGACGAATTGGGAGTCACCTTTATTGAGTTACTCGCGCTCATTTTCGTAATCTCTGTCACGCTTTTGGTGGGAGAGGCCGTGACAGACAAGTTTGGGCGTATGGCTGGAATAGGGGCTGGAGCACTTTCGGCGTTTGTGTGCATAATTGCGGTCATTCTTTTCTATCGCGTAGCCGGACGACAGCACGCACAGCAATGCCGTGAATTTAGAGAGAAATATACCCGCGTTTATCGTGTGCTCGCCATGCCGGCTAACGAAGCGGCCATCAAGAAAGCGCAAGGCGCTGAAATCAAAGTCGACGATTTCGGGTGGGAAGCTGCGCCACTCCTGGATGATGGTTTGATTTATCTGCAAGGGTTGAATCCACAGTGGCGGGTGGTTTGGTATGCGGGATTTCGTCCCGAGCAAATCGAGAGTGTCGCCACCAAACCGCAGTCACAGTACGATTGGAATTATGCGTGGGTGAGAAACCCGCCGCCTTGTCCTTTTCCCGTGCAGGAGCAACTCCATCCCTCGATCAATATGGGGTTTCCGATGCCCGTTAAACCAAAGCGCACAACAGCTACGGGGTGATGACCGACCCAAACGGCCTTCTTTACATGCGGGCGCGTTACTACGACACATTCCTCTGTAGATTCCTAAATCCCGACCCAAGTGGTTTTACCGGAGGATTGAACTTCTACGCTTATGCCAACGGCAATCCGGTCAGTTACCTTGATCCGTATGGGTTGGTAGCATGGGGATTACTAGGCAGAAGCACTGTTGGTCTCGTCGCCAACGGAGTTGTCGCTGTGGGCGGCTATCTATTGGCACCAGAAACTTTCGGCGTGGCAGCAGTGCCGGCTACTTTAGCAGCTTATGGTGTTGGAGCTAATGCAGGTAACATTATTAACGCATTATTTGAACGACCAGCCGGTCCAACCGGCCCCATACAGACAGGGCTTAACATTGCCGCTCCAAACAACGAGAACGCTAATCGGATTGGCCAAGCGGGGGATTTGATTGCAAACCTCGCGACTGGAAACGAACTTGGCTCAGAAGAAGAAATAGTGTCTGCCGCTGGCTTGGTAACTGCTGCTCGATATGACAACGCCACATTGAGCCTTGCAAATCAATTTTCTACTATTTACATGAACGCTGATTATATTGGACGATACATTGAAGGCGCAATTGTTATTGTATGTGGTATCGCCACACTAATTATTGCGCCCGGCCAAATTCGCCGCCGAATTAAATCTGGCAAACTCGATGAAAAAACAGCGAAATGGAAATCCAAGCTTATATGGCCGGTCGGCTGCATAATAATAGGCTATGGCCTTCTCAAAATCTTTGTTGGCTTTTGACGCGCGTCGACTGTTACGAGCCAAATTGGCGTCGTTCATGAAAAGAATGCGAAAAATGTTGCAAAGTGACAGGTCTGTGTTTACGCTGGCACTCATGAAGGGAAAATTGGGATTGGCAATAATCGCGGTAACGATTTTGAGTGGCATTGCATTTGTGCCCGGCGCGCGCGCGAATGAAAAAATGTCCGCGTTGCAAACGGCATTGTCCTCAACAACTGTCAGCGGTGAAGATATAGCGCAGCCGATTGATTCATCCAGCCCACTTTCGGCGGAAAATCAAATTTCTGAATTGGCCTTGCAAATAGCTGCGGCTTCTCATCAAGAAGCGGCGAACGGTGGAACCTTGTCATCAATCTTTCCGCCGACGCCAATTGACAGCAGTGTATCGGAAGCCCCTCCAGTTTTTCCGTCTGGCCTCGAATCGCCAACCTCAACACAACCAGCCCCTGAACCTTCCACATTTATACTCAGTGGTTTGTCTCTTGGATTGATCGCGATTTTACGATTGTCCCGAACTGAAAAGCCTTAGAGCGTGTCTGAAAAATGGGTAGTGCGGGCGACTCGCCCGCCCCGGTCGGCGACCCGCCGACTGGAACGGCGGGGTGTCGCCGCATGGATCAAGCGTTTTCTCCGGTTCCAACCAATCCGTTCGTTTCGTCCGGCGGGTCGCCGGACGACACAGGCGGGTCGCCTGTGCCACCAAAAACGATTTTTCAGACGCGCTCTTACCATTCTTGAGGCCATTCCTGTAAACTCTGGGCGCGTGCTCGGATGCTATCGTTGTGAGAAAATCCAGTTTCGGTAGGACAGCCTGAAGCTGCGAAACACACTGGCAAGCGGCCATGCTGATTGTCAATTTTATATTCCAATTCCGCTGGAATGCGACAGACCAACTCTTTCTTTTTGCAGCCTTGTGCGTTCTTGCTTTTTAGAAACCTGCTTTTGGTCGTTTCCAGTGGTGAGTGACGGCAGCGGTATTTTCACCGATGCTTCATCGGGTGATTCTGGAATTTCCTTCGTAGCCAAATCCAACGCGGCTGGCCGATGAGACGATTTGAGCACAGCGGCGAGCAATTCGCGCTTGTCATCCGTGTAAATGGTGAGCGATTCCTTGAACCGGCTGGCGGAGACATAAAACTGCTCGCGGTCGGCAGCACGGAAGGATTCGGAACTTTCAGCCACGAACACGCAATCAATACTCTTGCTTTGCGAACTGTAAGACGTGAGGCAATAGCCATGCGCGAAATTGCCAAAATCTTTTGCAATGACCCAACCGTTTGAAAGTTTGATGTCACCGTCTTTTGTGAAGCCCTTGACCTGCTTCAAATCGCCGTTGTTCAGCCGCTGCTTTTCCTTGGTAAAACCGTTCTGCGTAATGCGAATCCAGTCACCGGCAGCCAGCGCAATTTTTTGAGGCTCATAAACCTGAAACCGCGCCGCCATGTCCAACGGCAGCGGAATAGTCTCGCCATTCTGTCGGGCGACTGTCACGCCACCCTCATCCCGCGCTGTCACCGTCACGCGCTCGCCGCGCCGGAAACCGGCGGCGTTTTGATGAAATTGGACGATTTGCCCGGCCTGATAATTGCGGGCATCGGCGCGTTGCGCCTGAGTCCATTGCAGGTTTTTGAATTGAACAAATTCGCGTTCATCCGCGCCGAGCTTCTTCGCGGCTTTTAGTTTTGCGCGAATTTCCCGCGTCACCCGCTCGCCCTCGAAATGCGTTGGTGAAATCACCAGAGCCGATTTTCCCTTTTTGACGGCGGCAACGTAATCCGTTGCCAATGCGTCATGCCGCTTGTCGGCGTCCATTTCCCGCAACATTCCGAGCTTGTCCAATCGCTTGAATGCGTTCTCTAAATTGCCCGCCCGCAGATCAGCAACCACGGCCTTATGAGTGTCGGCCTTCTGCCGCCGGATTTGCGTCAGTTCCGCCGCCTGGAGGCTGGCGTGTTGTTCCAGAAGCCGGAGCGCGTCGCCGCGCTCAACGGCGCGATGTTGCGCGGTGTCCCCCGAAAGGATAATCCGGCAGTTTTCCTTTTCGGCCAGATCAGCCACGCGCGCCAGCGTGCGGACACTCAAAAGCCCGGCCTCATCAATCCAAATCACCTGCCCGCGCACTTGCGTTTGCAGTTTTGGGTTTTGAAGCAATGCCTCGACCGTTTCCGCATTGGCAAACCCGGCATCCGTTCGCAGCACCCCGCGCGACGCTTCCGCCGACGGCGCGAACGTAAAAACTTTGTGGCCGCCGGATTCAAGGGCGGCGACCGCTTCGCGCATCATCGTGGTTTTGCCGGTGCCAGCCCCGCCGCGAATGGCCGTCACCCGCTCCGTGCTTTGCAGGACGTGCCGGACAGCGTTGCGTTGCTCATCGGAAAGCTTTTGGTTCTGGAATTGGTATTTGCCCGAACCGAACGGCTTGAACTTTCCCCGGCCATCGTTGACGAAATCAACCAGCCGTTTTTCTTCCGCCAGCACGTCCTTGGTGGTGAGCCATTGCCGACCGTCCACGTTTTCCTTAATCAGTTCGTCGCGCAAAAGCTGGCGTTTAATTTCTGCCACGCCCACGTCCCCCATGCCAAAGCGCAGCGCGTGCCGGAGCAGTTCCTTGTCCGTGACGATGGAGGCGCGTTCGTAACAATGCCACATGGCAAAACCCATCGCCTTCATTTCGGAAATTTTTGGCGCGTCAGAAACTTGATTGTGGAGGCTGTTCTGAATTATCGCCCGTTCATCGGCTGAAATGCGCTTGCCCCACAGTTCGCGCAATTCCGGCTTTGAAAGAGTTTTCTGTTTTCGTTCGCGTGTCAGTGCCGCCAGCCCGTCTTTTCCTTTGGCCGACGTGATGCCCAATTCTTTCGCCTTTTGCTCAACCTGCTCCGTGCGCCGGGAAAATTCGTCCAGCACCCGTTGCGGCATCCCGGCCAGTTCCCACCCTTTGGCCGTCCGTTCAATGCGATAACCCATTTCACTCAGTTGCTTGGAAAACCGGGCATGGAACGCCGCTTCAGAATACGGGGCATCGGCCTTCAAATCCCGGAACTGTCCCGCCTTCCATTTCCTTTCCACGTCATCCCAGGTCGTGTTGAATGCGTAGCAATGCGCGTGCAAATGCGGATCGGGTATGCCGTTGACTGGTCTCGCGGTAAAATGGACGAACTCCGCCCAAACCATGTTGCCCGCTGTCCGGTTCTCATTGGCTCCCTGTTTCCGCACCCGTGTTTTGATTTCGGATTCAATTTCCCGCATGGTCTGGTTCACCGACATTTTGAACGCATCCAGAATCCGTTCATCCTGTGTGAACTCGTAGGCAACTGACACGGACTTTGGGCAATGGAAATTGAAATCGTAGCCGACCGTCCGATTGCTTTTATTCCGTTGCGTCAACCGTTCATTTGTCCCCGGAATTTTATTGTCACACAGGGATTCAAAGTCAGCCTGAGTCACCGCCCCTGACAGTCCCAATTTTTGTGCGCCAACACCCTGCCAATCACCACTGATCTCCTGACCCTCGGTGTAGTAGTCTTCACGCTTCAACGATTGAGTGAAGTATTCCTTCGCATTCCGGCTGGCAATGACTCGTAACATAGAGGCTATTTTAACCGGAATGTTTCCCTCGTCATCCCCTTGAAGGCACTATTCGAGCTTACTCCAAACCAACTCTCCCACTACTCGGTAACGGTATCCACTTCAATCACCGTATCGTAATGACAACGATGCACACAGCTATGAAGACCGTGTTAAAAGCCAATAAGTCCGTCAGACATCTTCCCTTAGCACAGCTAGAGGGGCGCGGCAAGTGCCGCGCGTTTGCGCAAAATTTCCGCAAATTTTGCGCAAACGTCTGACGGAATTATTGGCCCATAAAAACCGGAACAAAAATGAATTTGCAGCCACAAGCTGAAAACGAAAAGCCGCGCAAAACGCGCAGTAAACTGGAAGCGCACCGCGAAGCCATCTTCGCCCTGCGCCGCAAGCATTGGACATACGACCAGATTGCCAAGTGGCTCAATGAGCGCGGCGTCCAGACGACGCTCACGTCCGTTTATCGTTTTTGCGAACGGGCAATCGCCCGCCGTCCGCGCAGCCACAACACGCTTGAAATTGAACCGGAAAAACCGATTTTCACTCCAACCCCGCAAACAACAACAACCAAAACAAAGAACCCATACGAGTTCAACACGGATATATTATGAAAATAACGAAGCATCGCCTGATACTGCCCATGCAGGCCAAAGGAAACATGGGGAAAAGCATCGAAGCTACCGCCCGCGCGTGCTGGCTGAACCAACGTGGCATCCCGTGGCAGGGATTTGATCTGGACGGCGATAACCGCACTTTGTCCCGATTGTTTCCGAGCCAGGTCAAATTGACGCCATTGAGCGGCCAGGCGGAAGACTTGGATGAACTCATTTTGATTCTGCGCAAGACCACCGCCCAACCCGTCACCCTGATTGACCCACGGGCGCACCTGGACGGCCAGATGATGAAGGCGCTTTCCGCGACGCATTTCTTTGACATTGCCGGCACGCAGAATATCGGCATCACGCTCATGCTGTTTCCCTTCGATGATCTGGACGTGATGACCAACCTTGCGGCCGTCTGCCAGTTCTGCGGGAGGCAGGTGGATTATGTCATTGTCCGCAACCCGGCGCGGGCGTCCAAAACCCGGATGTTTGACAACAGCCCGATGGAAAAGGAATTGCTCGATTGCGGCGCAGTCACCATCACCGTGCCGGTGCTGTCAGAGTTTGTGAAACTTCGGCTGGCCAGGCTGGAGGCCGACCACCAGCGCGGCATCCCGTTCAATGAAGCCATCGGCAACGACAGCTTGGGCTTGGACATCATGGCGCGGGGTGTGCTGCAAGATTGGCTGGCGACCATGTTCAACCAATACGACCAGATTGCGGCCAAGCTGCTGCCCGCCGCAGAAGCGGCGACCATCAAACCGAAGATTATTCCACCCATTGGCGAACCGGTGGCGGTCAAGCGCGGCGCAAAAGTAAATCTCGCAAACTAAAAAAGGAAACATTATGGCCAAAACAGATTTATTTGAAGAAATGCTCGCCAGCTACCCCGCTGAAAAGCGGGAGCTGGCGCGCGAGGTGTATCACCGCTTCGCCGACGGCGACAGCAGCAATTTTTTCACGCAGCTTTTGATTGTGCTGGACGTGTATGCCTATTACATCGAACACATTCCGGCCCGGATGATTACAGCCAACGCCGATTCGCTGGCGTCGGTGCAGGAAATGCGCGAGGAAATCGGGTTGCTCGCCAAGGCCATTGAAAGCCGCGATGTCAGTATCAGCAATCACGCTGAAAAGACCGACGAACTTTGTAAAATCACCATTGCCAAGTGCAACGAGACGGTTTCGTGCATTGAATTGATGCTCAAAAATCTTGGCTCCCAGGTGGATACCAACGCCATCGTGCAGGGAATCAAAAACACGGTTGAAACAAATCTTAAACGCGAAGTGATTGCACCATTTCTCAAACGCACGGAGGAACTGACTACACAGGTTGTTCCCACGCTGCAAAAAGTTCAGGAGGCCAGCGACGAAGCGGCGCGTTCGTGGAAAGGACGGCTTTGGAACGCAGCCATGTGGCATGGCATGGCTGCTGGAGTATTGATTGCGTTCGGCGCAAGCGTGGTCATATATATCAAATTCCACGACTACTACGAAAGAAAAACAGCCAGCCAGATCGCCTATGCCGAACAGGTGGTGAACTACAATCAGGAGGCGTTCAAGCAACTGGCCATCGCACAACAGCCCATCAAGGTGTTGCGGGCGGAGGTCAACGGCGTCATCAACCAGGGCTACGCCTTGGAAGTTCCCAACGCCGACTCGGTTGAAACCCGCGTCGAGAACGGCCAAACCAACGCCTACGTTTATTTTTCCAGCAGTCTTTTGGAACGGCAGCTTCAGGAAATTCAGAAAATGACGGCTGAATTGCAAAAGGCCGGCCAGCAATTCGGGAGGACAAATTCACCGCGGTAAGTTGTGCCAAAGACTTGCCAGCTTTTGCTTCCTGCCGCTATCCCGTCTCATCCCCGACGCCTTGTCGCCGGGAGGTGCTCACTTTTCGACCCTAATCGAACCGATGTAAGGAACCATGCATGTGGTGGTTAGTCAATGGCTGGCTGGAAACAAAAACGTGACGTTTTACTATTTGTCATTGAATATGCCCTTCGTGGTCGCAGGCAGTTCCCCAGCGTCAATCAATTTTTGGACGATTTTCGCGTAATACGGACGGTGCTCGTCAGGTACGTCAGGCAAGATCGTTATGTTTCCACTATTAGCTAATTCAAGAAATCTGCAAAACGTCAGAACGGATGCCACTTCACCTACAGGTTCTTCGCGCCCCATCGCCGTAGCTT
>DASYYL010000117.1:0-45706 GCA_035933915.1 Verrucomicrobiia bacterium
ACGGGCTTCGATTTGCTGATCTGTCCAGCCGCGGGCCTGAAGGCGCTCGTGGCGGGCGTTTTCTGAGCAGCCGACGCAGACGACTTTTTCGAAATGCGACTCGGCCCGCGTTTCATACAGGAGGGGAATTACGACGATGGCGACGGAACAGTTTTCGCGCTTCCAGGTTTCAACCTGGGCCAGCCAACGCTGCCGGATTTTTGGATGGAGAATTTCTTCGAGCTTTTGACGGGCGAGGGCGTCTTCGAAGACAATGTGGGCAAGTCCATCACGGCGCAGCTGGCCGTCCTGAGAGAAAACCCTGTCGCCAAAGGCGGTTCGAATTTCGGCGAGGGCGGGCTGACCGGGTTGGACGAGTTCGCGGGCAAGCTGGTCGGTGTCGACGACGCGGGCGCCGCGCTTTTCAAAGAATGCGGCGGCGGTGGATTTGCCCATGCCCACGCCGCCGGTGAGTCCTATGAGTTTCATCGGTAGCCTTTAATTGGGTGGCAGCGCCACTTGCCAACCGCAGGATGATGCCTGCCCAGGATAACGTCAGTACTGCGACAGGGCGCGGTAGAAGCGGGCTTTAATGCCGCCGTTGTTGGTGTCGGTAAACGTAAACGGTGCCACATTGGTGGCAATATTCACCCAATTAACCAGGTTGGTTGAACTCTGGATAATGACAGGTTCGTTGCCTGAAACAGTCAGTTGGAAGAATCCTCCGGAACTGGTAGCTGCAGAACCCAAAACCGGGGGCGCCGGAGTGACGACATTGACCAGGACATAAGCGGAGCCGTCGGCCGGATTCTGGGAAGGCGTGTTGGCCGTGAAATAGGCGGAGTTTTCACTCTGTTCGGGAAAATTTGGCGCCTGCAGGGTCAGGGTCAGTTGTGCTCCCGCGTTAACCACGAGGGAAGTGGCCACATTCCAGGAAACGGTCGTGCCCGAATTGGTAACGGAGCCAAGGGTCGGGCTATTGGTCAGGAGCGTGAAGCCAACGGGAAGACTGTCACTCACAACGACATTGCTGGAATTATTTGGGCCGTAATTGGTTATACTAATATAAAAGGCCACGTCGGTATTGGTGAAAACGGCTGAGGCCGAGGAGGACATGGTCAGGTCATCGTCCGCCACATAGCCAATGGGGTTGGCGGTAGTGAGAGTGAGAATCCAGCCATTGGTGATACCGCCGCTGTTAAAGACCTGGTCGTCGAGACCGAAGAGTTCCCAATTGCCGTTTGGATTGCCTCCGTTCAAATTCACGAGGGTTGTACCATAGGGCGGCGCGGGCGGCGAGAGATGAGTGAAGAAATTGGCAGGCGCGCTCGCGGTGAGAGCATTTATAAGATTGGAACCGCTGGGAGTGCCCCAACCGGTGGCAAGGTCATAGCCTGGAACGGCGAAATAAGCTTTGCTCACAACCAGATTGGTATTGTTCCCAGTGGTGATATCGTGAAAGCAGTTCAGGTAATTGGTGCTCAAGCCGATGGCATAGATGGCCGGGTTTAAGAAGCCAACGGAAGGCAAATCTTTATTCGTAGCCTGCTCGTTAACCAAGGCTGTGAAACCCGCCCACAGGGGCGTTGCGGCACTGGTTCCACCAACGGAAATCTCGAGCCCATTATCGGCAACCACATAAATATTGTCGGCGGTCAACGCAACGTCAGGAACGTTGCGTAACGTCGTTGAACCCATATTATTCGTCATCGGGACGTTCTGCTGCCAGCCTGGAATGGGAATTCCATTCTCGTTCGTCCCACCGCCGCTGCCATTGTCGCCAAATCCCTCGGAATTCCAATTCCAAACGGTTTCTGATGACCATGGTCCGGCCGGTCCGGTCGTGGACAATGTCGTGCCGCCCACAATAGTGACGTTGGTATCGTCAGCGTATTGCTGCACCTGTTCGTTATTACTATAGAAAGCGCCATCATCGCCGGAACATTGGAAAAAGCTCTGTCCCTGGATGGCCATTTGTTTGTAATAGACGTCGTAAGCAGGATCGTCGCCGATGAGCCATGAAGAGCTGATTTGCTTCGCCAGATCATCCGAAGCAATACGGTTGAGTTCATCAACGGGACTGGCGAGAAATCCGTTGGGGGCTTCGTAAACGATAACCTCCGAAGCGTTTGTTGCCATCGAAATGACCATTTCAATGTCAAGAGATACCTCAATGTCGCCACCGAAGCTTGGCGAAGGAACACCGCCATCCACCGCAATATTCGTTAAAGTAATATTGGCCAAACCGGCCTGCGCTTCATAGCTAAGGATGTCCGCCGTGAAATAACCATCCAGCTCAAACAGCGCGACATTCTGGCCAGCGCCGTCAAGGCTGACCCCCGGCGCATAGGCGGCCCTGAAATCCTTTCCCATGTAAGCGCCGCCGGGACCGGAACCGAAGCCTGTTTTAACCGAAGAAGCCCTGATATTGAGACTTTTTTGAACAAAGGCCGGTCGCGGAACGTAATAATTATCCAAACCGCTTACGTGCCTGATGGGAACCGACGAGTTCACCACGGGGTCGGTGTCCGGCGCAAAGAAGTCACGATTTTTTATCGAATCATGGTACGTATGCAGTTTTACGCTAAACGCATTCTCGATGTCTGACGCCTTGCCGCTGACATCCAAAAGCATCTTATTAGAGTAAGAGCCAACGATGGCCAGGTTATGGGCTTTAGCGAAGTCGATGACCTTTTGGTAGTCGGCTGCGCTGGGACCAAACCGGCGGCCAAATTCCCCCGGTTGCAAGTAATGATGATAATTGGCACTGGCGGGATCGTAGATTTGGCTGAGCAACACATTCAGGCCGGACTCATTCTGAACGGGCAGACTGATGGCCAGGTTCAAATTGGTGTTGGCAGGCAATTCTCCGATGGGCTGCAGATGGAACCGCGAGACGGCCGCGGGAACATGACCGTCCAGCGTTTTTGATTGCTGCGCCGCGGCCATGCCCGGGAGAGCCATGGCCAAAAGTGCGCAAAACGCGATTTTCACAATATTCCTATTCGTTTTCATTTACGGTCAGGGGAAGTTGGTTATGCCGATTACGCTATTGGTATACTGGGTCGGGTTATAAACGCCGTTGGTAATGGGCATTGCCAGCGAGTTTGTCTGCGGCAGGTAAAATGCGGCGCCGTTGCTGAATGTCAGCGTGACGCTGGTGGCTTTTACCTGGGCGCTGCCAACGTTTGCCATAAGCAAGGTATCGGATAAATTGGGCGCAACCACCAGGACCTGATTGGCTTGTGGCGAGGTATCGGAGTAATTGGTTAGCGTCACGGTCGCACCCACAAGAACGCCGCCGACGTTGGTGACGGTGATGATGGACGGATACGGCGAGGCCAACATTGGAATGCTATTGTTTGTTTCACCGTAGAAGATGATGGCGTTGGTATTATACCAGGTCGTAGTAAAGGTGCCGATGGTCAGGGCGAAGCTATTGGTCTGTATCGTAGCGTTGGTTCCCGCCGTGACTACCAACTTGAAGTTGGCGGCGACAGTCTGTCCGTTGGTGCCAATGGGCGTGAAGGTAAACGGCTCAAAGAGTGAGTGGCCGTTGACCGTCATCGGGCCGTAACCTACGGTCTCTATGCCGGGGGTCTGGATATTGGCACTGGCAATCAGTGTAGCGGTCATGCCGGAAGAATCGAGGCCGCCAGCATTGCGGAACCCGAAATTGAGGGTTACCTGTTGATTGGATTGCAGAATGCCATTTGACGGACCGCCGGAAGCAGGGAGCGAGACGCCTGCAGGCACGATGAAGCTGCCATTCTGGTTGAAGATGGTGAGCGTGGCCGCGGAGGGCGCCGTAAGAATGCCATTCGTAGGATTGGACAAGGTCATGAGGATGGTCTTGTCCGGTTCGACGGCCGAACTGCCGATGACCGTGACGTAGAAGGAGTTGCTGACCTGGCCGGCGGCGAATGTGAGGACACCGTTTGTGGGGAAATAATCGATACCGCCTATCGCCGAGCCACCGGACGTTGTCGCGTAGTTGACCGTGGAAACGATATTGGTGTTGTCAACGCGCACAACGGTGATCGGAACCACACCGCCACTGTCAACCGAGTAATTCGGGCTGGAGAATTCCAATCCAGAATTGGCGTCAACGATAGTGATGACTTCATTGGCGGGCGTAACGATTTTGCCCGGAGGCACCGGCGCGATATTGGAGAGACTTACCCCAAACGCGCGTTGACCCGTTATTTGGCTGGAATTGATAATCGGCACGACAATGGTATTCGTGACGATGCCATTCGTGAACGTGAGAGTGCCGCTGGTGGCGATGTAATCCACGCCAGCCTGGGCTGTGCCGTTGGTGGTCGTATAGTTGACCGTGAGCGGGATGGAATTGGAATTTACAATAGGCGGCTCATTGCTCGGGTCAAGGCAAACGACCGGGATGACGACGGAACCGATATTCTTATAAATGCTATTGGTGGGGCTGGTAAAGCTGACGCCAGCCGCGGCGGGCGTGAGGACAACCAGAGCGTTGCTGGGTGAAAGCAATTGAACCGAATTACCGGGCGACACCAGCGAAACGCCGAGGAACAGATTGCTGACGTTTTCCTGGTTCATTACCGTCACAGAAATGCCCGCCAGGGTCTCGCCCGGGGCGAAGGTCAACGGACCGGTATTGGGCACATAATTCGTGCCTGCCACGGCGGTGCCATTGGTCATGGCGTACGGGACAGAGAAGTATGCGTTCGTGGCGCCCACGCGCTGGACCAACACGGAAATCTGGCCGTTAGTTTCCTCGAAATAATTGGTGGCATTGGCAAAGGACACACCGGTACTGATGTCGTCCACAATGGTGACGGTGGTATTGGTGGGCGCAATGAGCGTTGCCGCGGTGGAAGTGGTATTGGTCAACACGATCGAGAAGCTCACGGGGTTTTCCGGAGGATTAAATTGCAACAGCGGCACGGTGATCGGTTGAGTGGTGACCGTGGCGTTAAACGTCACCGTCCCGTTCGTCGGCTGGAAATTGATATTAGGCAGCGCTGTACCGCCAACCGTGGTGTAACCGTAACTGACGGAACCGGCAAAGCCATTTGTGCGGGTTACATACACCGTGACAGTGCCGGCGCTTTCATTCACGTTATAGTTGGTGGCGGCGAAACACAGTTGGCCGGGGAAACTGGAGTTGTTAATAATCGTCATGGTCTCGTTCGTGGGCGCGAACAACGCAGTGTTGACCGGATTGGTCAGGACCATGCCGACCGTCTTTTCAATCGTGCTATTGCTAATGATGAGCACTTGCGCGTTCTGTTCAGAAACGCCGGGGTTAAACGTAATCGTCTCATTCGTCGGGAAGAAATCGACATTGGGAATACCTGAGCCGTTGGTGGTGGTGTAGAAATCCACAGCGCAAGAGCCGTTGGTCGAACCCTGGCGGACGACAGCGATATTCGCAATGCCTCCAGGCACGTTCTCAAAGATGTTCGTAAAGGGACTCGAGAAACTGAGGGCGTTGTTGACGTTTAAGATCGTCAACACGGCCGTCGGCTGGTTGGTGATAATGGCCGGCGGAGTGGCGTTGGCGAGCAACAGCCCGAGGTCCAAATTCCCGGTAGAGGCAGCATCGATCAAAACTGGGACGTAAACTGTTTCCATAACCGCTCCCGGCGGGAAGGCGACGTTGGTCGAAACAGGAACATAGTCCACATTGGGGACGGCGGTTCCGGAATTGGTTACAGTCGAGAAATTGACGTAAATGTTTCCAGTACCATCCTGGTTAGGGCCGCTGGTGCCGCCGACGCGGAGGATGGTAACGGGGGCCACGATGCCGTTTGCCGTCACCTGATAACCGGGCGAGCTGAATTCAAATGCGCCGGAGCCGCTGGTGGAGAGACCATAGAGTTGGATGATATGATTTGCCGCAGCGCCATTGAACGCCGTAAATGCGCCGCCCAACGTGATGAGACCGAAGTTCGGATCTACCAGGGCGGCATCGACCGCACCGTTGGCGCCTGTCCCGAAATTGATTGTGGGATCAGCCGACCCGGTTGGGAGCAATCGCGTGACTCCATTGCGAGCCAGCGAACCGAATTGCGTGAATTGGCCCATCACCAGGATGCGATTGTCCGGCTGGAGAACGATGCTGTCCACGGTGCTATTGGCGCCGGGCGCGACATTGGTGATAAAGTTGGTGTCAGTGGATCCGTCGCCATTGAGGCGCGTAATGTTCGTGGCGGCCAGGCCGTCGAAATTGGTAAAGGCGCCGCCCACGAGGACCCCGCCGTCCGGCTGGATGGCGATGGCATTTACAACGCCGTTTGCAGCAGCGGTTCCAGGATTGAAGCCAACGTCCATTGATCCGTTGGATTGCAGGCGCACGATACCGTTGACCGTGGCGCCATTGTAATGAGCGAATGAACCGCCAATGATGACGTCACCGGCATAAGCCGAATTGGTTGGATAAGCGGCGATGGCATACACGGTTCCATCTACGCCTGCCCCAATGTTGAACGCGCCGTCGACAGTGCCATTATTGTTCAAGCGCGCGATGCCCTGGCTATTGACACTGTTCATCAGGCTGAATGCGCCGCCGGCATAAATTTTTCGAACGCCGCCAATAAACGTTTCGACCAGCGAATAAACGGGGCCATTGGCTCCTGCGCCGACGTCAAAACTGCTGTCAACGGTCCCGTCGGTCATAAAGCGGGCGATATAATTGAGAAAGGTTCCGTCAACGGAGGTAAATTGTCCACCCACCAGGACTCGATTGTCCGTCTGACTCACGACGGACTGAATAGTGCCATTTGCGCTACCGGCAAAAGAGGTGTCCACGGCGCCAAAGCTGTTGAGGCGAACGACATTATCTTCCGTCAAGCCGTTAACGACATTGAAGCTTCCGCCGGCAATGATTTGCCCATTTGTCTGGTACGAGAGCGCAAGCACGTCGCCATTGATATCGGCCACAAAATTCGCGTTGGTTGAACCGGGCGGCTGATTGAAGTATTGGTCGTTGACGATGGTGACCTGGGCGCTGGTCAATGCGCCTAAAGCCAGATTTACTGGACTCGACAAATTGACATTGAAGGTAAATTCAGGGGGGGTAGTCGCGCCGTTATTGGTGATAGCGACATTAAAGGTGGCGCTAAGTTGATTTGGCTCGAACGTCAGAGTGCCGGAAGCCGGGAAATAATTGACGTTGGCGATTCCTGAACCATCGGATGTTGAATAATTGACGTACGCCGGACCAGCGACGCCGCCCGAACGTGCGACGGTAATTGTGGCATAGCCGCCATTCTCGTTCACGAGGTAGTTGGTCGCGCTGAACTGGACGGAGCCATAGTTATTGTTATTGCTGATCGTCATTGTGGCGCTGGTAATCGAGCCAGGCGAACCCGGATAAAAGAGGCCGGAATATGGGGAATCATTGAGTTGAGGATTCGACAAGTGGACGCTAAATTGTTTGTTTGTCCCCACAACTCCTGAATTAATCAGCGCCAGTGTCACTGTTCGAGGGGAAACATCGCCGTTGTTCCATTGCAAGGTATTGGTTGCGCCGATATAATCCACGCCATTCACGGCGGAGCCATCCGTCGTGGCATATTGCACCGAGAGACTGCCCTCGCTGCCGGCGACGCGGTTTACGGTAAAGCTGATATCACCATAAGGGGGCGCCTCCAAACCGAAATAGTTCGTGGCGGTCAGCGTCAAATATCCCTGAAAATTGGGATTGATGAGTCGCACCGTGGTATTGGAAATTCCCAATGCGGCGCCATTACCAGGCGGGCGCAGGCGGCTCAACTGGAGATTAATGGTCTTTTCAGTAAAGTTGGTATAGATAACACCACTGTTGAACAGGGACAGATAGAATTGGTTCGTGAGCTGGTTTTGAAGGAATGTAATCGCAGTACTTGGAATGGGCGGGTAATCCGAATTCAGGATCGCGGTTCCTCCATTGGGATATGGAGAATTGGTGGAATAATTCAGCGTCACAGCCCCGTAGGCGCCGTTATTGCGGACAACTGTGATTTGCGGGCTAAGGTTGGTCGCGATGAACGTTGTTGAGGCAAAGCCGAAGGCGCCGGCCTGCTGGCTGTTGTCTATGAGCGAGACAGGCGAACTTGACAGGCCCAGCGCGTTGCCCACCGGGATATCCTCACCGCCCAGGTACAATTCGTCAGCGTTTTGCGGGTTGGCCAATTGATAGGTGGCGCTCAGGTTGCCGGCGACATTGGCATCCGGCCTGATTGTGACGTTGACTTCGGATGCGTCGATCAGTCCACCTGAAAAACCGTTGTTAAACTGATCATACAAGAACCCGCTGAATCCCTGGAGGCCGTCGGTGTGCATGCGCGAGGGTGCTTCATACTGCCAGTCAAGGTAATCGATTGGCTCGGGCGACTGATAGACCAAATCCGAACCGCTCTGGGCGGTGCCGGGTATAATGGAGAAGTTAGCCGACTCCGGTCCCAGGAATCCGTTGGTACGAACCAGGCTGACCGGTTCAATCACCTGGTTGCGATTGGCCTGATAGCCGCTGGAACTGTCGGGAACCAGCATGAGGTTACCCGGGCCAGGCGTCGAGCCGCCAACCAGGCGCGCGACGTTGCTGCGGTTGCGCACGCCATCGCGCGCGTTTGGTTCCACATCGGTTTGGCCGATAGAAAGCAACAGCCATTGGTTGGTGAAACTTTCGGCAATGCCCTCCTGCTGGTCGATTTCGTTGCGGGGATTCATCTCCGCCTGACCACCGCCCACTTCGTTAAAGCTGCCGCCGATCATGACGTTCCCGTCGTTTTGAACGCCGACGGTGTAAACCCCGGGCGCATCATAGGAGTAAATTTTCGGAAGGCCGGCAAACTGGTTGTAGGTGGTATCCATGAAGGTTGTGTCCACCGTGCCATCGGTATATAACCGCGCGAAGCCCAGGCGATGCGTGCCATTATAGGTTGAAAATTGTCCGCCGATATAAATGGCCCTGGTAATGCTGACCAAGGTATTGGTCTGGCCAGTAAAGAAATTGGTCTGTGTGCTAAAAGTATAGGGATTGATGTATTTGACGCAGAAAACGGTGTCATCCGCGCCGGCGCCGGCGTAGAAATTAGTGGTATCGAGGCTGCCATCGGCGTTAAGGCGGGCAAAGCGGCTGATGGGAGTGGCGTTAAAGTTTTGGAAATTGCCGCCAATGAGAACTTTTCCATCGGGCTGCCAATCTATTGCATAGATAGGCTGGTCGGCGCCGAGCGTCAGGTTGTTGAATGTAGCAGTATCGAGTCCGCCGTTGGTATTAAAAAGAGCGATGTCGGTGTAATTCTGGCCGTTGACGCCGAAATTGCCGCCGACCATGACTTCCGGCATGACCGGATTTGCGGTAACTACTGCAGAATAACTGTAGTTGGTGCCGGTAGGTATTCCGCCGCCGGGATTGACAACCAGAGTGATGGGCGCGCTGCCCGGGCCATAGGGGACTGAAAACTGCACCGGCGCGCCAGCGGTGGTGATGCCGGTGTCGTAGATTACGTTGTTACCGTAAACTACCAGCATTTCATTGGCTGTCGGGAAGATGTAACTGACAGTGACCGTGCCGACGTCGTTGGAGTTGATATTGATTGTGGCGTCGTTTTCCACTTGTCTGCCGGTGGTGGACACGACGTTGGTCGGGATAACGGCGGTTTGCGGAGTCGCCAGGGCATAGACAGGACCGGAAAGCGTGGCTCCAGGGTTGAAGCTTGTGTCCAGCGAGCCATCCGCGTTTAAGCGGGCAACATAATCACAAGGCTGGCCATTGACTTGGTTGAAGTTGCCGCCGATCAATATTTGGCCATTAGGCTGGACGGCGACAGAGTAGACTGTGCCGTTTGCGCTTCCGAGGCTTACCGTTGCCTGAAATGAGGTATCGATCGAGCCATCCAGGTTGACCCGGGCTACACCGCCGGCCGATTGACCGTTGTACGAGGTAAATGAGCCGCCGATGATAAATTGGTTATTCGCAGCCTGGGCCACGCAATCGATGGCATAGCCGTCCCGGACGTTGACGCCGCTGCCAGGATTAAACGATTGGTCCAGAAGTCCGTTGGCCTGAATAAGACAGATGCCGTATCGGTTCACGCCGTTGTAGGAATCAAATGCGCCCACGGCCAACGTTTCATTATTGGGCAATACCGTAAGACCGTCCACTTCGCCGTCGGTGCCGGGTTCGGGATTGTTCTGCGGTTGAGTATTGATAGGCGGCGCCATGAAAAGTCCGAAATCGATATTGTAGTTTTCATCCACAGAACCCGCGGGGATGCGGCCGTTGGCCGGGGTTTCACCCGTCACGGGCGCGCGATCGGCGAGAATGGTGACTTTGGTTTGATTCACCATGCCGCACGGAACGTGAGCCCCATTTTGAGTCACTTGAAACAAGTCAACGATGAAGTCCTTGTCCAACGTGACATTGCCATTGTCATACACAACGAATTGAATTGGCTGCGGGTCCCATCCGTGTCCGCTGTTGCCGGCAGGAAACGAGACGGTGCCGCTATAGGCGCCGAATGAAAAATCGGAATTTGTTGCAGCCACTCCGCTGAGTGTCGCCGGGTTCGGGTTGGCGTAGTCAGAGGCAGGTTCCAGAGGAAAAATGTGATCGCTCCCCAAATCGCCGTCGGCGAGATAGCCGTTATCAATGGACCAATTGGCGGTGACTGCGCCGTCGTTGGTTCCTCTTCGGGTCACCCAAATCGTAACCAGTGTGCCGCCGAAACCGGATTTCCAATAATTTGTGACGTCGCGTGGAAACCGATAATTGACTTTGGCAAAGTTCAATACCGGGTTGGTCGGTTCAAGGGTCCAAAGTACGTTTGTGGTAATAATACCATTCGTGGCCGGGGGCGGAGGATTGGTTACGGTGAAGAAAGAATTTGCCGGTCCGCGGGGATCGATGTCCACGTCCAGGATTCGCACTTCAGTTTGGCCGAAGTTAGGGTCAATGCGCGGCGGAGAAATTGATGCGGCGTCGCCGTTAGTGTCTTCATATGGATCCGCTTGAACACCGGTTATAGCGACTGTAAAATCCCGGTTCTGATGCTGTGCCCCTGGGCCATCCACAGCGACACTGTTGTCGCTAATGGGCACGTAAATGGTCTTACTCATCTCTCCATCGTCGAAAATTAATGTCTGGTTTGTTTCGGGCGTGTAGTCCACGCCTGCGATGGCCGGTTGATCGCCGTTCAGAATCAAGTTCGTATTGCCGTCTTCGGTGCTATAGGTTACCCAAATGCGCCCGGACGAACCACCCACGCGGGTAATGGTCACAGGCACACCCGCGACGTTGTACGGGTAATAAGAATGGATCTGTATGTTGGCTTGACCTGAATCAACCTGGTATGGGTGGTCTGCCACTTCCAAACTCTGGAATGAGGTTTCGGTCTGACTTGTGGGGATCATAGGAGGCGGCACCAGGGAATTGGTTGACGCCAGATTTCCGGTGAGATCGAAATTTTCCGTGGCGAACCGGAAAACGCCGGATGGCTGGTAGGCCCAGGTCAATTCAATAGGTCCAGTGTCCGCCGGCAGGCCAAAGAACAAATTATAACTTTTATCGCCATAGATGTAACTGAACTGATTCGCTTTGGAATCGATCGCGATGTAATAGGTCCGACCGCCAACGGCGTTGAAGCGAAGGCCGCTTGGGCCACTGTAATATTCGAAAATATCTCCGCTTATGTAACTGACGTCTATCGGCCCGGCGGTGATTGGTCCCCCAAGGACGTTTGTTCCCGGTATCACATCGAAGATGTTTTGCGGATAAATCTGATTTTGCTCCGGAACGGGATACAGGTCGTCGTTGGCGGCGAGTTGGGTGAGGGTAGAGAGGCTGTTGCCGGTATAAACGGCCATGACCGTATCCAGCGGAGTGCCAATGTTGTTAGTTTCGGTGCTGCCGAGGGTGTCCATCTCGACGACTCCGCTTTGTGGGGCGGTCCAGGCATACCAAATGGGCTTGTTAGGCGCATAGCCGGCGATGCTCGGATCGCCGATTTCGGACATGGATGAAGAATTGTCGTTGGTAATGGAACCGAAAACGCCGGTAATGGGGTAGGCGGTGGCGAAGGAATCCTGCGCGCTGGCGCTGACGGCGGAGAAAACCACCGAGGCAACTAAAATAATGATACGGCTAATAGTCCTGCGCGCGCGCAGCGCATCGGCTGCCGTCTTTTTTAAACAGGCGCTAAAAAGGAGGGTTGGCATTCCCAGGCCCCAAAAGTTCTTCATATGCTGTTACTGTAGTTGTCGCGCGCGGGGCGCGCTAAATTGAATTTTACCATCTATCTGTTAGCCGGCTCTCCGGCAGTATCTATGCTGTCTAATTCCCTATTGCCCGTAAAGCGTTTTCCCGCCGCCCGCAAAACCTTTTACTCCGCGAAAAAGTTCTAAATATCTTCATTTCTGCGATCGACCGGTTCCCGGCAGTGTCCATATTATCTAATTTCTTATTCCGGTAAAGCCTATTCTCGTCGTCCCTGAACTTTTTTCTGCGCATTAAACATCGGATTTTCCCGGTATTTATGACTGCCCGCTAAAATTTCGGCCCGTTCTTTTCTAATTTGCCGGAGCAGCATCGATCACCGTCTACGGACCGGACGAATTTGGCGTTACGGTTACTCGATAATATACGTCAGGGACTGATAAATTGTACGGTTCCAGCAGGACGTCATTAATGGGCCATACTCCCACTGGCGGCAGATTGGTCGGCGATACGAAATTAGTCAAAGTCACCCAGTTAGCCGCAGCCAGGTTGGTTGAATAGTAGACCGAATTGGTGGCGCCGGGGAAGGATTCCCATGTCATCTTCAGGCTTTTTTGGGGCAGGTTGACCGCTGCCAGCTTGAAATTGATGCGGCTGGCCACTACTGCCGGTTGTGAATTCTCGACCAGGCCGACGTTAAGCTTATTGGTCGTGCTGCTGAAATAGCCGGCGTATTGAGGCACCCATACAAAATGCCCGCCATTCAAGCCGTTCAAGATATAAGAAACGTCCTGCAACGGGCCGCCGTTGACAGTTTCGGATGAGAGGGCATCGGCGTAATAAATCGTCAGGGTACCTGCAGAGGCATTGGTGTTGAAGACCATTGTTGGAGGACCACCGACACCCTGCCAGTTGGGATAGGCTAGTCCCGCATAATCTTCCAATACCAGGCGGTCGACATAGATGGCATTGTTGTTGGTGGACCCCGGCGGGCCGCTAAAGCATAGGGTGCTATTGGCGGCCAGAGAAGACAGGATCAACTGGCCGATTGCCATATTATTGGTATTGTAACCGTTGGTGGTGACGCCGTAGTCCAAACCCGCCCAATAATTTGATAACGCCTTATTAGGCGGCGGCGATTGAACGAAAACAGTTTCGCCAAGAAGGTTATTCGTTGTGGGGAGATTATTTACGCTGGACGGCAGAAACGGCAGGTTCAGACCCAAACTATTGAACCCGGTGACGTTTGAGGCGCCGACGGTCCAAAGACTTCCGTTACTGACGCTCAAATCGGTGAAGGAATTTGTGACGAGCAAGCTCAAGGACCTGCCTGCCTGGATCGTGACATTGCTGGCGACCAGTGTATTCGCGGCCAACGAAATATCACCGCCCGCGAAGATTGAGCCATTTGTCAGCGTTGCGTTCCAGGAGGTCAACAGGAATGAGCCTGTGCCGTTGGTAAAGACACCGCTGTTCACGAAGTTGGAGACCCAAATCGTCGAGCCCTGGTCTGACATCAGGCCATTATTAACAATCGACAGGTAGTTCGTCGGGGCATAGGCCGTGTTTGTATACCCGGGGATGGGGTCCGCTCCGCCGGCCAGGGTCACTCCGGAAGCTGAATTGGTCCAAAGCAAATTTGTAGCAGTCGTGGTGGTGGTAATAATGTTTCCGGGGTTTGTTCCAGGAATTGTTGCCGTGACAACGAAGCCATGATTGGTAATCCCCGCGGGCAGCAGGTTGGCTAACAATGGTCCAGCGGTAACCGACGCATTAGGGCTGAAGTAGCCGTTGGTGCCGTAGAGCGTTCCGGCGCCTTTGGCTCCGTTGATTGCGGCAATCAAGTTTGACATTGAGCCGTCAAATTTTGTTCCAATCAAAACGGAATAGGCGGGCGATGACTTGCTAATGCTGGCCGCAAAGGAATAGGGCGTGCCCCCGCCAATATCAACACTGCTGCCACTTGCAACGTTCGCTCCACCTGCCTCCAGGAGAATATTCGTGGCCGGAATGGCAGAAATAGTTGACACGCCATTCGACACGGCCGCGCTGCTTATGAAATTGGCCGTATTAGGCATGCGAATTGCGCCATTATTAGTCAGGAACAACAGGTAGGGGAAGGAACCGTTCCAGCTCCATGAGGCTGCCTCCAGTTGCTGCAGATCTAATTCACCATCCAGCGAGGTTGCGCCGCTGCCGAGCGCATTGGTAGTGAGCGTGAGCTTTTGGGCATTGGCGGATAACGAGCCAATCACGCTGAGCGTATCGCTAATCAGCAAATTGGTCGCCGTGAGTGTGAGGTTTTGCACCTCGGGCGTTATCGAAGGCGTCAGGTTCGCATAGACCAACATAACCCGGAAGTCATAATCGTTGCCGAAGCCGTCAGTATTGGTCCAACGCGAACTCCATTCATTGAGAGTTCCACCCCATTCCGGGATACCCGACGCCAGCAAATTGCTGACCGTCAACTGAGGATATCCATTGGTCACGGCCAGGTTAAGATCAGCGTAGGGAGTATAAATCAGGGCGCCGGGGCTGCCGTCAAATTGGTTGGTCGCGTTGATCGACACGTAATTCGGGCCGGAAATCTGGGCGAGATTCATTTTCAGCTCATGGCTGGCGTTGATGATCAGCCGGTTGGGCAGGTTTGTCAGGGCACCGCCCGGATTCAGTCCACTCTCATTGGTACTGACGGTGGTTCCGAGCAAATTCCCGTTGAAAAACTCATAAGTGTTTGTGATAATAAAGTCGGGAAAATTATTCGGAAAAGCGGGCGTATTAGGAGCCGGCAGTCCAGGATAGGGTGTCGGCTGGCTCCAGAGGTAATTGAAAGCGCTGATAAATCCAGGAATAGCAGGCGTTCCGGCAGAAAGAATGGGGAAGAGATTGGTCAAACCGAACGAACCGGGATAATAATGAAACAGGTAAAGGTAATTAGTGTCGGTCAGGCCGGTGGCCGGGTCCAGAAAGGTTCCCGACCATTGAATCAAGGCGCCTTCATTGTCAAACGTGCTCGGCGCAACATAGACCGTATCCGAAACGTTTGTATTGGCATTAACAATGAAAACGGCGCGAACCAGAAAATTGGTTGGCCCTGTCTGCACTTGTTGAAAATAGGGAGTTGAAAAACTCAGGTTCAGAAAGTCCGGGAACGAAGCCTGGGCGTTGGTGGGCGTCAGGGAGAAACCCGGAAGGTATCCGTTTGTGTTGATTCCTTCTCCTTCTGAATTAACGCTTACATTGACATTGTTGGTGTTTACGACGCCTTGTTCGAGCGTCAAAACACTGCGGGTTAAATCCACATTTTGTCCATTCAAATTCAACTGTCCGCCCTCACAACCAACGATGTCGCCCGGATCGATGATGTTTGTGGCCGAAACAAAACAATCGCCAATGGTGATCAACGGCAAAAAGGCACCTCCACTAAAGGAGAAAAGAATGCCGGAGGTGTTGTTACCATCGAGGGTTGAATTGCAGTGAATGATGCCCGGGTTATAGAAGGTCCCGGCCATGACATTTGAATTGCCCTGCTGCAAGTCAAACTCGAAGCCGACGCCGGCGGTCAAGAAACTGCTGAGGGTCAGGAAGCCGTTGGTAATAGATGCCAGTGGAGCGTTAACCATCATTTCGCCGGTGTTGGTATAGAAAAGCGTACCCCACCAGGGCTCGACAATTTGGACCTGGTTATTATTAATGGTGTCATACGTAACACTGTAGATGTTTTTGTTAACAAAAGCCGTGGCATCAATATTTGTGACCAGGGGCCCGTTCGGCACATTTAAATACAGGTTTTGATCATTTATAAAAGTTTGCGCGCCGGCGAAGCGGGCCGGCAACAAGCCTAGAAAAGACGCGGCCAGTAACCCGCACACCCATCGGGAGCCGAAATTTGAGGATGAAGGCAGCTTGTACATCATGCGGCTAATTATTGGTATTGGAATAAAGGGTAAGGGTCAAAGGCATAGTGACAGTTTTGGGGGGATTGGAATAATCCGTCACCTGAATCGTCACATCGTAAACGCCGTTGGTATCATTAGGCGTGCCGTACAGGACACCGCCGTTGAAGACGAGTCCAAGCGGGAAATTGGTCCCAGACCACAAGTAGCCTCCCGGGGAGTTTTGCGTGTTTGGGGTGCCGCCCTGAGCGCTGAATTGAACCAAATAGGGGTCGTTATTTGTAGCGTTCGGCAAACTCGTGGGTTGAATTGAGATCACCATTTGGTTAAAGAGTTCCTGGATGCTGGTTCCGGTCGGATAAACAATGGGAGGATTGGTTGAGCCGTCGAACGATGCCCATAATAGACTTGGAATTCCCGTGACTGAGTTCACTGCACTCTGGGGACCGGTCAGAAATGAATTGGTATCCGGGAATGGGCCGTTCCACCAGGCGGTTCCAACCTTGTTAAAGCTAAACTGCGATTGACCGTCAATCGTTCCAGGGCCGGACAGGCCCGGCAACGCCTGGCCCGTCTCGAAACCAGGAGCGGTTCGGATGACGGTGCCGTTAAATGTGACCGGCTGAGCGTCATCAAACGCCGAGAGCAAAATATCCGGTTGAAAAGCGAGACGCCTGAATACCTGTTTGAAACGCGAGCCATTGGTTTCCATCATCATCGAGTATGTATTCGTAACGGGCACGTGGAAGAGGCGTGTTAGAGGGTCCACATTGCTGTCCGAGACTCGCACAAATTGGACGTGTTGAATTCCCTGATAATAGGCGGGGCCGCTGGTGGCAAAGTCGCACTCGTAATACTGCAAAAAGCTATTGGTCAGGTATTCCAGGATAATTTGAGACCCGACAAAACCGTTGCCCAAGATTGCAGTATTGGTGGCGGTAGCGATGATCTCATTGGTGAAGGTTCCGTCAGGAACGTTCAGGGCGTTCGTGATCACGATGTCGAACCCACAGGAATTGGTGGGAATCAGGATATACTGGCCGGACGGCTGGTTGGTGAGAAGGATGTTCTGGACGGTGGTGTTGGTGATCGGCGGAGTGGGATATTGCGCGCCCGATTGATAGGCCAGCGAGGTCGTTTGCAACTGGGCCGGCGTATTGGAGTAATAATTGAAAATGACCAAATTGCCAAATGTGTACACGTAATTGGTTAGCCAGGAGTAAGTGTAACCGTTGGTAAAAATTACAAAGGTTGGCAGGGTGCCAAACTGTTCACCGGGATAATTCGTAAAATATGAGCCAACGATGGGATTGGTCTGCAACGTATAATAGTTGGAAACACTATCTATAAACAGGTTTGGATAGAGGGCCAGCAACGCTGCAGGCGGATTGGTTCGCGCAAACTGGAGAAGCGGACCCAGGGGCTGCGTTGTGAGGGGCTGCAGGTTGAAATTGGTGACCTCCAATTGGCTTCCCGTCGTGGGAATTTCGTACTGGACATTGTTTGAACTCATCAGATAACGCATGCCCGCCGCGTCATCTTCAGTCAAACCCGTGTAAAAGCCACCGATCTGCAAACCACCCAGGCCCCGGCCATCAAACCCGCTCAGCCATTCAATGCCCTCATAATTATTGGCCGCCACCGCGGTAAACGCCGGTTTTGTTGTATCCGTTGCAAAAGGCTGGGTAATTGCGGTCCAAGGAGGCGGACTGTGACCGCAATCTTCCGCAATTCCATAGCTATAGAGCAGGTTATTTACGTATGGCGAATAAATGGTCCCGGTTTGAGGCCCGGTGAAAGGCTGATCGACATCGCCAAAATTTCTTTGCACCACGAGATAACTGGTGCCGCGGGGACAGCCGGGAGGAGAGACGGTTACCCGATCGTGCAAAGTCCAGGTGAATCGCTCCGGCGCGGCCAATCCCATTTGCTCGACCAACAAGTGCAGGATGACTGATTTCAGGTCGGTCAAATATAGACCCTGGGCTGTGCCGTTAAAGTGCTGGGAGTTGAAAGGAAATTCACCGAGGCTGGCGCTGTAGCCGTCGACGCCATTTGTATGGGCGCCGAAGAAACTGTTCATAACGGCAAAGGCCTGATCCGCATTGGTTTCACCTTGCAAACCAAAATATCCTGAAAAAGTCGCGTCATACGCGTAGAAGATCACCGTATCATTGCGCCGGTATTCTTCTCCAATATTCTTGGGACCGCCAACATCGCCCAGGAAATTTGCCGAACCGGGATATGCATTGTTAAGATATGCCTGGTTATAACCGAGCGATACTGTCTGCCAGGTTGCGTCGGGGCCAAAGGCCAGAGGGCCGAGAAAGGCAAAGCTCCAGGCGCGCTGGCAGCCCAAAACCACCAACGCCGCAAATAATGTTCTGATGATAATTCGCCGCATAACTTCAATCATGGCTGCAATAGCTGAACACGATAATAACTGCCGCCGCTGCTTCCGACGTTAATGGAATCAGTGGTGCCGGCTTCAAATCGTGGCGCTCCATAATTGCTCCACGTTGTGAAATTAGTCGTCACCTGCACCTGATAGGTCATACCCGGCTGGGTGTTCCAGCTCAGGAACATTCCATTAGGCTCCATTGTCAACGACGTTTCAAGCCACGTGCTCGAATTCGCCGGGTTACCGCCGAAAAGAAAGATCTGAAGCAAGGTTGGGCCGCCCGAAACCACCGGCGTGTTTGCCTTGGGCCAGAAATTGGTATAATTGCCGAAGAAGGAAGCCATCCATTCATAGGGAATGCCACCCCAGTTTTTCCCACTCCAAGTCGCGCCGGTTGCGGGCGGCGACAACGGTGAAAGAAATCCTTCCGTGGTCAGATAGGCCACCTGAAAAGAATTGGTGTCCGAAGTGGTCAAGCCGTTTGCCGCAGTCATAGTCCAGCTGTCCCCGGTCACAGTGGCCATGGGCGTAGATCCGCCGTTTACAAATACTTGATAATTGGAAACTGAAAGTCCCTGCACCGGCGCCCATGTCACATCCAGTTGCGGCTGATAGACCCCATTGCTGATCACAAATGGCGCCCACACATACGGCGCGGGCATTGGGTTCAGCAAGGTTCCGGCGTTTGCGTAACGTTGCGCAAATAGATCAAAGCTGTTAGGTCCGAACGTAAAGCTTGTCCAGACCGCGAGGAATTGCCCTACGCCGTCCGATGCCACAGCCGGTTCCATTTGTTGACCAAGTGTGGTCGTATTCACGATAAATTCGTTCCCAACCAGAGCGCCATTTTCATGGACATACTGGCCAAAAACACCCTCACGCGAGCCATCCTGGCCCATGCTGGTCCAGACGATTAAGTAATCGCCGCCAATGGCGCTTATCTGCGGGTTGTATTGGTCACCGTAGATGTATGAGTTAACCGGGATCACCGGGCCGCCGGTGGAATTGGTGAAGGACCGCGCGAAAATGTCCCATCCATCGTTTGCATTGGTCACGTTGTTTGCGCACCAACTGACCATGTAACTGCCATCGGCAGCGGTGGCGACCGCAGGACCAGAACAGGGATCTGACGACTCATCCACCAGGATCTCACCGGTCGCAGGGGTAATGGTGGATCCGGTAACTGTGAACAACCGTTCATACACATCGGCGCTTGGCAATTGCACGGCTCCCGAGCCATAATAGAGCGTATTCGAACCCCAGTCCGGAGCGAGGGAACGCTCCTGTTCGGAAACCCATGCTACAACAAATCCGCCATTTGCCAGCGCCGCGACAGCAGCACTCCTTTGATTATAGCCAGTATAGGTATTGACGAGGAAATTCGTTCCGATTCGGGCGCCGTTCGTGGAAAACAGCTGACCGTAGACATCCTCAAGGCTGTTCGAACCGGCCTGATCAAAGCTGGTCCAAACGGCTATGACATCGCCGTTTGTGAGGGTGGCAATCGCGGGCTGTTCCTGGAAGCCGTTGGTAAATGTGCTGGCCGAGATGTTTGTTGTGCTCAGCCAAATGTTGCTGGCGTTCAAAAAGCGCGCGTAAATGTGCTGGAGATTGCCCGGTCCGCCCTGCCACACAAAAGCCGCCCCGCCGTTTTTCAACAGCGTGACACGCGCGTTTTGCTGGTCATTGGTGGTTGAGGTATTGACGGCAAAGACATCCCCGGAACCGGAGAGCGTGCTGGTCAATTTCATGGCGCTAATACCGAGGCCCGCGGGATCGGTGACATTGTCCTGCCAAACGACATAGCCGCCATTTTTGTTGATCGCCACGTTTGGATACGTTTGATCACCCGGCAGCGAACCGATGACGGAGTATTCTGTTCCGTCAGCAGCGTAATAATTGGTTGATTGGGCGCGTGAGAAGGCGGAACTTCCAAGGAATAATCCAAGACAAAAACAGAAAACGGCGCAACGGGCGAACAACGGCGGCATATACGGTTCTAGCGATTGTAGATTGCCGCATACACGTTGTCCACAATTTATTGTCGGAAAATTTGACTGTGTCCGTTGGAAAAACAACGGCTGCGCCAAATTTTTTATCCAGTTTCGCAATTTCATGTTCTTACGGTTCCAAAAACCATCACTGTCACGTTCTATAAAGCAAACTCCGGGGAAGGTTACACCCCCCGGGCGCGCGTAACTGTCCAATTTGCCGTTCCTGCGCTTCAGCTAAACGTTTTCAAATCAAAACGGCCTGGCGATCACGCGAGGCGGATTCATTCAGCTCCGCCAGCAGCTTCTTAAATCCCCACCGCTCATACAATCGGGCCACGCGGGCCGCATCCGGCGGCTTGGCAGCCAGTTCATCCGGCGAAAAGTCGCAGCTTACCTCATGCAGCCGGACCAAACCGCGGTTGCGCAGGACCGCATCTTTGGCTGCCAGCAGGGCGCCGCGCACCCTCTCGGATTTCACTTCACCCAATCGCCTGAACAATTCCTCGATTGTTCCAAATTGTTTCAGCAAATCCGCCGCGGTCTTTGGGCCAACTCCCGGCACACCGGGAATATTGTCCACGTTATCGCCGATAAGGCTCAGCCAATCCACAATTTGCCCCGGTTCGACGCCGGTTTTGGCGCGGACCTGCTCAGCCGCCCAGACCACTTCGGTCTTGTCGTGCGGGTTCAACAGTCCAACCCACCGCGACACTAACTGCATAAAATCCTTGTCAGAACTGGCGATGACCGTCTTCCATTCCATATGTTCGGCACGGCGCGCCAGGCACGCAATGGCGTCGTCGGCTTCAATTCCGTCCCGGCAATACGACGCGACACGAGCCGCGCCCAAATACTCCATGATCTCATCGAGCTGCGGCCTCATAGCCTCGGGCATCTCGGGCCGTTGCGCCTTGTATTCGGGCAACGCCGCCAGCCGTTCGGCGCTCAAGCCACCGTCCCAGACCACGATGCAATGCGTGGGAGCGATGCTGCCCCGCAATTTCGCCACCATCTTAATAAAGCCGTAAATCGCATTCGTCGGCTTTCCCGAAGGCGAATTCAGCTCGCGAATCGCGTGAAACGCGCGATAAGCGTAAGCATGTCCGTCAATGATCAGCAGCCGTTCCACAATTCAGATCCAAACTTCAATCACTTCATTCGGCAAAGACCAAACGCTGCTTCGATGCGCCGGACCGATCCGCCTTATTGCATATTCGAAGGCGGCGGCGGCGCTTCCACCTGTCCGGGCAGCGGCGGCGGCTGCGTCGGGGTGTTATTCTGCGCAAAGGGCAATTCGTCCTCCGAATGCACGCGATTCCCGGCGGGATCAATCATCATGGGCGTCACGAAAATCATCAAATTTCTTTTCGTATCATTTTTTGTCTGGCTTTGAAAAAGCCTGCCAATAATAGGCACATCTCCGAGCACAGGAACCTCGTCCTTGGTTTCCTGGACCTCGTCTTCAATCAACCCGCCCAGAACAACCGTCTGGCCATCCCAGACGTTGACCGTGGTGGTCACTTCTCGAACTGAAAATTCAGGCAAGGCGGTCGGCAACAACACGACGTTCAATCCGGTGCTTGAGAAGGAGCCCAGACTGGGAGGGGTTTGGTAGCCGCTGAACTCGATCAGGGAGGGGATTAAAGTTAAATTGATCGTGTAACCGTCGGCCAATACGTCCGGCACGACGTCCAGGATGGGACCGGTTTCGATCTGCTGCACGCTGGGCGTGATGGCCGAGACGCCGGGCTGAATGACCGTGGTCTGCGCACGGCCAGTGACGGCCGAGCCCAGGGCGACAAACGCGGCGACTGCCGCGATCGCAAATTTGCGCATGAAAATGTACAGGTAACTCTTCATAAATTTCCTTTCACTAAATCAGGGGATTCCCGTCGTGTTTGCCGCGGCCGGGGCGGCCTGGAAGTTATAACCGGTTACGACCGGCTGGACGATCGTGGCCCGCATCTGGGTCTGGCGTCCGCTGATGGTGGTTGCTTCCGGTTCAGCCAATTCCTGGGAGCCTGTGCGCTGTTGAATTGCGTCCAGCACCATTTGAAACTGGGGATTTGTCAAGATACCAGTAACCGTGGCGATCGAGGGTCCCGCGTTTCTCAGACCGCTGGTCAGACTTTGCACGGTTCCTGCGATGGTGGTGCCCAGAGCCGGGTTGCCTGGGAAAACGCTCCCATTTGGACCTTCCAGGGAACCCGCAGTACCACCCTGCGCCACGGCAGCGCCGCCGCCACCCAGGCTAAACTGCCCCAAATACCACTGGAAACCCAAACCGGCGTTATCGGTTTGTTCCACGTCGATAAACCGCGCCTTGATGTGCACCATGGGCGGCGCCTGGTTCAAAACCTGGATTGCCCTTTCGATCAGATCCAAATCCTGGGGAGTGGCATAGACAAAGAGGACGCCGTTTTGATCATTGAAAAAGACTGTTTTGGGGGGCGAGAGGTCCACACCGAGGCTGGAAAAGAATTGCGCGGCCAGAGCGCTGATGCCTCGGGTCAAGTTGGCCGTTGTTACGAAGAGCAGACCACCGCCGTTATCCTGGACCCTGGCCTGAAGGTCGCCCAATGGATTCGAAAGGTAGCCCGGTCCGGTCTGCGCTACGCCCGTGCCACCGGTAGTGGTCCCGCCGCCGCCGCCCGCGCCGCCGGAAGATTGACGCGCCTGGCCCGCCCCCGGTGACACATCCACCACTGGAACCACCGCGCCGCTGGGGCTTTGACCGCCGCCGCCGGCGCCGCCACCGGCGCCACCACCGCCGCCGCCGGTGCTTTGAAGGTTCACCGAACCAAATGAAAACGAGTTTACGTTTTGCAAACCGGCATAGAACGTGTTCGGGTCAACCTTAAACGTGCGCATTTCATATTGAGGCGCATCCGGTCCCTTTTGAGCGAAAACGATTCCGTAATCTTCCACCGAATACTTGATGGGATGGTCGGATACCAGGCAGATGGCGTCCAACACCTGGGCCAGGGACACATTGTTTAAAGAAAGATTTATATTGATCGTGGTGGGATCGGCAGGTTGCGCGGTGGTCGGCGTCTGCTCCGCGGGCAGACCCGTCTGAGGATTTATGGCCGTGGGCGCTCCTCCGCCAGGTCTTTCCCCGTTTAAACCGGTCGCCGTTGATTGAATGTTTTCAATATTGGGATTAAACAGGAAATTGATGCCTTGTTTTGTCGGGTCGCGCCGCAGGGACTCTTCCCGCAACTGACGGAGCACTTCACTGAGCGGAAGCGATGCGTAATTAACCGTATCCATTTGGATATTGTTCATCTTGGTGTAGATGGACTGGCGCCCCGGTCCGGTATGGACCACATTAGTCAGGAAGTAAGGATTGGCAAAATTCGTCGTGAGATTGACCGGCTTTTCCCAGGCGCGCTCCACTTGCACCATGCGGTCATCATTGTCGAGGTTCTTGTGACGGTCTTCGCGGCCATAACGGGCTTGTTTGCAAAGTTGCAGATAGTAACTGGCGCCGCGATTTTCGGGGTCCAGTTCCAGGGCATGCTGCAATTTCAACTCGGCTTCTTCAATCTTTCCCATTTCGTAAAGCATCTGGCCGTCCCGCGCGAGCGTTGCCGCATCTGTTTTTTGCGATTGGATGGCGGGCGCCTGCTGGAGCGTTTCCCGGTCGGGCTGCAGGCCGCGAGTCTGGGCGATGAGGAGATCATTTTGTTTTTTAAATGCCAGGGCATCGGGATTGGTGGGATCGACCGCGAGCACACGCGAGACATCGAAATCCGCCTGATAGTAATCGCCCTGCCGCTGGGCCTCGCGCGCCAGTTCCATGTGGACTGCGACCAGGCCGGCTTTTGTTTCGGCCGCTTCCCGCGGAATGCTAACCGGCCCGATCTGCTGCACGAGCTGATATGCGTCTTCATATTTCCGCTTGGCGGTGGCAAGATCCTTTTGCTGCGCAGCGGCGTTCGCGGCCGTGAGCGTTTGCCGCAACACAATCGTGTTGGCCTCGCGCCACACTGCTTCGTTTACGGCATTGGTGTAATATGAGGGAGTCGTCTGCGCGGGCAGCGCGGTCGCGGCCATCAAAATAAGAAACGGTATCGGGAAGAGAACTGCTTTGGTCATGGGATTGGGAGTGAGCGCAGTCGGCGCGATGTTTCTAAATGAAATTTTCTAAGGCTGATACGGCACTGTTGTTTTTTTCTGGTTTGACTGGGCGGATATTACCACGTCATTTTGCTCTATGACAACAACTTTATAGTCTTCGCCGTAAAGATTCAACACGGCGCCAACGCGCTGGTCATACCACTGCCTGTTCTGGGGCGGGTATCTCAAATCAGCGGCATAAGCAGTAACTTCCTGGAATGGTTTGTTCTTTTTTATCGTGACCTGTTCGCCCGATTCAAGGATCTGTAACAGCAACTGCGGGTTGTCCGCCGGACCGGTGGCGGAGATCAGAGACAATTCGGCGTCCTTATCGCCCACGGAAAGGTAATGCTTGCGGGGACGGCGCTGGGTCGAGATGGGCGCATCCTGGCGCTCAACGCTGACGACATAGCGGGCCGGACTGAATGAATTCGCCGGCTCGACGCTGTCCAGCCTCAAGATAAAATTCAACGGCGTTATTTTCAGAACTTTCACCGCGCCCGCCAGTTCGTTTCCAGTCTTGTTCTCGATCCAATGGCCGTCGGGCGTCTTTTGCCATTTCATCGGGTTGAAGAGCCGGTTGGTGGTGTCGAAGTCCAGGTCAAAAGAGGATTGCACGCGACCGAGCGCTGTGTCCTGCGCGGTCATGTCCAGTGGTTGCAGTAACTTGGGCCGGGTCTGAATGATGCTGTTTACGATATCGTCCAATTCCTGCTTGTTGTGCGCGATGGCAAACGGCAAATACAACAAAGCGATAAACAATCCCAGGAGCACCGCGCCGAGGAATATTTTTTCGTAATGTTTTTTAAGGAAGCTCATTATTTGGTCAACTTCACAACTTCAATGCCCAGGGACACGCGCAATAATTTTTCATCCAGAACAGTTTGCAGGCCGTTGACGACGGGCCCGGGGGCGGGTCCCTCCTGGCCATTGATTCCGGGTTGCATTCCTTCCGCCGGCATAACATTGATTCCAGTCACCATGAAACCGTGATTGGAAGAAGCCAGCTTCGACAGGACATCCCCCAAATCGCGTGAAAAACAACGGAACGTAATCGCGTAGGGCGTGATGGTGGCCATATCCACCGTTTTCGTCTTTTGCGCCAAATAATCCGATTGCGGCCCGGCGGAGTCGTCGTCTGAAACGACCTCGCGCTGGATACTGTCAATGCCGTTGACTTTCGCGTCAAACATCACGTCGCAGAGGGCCTTGACTTCCCCCAGGTGCGAGGCCAGCGCGTTCAGGCTGCCGGCCGAAAACGTCACCTTGTTCGCCTCGGCGGCAAAGGAAAAACTGTAGTCCTCCGGCAACTCCACGTTTGCATTCGTAGCGGCCAGTTGCATGTCACGAATGGTTTTTCTCAAACTTCCCGAAAATGCCTCGGTCGTGACCACGCCGTTGGATGGATCGGGTATAGGCGGGATGGCGGCATAATGCGTGCGCGCCTGGCCAATCCAATCCTGCAGTTGTTGTACCTGTAACTTCGCGGTGTCAATGTTAGTGTCGCAAGGGGTGGGCGTTTCGTTGTAATCGTCCTGCAAATGCTGGTAGGCGTCTTTGACCTGCGAAAATGCGTTGTTATCATCGCGCCAATTTGTGAAATTGTAATAGATAGCCCAGCCCAGGAGCGCCAGCGCGATCACCCCGAGGATGGTAAAATATAAATTTCGCTTGATCCAACCCATGTTAAAATTGCGGCGGAGGTGAAAGAGTCACGTTGATGCCAAAGGTAAACGTTCCATCCGGATCATCTCCACTGATATTTCCCGCAAGCGTTGTGGTTTTCGCGTCAAAATATTTGCAGGCCTGCAGTTCGTTTTGAATGGCGTAAGCAATGGAACTGTTGGCGGAAGCGTCCACATTCTGCAGGCTGACCGCGCGGCATACCAGGAGCATCGTCGCGCCAGCCTGGATGGACCCCACGCCCCCATCGAAATTGTTGTTCTGGTTCGGCGTGTTTGCCGCGACGCCCGAGACGCCCATCGTCGTCATTTGCTCGATCCATATGCCCACCTGGACGTCCGGTTTTTCCGTGGACAACTTTTTCTGGACGTCGTTTTCCGCGCGAATGAATGACAGGCGCATTTGCGAGAGCAAATCACCCCAATAATATCGGTCCTGCATCCAGGTTGCGATTTGAGTGGCCTGTGATTGGGCGGTCATTAGTTTGTCCTTGGCGGCATCCATCTTACTTTTCAGTTCGTCCGCCGCCTCCACTTTCGGTTGAACACTGGCCAGCGCGGCGTATTTGACCTGGGCCAACTGCTTGAAAACAAATCCCACGGAAAAGCCGACCAGCACCAAAGCAAAAACACCAACCATGAGGTACGGCTTTTTTTCGTTGAAATTGCGCCAGCGGACCGTGCTATCGGGCATCAAATTCATTTCAACCGGGCAATTGGCCAGGTTCCTCAGGCCCAGGCCGACGACTTCAGCCAGCGAATGCGCCACTCGCGCCAATGACTCGAGGTTCACCGCCGGATCGATCTGCACGTTGCGGAACGGGTTGAAATACTCGACCGGCACGTTGAGCTTTTCGGCAAAAAATTGAGCGGTATAGGGCATGATACTCGCCCCGCCGGCCAGGAACAGGCGTTGCGGCGCCGAACCACCCTGCTGCCCCCGGTAAAACTGAAGCGTTTGGTTCACCTGGATATGCAGGCGGGTCATAAACTGCCGCGCGATTTTTGAAATTGCCGCCTGGTTGGGGTTCTCCGGTTCCTCGTAAGCGCCGCCCAAACTTACAAAACCTTCCTTGACCTTGATTTGCTCGGCGATTTCGAATTTCAGCTTGGATTCGTTCGCAAAATCCTGGGTGATGGCGTTCGCGCCCAGCGGTATGCTGCGCGAAAAAACTTTCCCTTTTTCAAAGAAGAGCACGTTGCTGGTTTTGGCGCCAATGTCCAGGAGCATTGTGCAATCTTCCAAATCGCCGTAATTATATTTGAAAGCATTGCACAAAGCGGCCGGGGACACGTCGCACAATTGCAACTTCAACTTTTGGGTCTCGGCCACGCGGAACAATCCTTCGACAATTTCCGATTTGATGGCCACCAGGAGCACCTCAAGTTCGCCGGTGCTGCTCGACCCCATGATTTGATAGTCCCACACGACTTCAGCCAGGGGAAAGGGAACGTTTTGTTGCGCCTCATACTGGATGATTTGCGTGACCTTGTTCGCATCCACGGGCGGGAGTTTGACGAACTTGGAAAAGACCTGAAATCCCGGGGCGCATACGTTGATATTGCGCGCCTTCGACATGCCTTCTGCCAGCGCCTCTTTCAACGCCTTCAGTATCGTCGCCTCACGCGTGGCATCCGCCGCGCCCTCAGCGCCCAGCGGACGGATATCAAAATGTTTCAGGCATAATCCGCCGGCCTCAGTGATGTCGAACTCGGCAAGCTTTAAGCTGCCGGCGCCGAAATCGATGGCCAGAAAGGATTTTGGATTCAACATGGCTGTTAGCGCTCCGCCCTAAAAACGCAATTTTTGCATTGTTATGGCGGCAGTCCGTCTACGTACCGGAAATTTTTTCACCGGTCAAATATATTTGTGCTAAAAACTGAAATATTTTTAGCGGCGTATTAAACTGCATTGCAAACGGATACAGCCACGCGCCTTCAGATCACGGTCGCTGCGTCATTTTGCAATCATCCCACTCCGCCGAGCGTAGTTGAAAAGACCGCCCGCGTCAACCACCGGACGCACATCGCCGAGCGGCTTGATCTTTATCACCCGCCCGCTGCTTTTCACCACGGCCGTTTGCGCGTCCAGGTCCACAGTCACAACGTCCCCGGCCTTCAACACATCGCACAGGCGCTCAGTCAATTCGCACGGATATAATTCACCGGTCGCCACCGAATTACGAAAAAAAATACGCGCAAAACTCTCAGCCAAAACTATCCGGCAACCCGCTGAACCCAGGGCAATCGGCGCGTGCTCCCGCGAACTGCCGCACCCGAAATTTTTTCCCGCCACCACAATTGGATAGGCGGTATCGAGCTGGCCGTCCGCTACAAACCGATTCGGATACAGCGATTCAGGCAAGCCCGCCAGCGCATGGCTTCCCAGCTTCTCATACTCATCGGCTATCGTCGGCACCAATGCAAGAAATTGCGCCGGTATGATTTGGTCTGTGTCAATGTTGTCACGAACAACATAGACCGGCCCTTCAAATACAGATTTTGTCATCACCCAATACTGCCCCGCAGGCGGTGCATTATCAATCCATTTCGACTGAGGCCCATTGCACAACAGTTAAAAAGGTGGCCACAGTGCAAACCGCTATGATTTTTTCTGAATAGTCTCGCCATTCAGTTTGTCAACAGGCAGTGTATGAACTTTATGTGTGTTTATCGAGTTTTTGCCGTGATCGCGGCATTGGTCCTTTCTCCTGTTTTGTGCGCCCACGCCCAAACGGGAACCAATATCATTGGTTTTACTGGACCTGAGATTTTTCCCATTGACGAACAAATTGGCCTGTTGCACTCGGCTGACCTGAACGGAGACGGTCTCAATGACCTGATTGTGGCCGACAACCTGAAGTCAAAAATTGTTCTGCTTTATAATCAAACCGGCAAAACAAATCGTGTGGATGCCTCCAATGCGGAGACCACCGATTCCGGTTATTCCGGAGTCAACGAACTGCCGCCGGACTCCCGCTTTCGGATTGACTCCATCCCCACAGACGAGCGCGTGGCTTCCATGATTGTGGCCGACCTCAACGGCGACGGCCGGCCCGATATCGCCTTTTACGGCGACAACAAAGACCTGGAAGTCATTTATAACGAAGGCACCAACGGCTGGAGCGACCCAAAACGCTGGCACATTGACGACGGCAGCATGGATGCAAACGCCCTGGCACAGGGAGACCTGACCGGCGACGGACGGACTGACCTGGTTTTACTCGGCGACAACGGCCATTTGTATCTGTGGGCGCAGAACGCCGACCGCACACTGGACGAGCCGCGCAAAATACCTTACTCCGGCGCTCCCAAAGCCGTTCAAATCGCCGACGTTGACGGTGATGGCCGGCAGGATTTGCTGCTGGTGGATTGGGACAGCCCAACGCCGTTTCGCTTTCGCCTCCAAAAAGATGACGGGCAACTGGGGCCGGAAATTTATTTCAAGTCGCAGGCCATTCGCTCCTATTGCGCCGATACCCTGGACGGCGGCAGCAAAAACTATATCGTGACCGTCGCGGAAAACTCCGGCCGGGCCAGCGTTTTTGAGTTTGTCAAAGAACCCGGCGAGACTTTGTCCGGAACATTTCAGCGAGGACAGTTTCAGGTTTTGCCGTTGAACAAGACCGACGCCGCGCAGCGCGGCATGCTCTGGGCCGACGTCAATGGCGACGGGCGCCCATCCCTCCTGGTGGCCGAACCCGAGAGTGGAAAACTCTCCGTCTATGACCAGGAGGCCGATGGCTCGCTCTCGCCGCCGAAAAGTTATCCGTGCCTCGCCGGAGTGAGCCAAATCGCAACGGCGGACTGGGACGGCAACCGGCATCCAACCATCTTTCTGTTAAGCCAAACCGAAAGCGCCGTGGGAGTGACCCAGTTCGACAAACACGGCCGGCTTCCGTTTCCAACGCTCATACCGCTCGAGGGCAAGCCCATTGCCATGGCTGTGGGGCCGCTGAAAAACAAGGCCAAACCCACCCTCTGCGTCATTGTGGACAAGGACGGCCAGCGCTCGCTGGTGACCGAAACTGCCGAAGGCAAAATAAAGACCCAAAAGCTTTCGGCGGATTTCAAAGCCACTCCTGTGTCCATGTCGATCCAGGACGTGACCCAGGACGGACGCGCCGACCTGATCATCCTCATTCCCTACGAAAAAATCAAAGTGCTCCTGCAAAAACGTGACGGCTCGTTCGACGAAGAAGACGTCGATGCGCCGGGCGGCGGCATTGAGCAGCCCTGGCTCGGCTCCGCCGACCTCGATGGCAGCGGCAAACCGGAATTGCTGCTTCCGCAGAAAAATTTCATCCGCGCTGTCGTGCTCGAACAGGAACGGAAAACGGACAACTCCACAAACCAGCCGTCGTGGGTTTTTCGAGTGAAGGACCAAATCAATGGCGCCGCCAGCGACTCTCAAATTGTCGGCGCCGTCCCCGTCCCAAATGGAGAAAACCGCAGCCCGTCGATCTTCCTGTATGACGCGCAATACCAGCGGTTGACCCTCTGCGAACGCGACACGAATGGTGTTTGGCAGGACCTGCGGAACATTGATCTGCCCGTTTCGGACTTCAACACCATCAGCTCCATCACTCTGGGCGACCAGCGCGTGCCCGGCATCACTTTCTTCGGCCAAAACACTGTCGCCTGGATGCCTCTTGCCGGCTACAATTGGAACTTCGTGGCGCAGGACGGCTACGATACACCCATCAAGGACGGTTACTTGAACGATGTCACCACCGGCGACCTGGAGAACAACGGACGCAAACAACTGGTGTTCCTTGAGACGGCCAAAAATTACCTGGACATTGTCAACTTCACGCGCCGCCACAAACTCGAACCCCTCGAGCGATGGCAGGTCTTTGAAGAGCATACCTTCCGCAATTCCGCCGATGCACTTCCCGAACCGCGCGAGGCGCTCGTCACGGACGTCACCGGCGATGGAAAAAATGACCTCGTCGTCGTCGTCCACGACCGGATTCTCGTTTACCCGCAGCAGTAGGTGCTCCTCCTCATCGTCGAATCGCGGGGCCGCCTTCCTCATTAATCCAATAATCCCAAAATCCAATCATCCATTTTTTCCATCGCTCACGCCGCCACCCGGTTCTTCATATCGGCAAAGACGATGATCCCGGCGCCGGTCTGCAGGAGGGATTGGACTTCAGCCTCGACTTGTTCGCCCACGTGCGGCTGGGCATTGTGGACCACAACCATCGTTCCATCGGGCAGGTAGCCAATCCCCTGCCCTTTATCCTTGCCCTCCCGCACGATTTTCAGGCGCAGGACTTCGCCGGGCAGCAGGATGACTTTGAGGCATTTGGCCACTTCATGCAGATTGACACAACTGACCTTTTGCAATTCGGCCACTTTGAACAAGTTATAGTCGTTGGTGTAAAGTTTCGCGTTTAAATTCCGCGCCAGGCGCACCAGCTTGGCGTCCACCTCAGTTTCATCCGGAAAATCGCCCTCGTGTACTTTGACCTCCGCGCCCGAGTTGCGCTGTATCCGGTTGAGCATTTCCAGCCCGCGCTTGCCGCGCGCCCGTTTGATGGCGTCGCTGGAATCGGCAATCTGCTGTATTTCCTTGAGCACAAACCGCGGCACCACGATCAATCCCTCGAGAAAATGCGCCTCAATCAAATCCGCGACGCGTCCGTCTATGATGACGCTCGTGTCCAGCAGGATCAAATGGTCAGGCTGGCTTTGCGGCCGGAATCGGACGTAGGGAATAATGAGCGAAAAATCCTCCTTGTTGCTTCGCATGGCCAGGATAATGCCGATGTAACCAAAGCCAAGAAAAAGTCCGAGCCGTATTAGCCATCGTTGCTCCTGGTCGGCTTGTTCAAATAAACCGGACGAATCGATCAGCACGGCCACAAGCAGTCCCAGGAGAAGACCAAACGTGACTGCCGAAAATGCCCGCAGCGAAAAGCTTTTCAAACTTTCATCAACTGCAATCAGTAATCCTCCAAAGCCGAAGCCCAGCGCGAGACCGATGAGGCCGCTGTGACTCACACCCACATATTCAGGGCGCACCTGGCTCACTTCGTAGCCCGCGATGCTGCACAGGGACAAAAATAAAATTCGGATGGCCCAGAGTTGAGTCATGGCTCAGTTATTCATGCGCCGCCCTGGAGGGCCTGGGGATGGACGGTGGATGGCGCCAGAGAACGTGCCAAAGGCCAAACTTATTTAAATTGCTCGTGGTAATCTCCAGGTTGCCTACGGTTTCCTGGACGTTTGTCGCAAGCTGCTGGTTCTCCAATATCGTCCCCGCCAGGCCTTTGCCAGCGCGCATATCGTCGGAAATCTGCTTCAGCGTGGCCGTGGTCGCCTGCAGATTACTCACAGCGCCGGAAATGGCCACGCCGTTGGTCGCAATAATGCCGTCAGCGTTCGCTCCCAACTGCGCCAACTCCTGCGAAAAGAAAACGATATTGCTGACAGCGATGTTCACCTGTTCACTGTTAGTGGCCATCATCGTATCCAGGCCTCCGACGACGCCATTGGCGTGCTCTGATGCCTCTCTGATATTTGCAACGGCTATGGAAAGATTCGTTAGCGTTTGTTCATTCAAAAGTGTCTGTTGCAACAGGGTCACGGACGTTTCAACTTTCGCCACCGTGTCGTTTATCCGCGTGATAAAACCCGTAGCCGACCGCGCCACTGCCTGCATATCAAATGGGGGCTCGCAATGGACGATTTCATTGTTTGTTATTACCAAACCCTTGTTTGCCGTTGGTTGGACTGCAACAAATTGGTCACCCAAAAAACCCGCGGATTCGATTACAAAATTCGCGTCCTCGTAAATCGTCGTGTCCTTATAGATACTGAGCGTGATGGTAACGGTCTTGCCGTCCGGCGCCAACTTGATACCTGAAACAGCTCCTACCTGCACGCCGGCGAGCAAAACCGACGCGCGAAGCTTGAGTCCACCAACGTCTACAGCCACCAGGCGAACAGTGTAGGTGCCACGGAAAACGCTCGTGCCCTTGCTGAAAGCAATCATTAAAGCAGCCAACAGCACAAGCCCGACCAAAACGAACAGACCGACTTTCAGTTCTAATCGTTTGTTTTCCATTTGCGGAAGGTATCAAAGGGTTTGACAATCCGCCAGAGTGTAAATATGGCAGCGCGGTGTTCTTCGCAACAGCCCTGCCCTGTCAAACTAAAATTCCTTCCACTCCGTGATTCTATATCGGGCCGGTCCGTGATAATTCCCGCTGCTCGAGACTGATGGGTTCGCACCGGCTTTGAGAAGAATTTTATTTTGACTGCCGTTTTCGTAGCCGGTCGTAATGCCGTCGTCTTCGTACAATGTAAAATCCGCCGGACTGTCGCCAACTTCGTTTACCGTAATGTCGAAACAAGTTTCCGGTTTGATGAATTCCACCGGCTCAGCCAGCGGCAACAGCGTGCCGCCTTTGACAAACAGGGGGATTTGTTCGATTCCATTGGTCGCTTCGATGCTGGCCGGCCCGCTAATCTTCGCATGTGTCCAAAAATCGAACCAATCTCCTGCCGGCAGATAAACCCGCCGCGACGGTTCACCCGCAAACATCGGCGCAACGAGCACCGAATCGCCAAACATGAACTCATCGTCGATTTGCCGGACGTTTTTGTCGTCGGGCCAATCCAAAACCAGGGCGCGAATCGGTGGTTTGCCGGTACAATGATATTCATTGAACGCCGTGTACAGGTACGGCACGAAGCTCATCCTCAATTGCAAGATTCTCCTGACCACGCCAACGACGGCGTCGCGTTCAGGCATCAGCTCGTTGCGATTGTTTTTGCTGCGATTGATTTGGTCCCACGGCGGGTTCTTGATAAACCAGGAATTGATGACCGCGTCCGGCGAAAAAATGACTGTCTCAAGCCGCCGATAAAAATCCTCCAGCGAATCCGCGATCCGCACTTCGGGTGTCCAGAGCAGGCCGTCGAATCCTTCATTGACAAGCCCGCGCACATAGCACCGGTTACTGTAGGTATCGCTGTAGAGCGCGTACGGCAACGGACTGGCCAGCGCCTGCGAATCGCGCACCAATCCCCACGTGCGCAGGCCCTTTTGATCGTAGGGCTCCAGCATGGTTTGCTGGTAAAGCACACCGAATAAAGAGTGCATTAATTCGCCGTCGAGCCCCGATGGAAACTGAGTCACCAGCGGCCACGACCAGGGCGCCGCCGATTCGGGCTGGAAATCGCACTCATCCAATTTCACACTTTCAATTCCCCGATCAAACAGCGCTTTATCATTCTGCTTGAGAAAGATCTTTTTACCCTCAGCGCTTGCAAAATCCGGGACCAGCCCGCCCCAAACCAAATAATTTCCCGACCACGGTTCCAGTTCATCATGAATCGGCGACGACGGGTGTGTGAAGGCATGCTCCCAGAAATTCAGGCGATAACCCATTGCATGCATCTTCTGGATGAAAGCATCGGGATCAGGAAATGCATTTGTGTCCCAGACGAATGAACAGGAATACGAATGCGATTGCCATCCGGGCTCAACGCCCCAGACGTCGCACGGAATATGTGCGTCACGAATGCGCGTCGCCAGCGCCAGCGATTCCGCCGCGCCATATCGGGCATAACCCCGATACTGAACGCCCAATCCCCAAAGCGGCGGCATCGCTCCGCCGCCCGAGAATAGATTGTACCGTTCGACCGCATCCAGCATCGTCGGTCCGGCAAAAATATAAACGTCCACTCCCTTCGCCGCCGGCACGTCCACCAACATCCTCTTGACGCTTTCAACCCTGGCCCGATACAGATCCGCTGTGCTCGTCTGCACTTCATTGCCACTCGAGTCCGTCGCTGCCACACCCGCCGGCGAGACGTTGCCCGTATAAAATGTGGCAAACCGCGCCGTATCGACATAAACGCCATATCCTTCCGAAGACACATAAAACGGAACTGGCGCATGAGATTCACCCAGGTCATTCTCCGGCATATCCGTCGGCGCCAGAACCACCCGCCGCCCGCCCTGGCCACCTTTGGATTGTGTCATGTCAAACAATTCCGTGTGCAACCCGAACCCGTAAATGCTTTCCCGCCTTTTCATCGGCAATTGCACCGAACATCCACGATCCGATACCTGGAACACAATCTCGCGCAGATTGAACGGCAATGACGCGTCTGGCGTTACCTCTTTCAGGCCGGCCAAATCCATTGGCGCGGTCCGGAAATGCGTCGGTGTAAACCGTTCCGGGTGGCCGAAACGAATCCGCCAGATTCCCGGCGCGACCAATTGCGCTTTTGGCGCGGGCGAATCGTCCGCTCCCCGAACATTCGGAAGGACAAAGAAAAGTGCGGAGAAAAACGGTAAAAAAATGATTATTCCGAAGAACCTTAACGACAACTTGATACAAAACATGATTTGGCGAATAATTTATTGATCATTTCATGCTCTGCAATTCAATTCTGTGCCGGGATTTGGTCGCCCTCCCATTTTTTCATTTCAGGATTCAACTGATTGATGCCTCGCAACAATTTTTGGGCATCCTCAGGCCTTTCGACGACGCGTGGATGGAGAAAGACCAGCAATTCATCATTTTGATTTTCCGCATTTTTCTTGTTAACGAGCAAATTTAATACTGGAATGTCGCCGAGAATCGGCGTTTTTCTCAGGGTGCTGTTCTGCATCTTCTGAATAATACCGCCCATGACGAGTGTCTGGCCGGTTTTGGCAGTCAGGTCCGTGCGGAAATTGCGTGTGCTGAAAACCGCGCCGCCCAGTACTGTCTCGCCGGGAACAATCGACGAGGACTCCGCATGGATCGCCAATTGAATGTCGCCGTCATCGTTAATGTGGGGCGTGACCTCAAGAACAATGCCTACGTCTTTGTAGACGATGCTGGTGTTCTGCGAGCCCACCGACGAAAAAACGCTGCTTTCCGGAACCGGCACTTCATTTCCAACAAATAACCGGCCCATCACGTTGTTATTCACGGTAATTTGCGGGTCGCCCAACACCGTTGCCCCGGTCGTTTTGTGGAGAAACTGAACCAGGAAATCCATGCTGATGTTATTGTCGAGCACGCCGGAACGTAATTCTGTCAAAACCTGCGCCAGCGACGTGGCGGGAGCAGGAGGAGAATTTACCAGGGTGTTTTGGCCGAAGCCTTTCTGGTATGTCCCGCCCACGCTAATCAGCGCAGAATTGTCATAGTCATTGGCCGTAAAGACGGTGCCGTTCGGCGAAAACTGCACGCCCAATTGCTTCAGATAATCGGTCGACACTTCCACGATGCGCGCTTCTATCGAAACCTGTTCGGTTGGCGCGTCCATTTGGGTGAGCAATTTCAGGATTTCTGGAAAGAAATGAAGATTGGCGGAAATGATCACCGCGTTGTTGCCCTCATCCGCAACGGTCCGGACGCGGCCAACTAAATCGCTCACGGTCAACGGCGTTTTGCGGTTACTCCCGAATCCGGTCTGACTGTCCGACTGTCCTCCCAGCCACGGATAATACGGCTGCACCGCATTTTCGGCCGCCAGATTAAAACTGTTCTCCAGCGAAGTGGAAGCGCCCTGCTGCTGGTTCTGAGAGCCACTATTATTATTGTTGTTATTTTGCTGGTTCTCGGGTGTTTCGGGACGCATGGGAGGTGAGCCTTGTTCGGCGAAGAGAATATTGAAATCATTGGCCACATTCGCCGCCCGCGCAAATTTCAGGCCCACATGCAGCGTGCTTTCACCCGCTTCAGACGGTTCATCCAACTGTTGGATGACATTTTCAAGGGCCTGAAGGTCTTCCTGGGAATCTGCCGACACGATAATTGTGTTCGAAAACGGTTCGCTGGCGATGCGCACTTTGCCAAACAGTCGGCCGGCTGGCTGGTTATCGGTTTGGCTGGAATTGCCAAAATAATAATCAAAATAACTGCGGCTGGCCTGCTGCTTAACGAATAAGGCATTGAGGACGTCCACGACGTCGGAAGCATTTGCGTATTTGAGATGGTAAATGAGCGGCGCCAGGTTCTCGTCCGTCACCGGAGCGTCCAAATCATCGATAATACTGGCGATGTTGCTCATTTGCGCGGGCGGCGCTTGAACAATGACTGCGTTGCGCCGGCGGTCCGCAACAATGTTTACGCCTTTGGGATCGGCCGGCGGAGCGCTGTCGCTAAAGAAGAAAAAGGGATAATCGTTATTGTTCTTTTGCCCCTGTGTGAGCGTTTGCAATTGAGTCGCCACGTCCTGCGCATCGGCGTTTTTGAGCACAAACGTTTTTATCGTTTTTTCCTGCGCTCCCTCCGTGTCCAGCAATGAAACAATTTCCTTTAACGCCTGAAACGTCGTTGCGCTCGAAAGGATCAACAAAGAATTGGAGCGATCATCCGCCGCCACGTCAATCGTCTCCTGGGAATTGTTTCCCACCATTTTCTGGTAGATCGGCGAAAGTTCTTTGGCCAGGTCCTGGGCGCTCATGTGTGTCAGCGGGATCACGCGAATGGTTACGTCCTCGGGCCGGTTGGCATCCAGGGCGGCGATCAAATCTCCCACGACCCGAAGATTGTCGTTGAAATCCGTTATGATCAATTCATTGTCGGCGTCATCCACTTCAACTGTCGCCGATTCCGAAAGGGCCGGCCGGATTTTGTCCACCAGCGTCGCGGCCTGAACATGTTTGAGCGGGAAGACCTTCATGAGTCTCTCTCGTCCCTCCGGAATATTGTTTTGCTGGCCGGCAACGATTTCCGGACTCATGTTCAACTCCTCTCCCTTGGGCACAATCAGGATGGACTGGCTATTTTCAACAACGGTAAATCCCTGCAAGGCCAGCGCGCTGTAAACCAAATTGATGGCTTGCCGTTCGGTGACTTTTTTTGGGCTGGCGATGGTCAATTGGCACTGCACCGTTGGGCTTTTAATGACCGTCTTTCCGGTAGTCTGCGCCAGCCATTGGACGACCATGTCAATATTGGCATTTTCCAAACTTAACTGGATGCCATTCGTGCCCGCTGGCCCTGCCGACAACGGTTCAGAGGGAATCCACGCCCCGTCGTTCTTTTGGCCCGATCCGGAAGAATCGCCGTGCGACGAGCCACTGTCCGATGGCGGTATCGGGTTATCGGGCATGAACGGGACGCCCGTCCTCATCCTTTGAGCCTGGCCGAACGTCACGGCCATAAATATCGCCAAATACAGGACGAGAACTATTTTAAGGGTTGTGTTTTTCATTTGAAGATTGCGGTGATTTGTCTAAAAGGGTTTCTCCGCCCATGCCGTCGAAGATGATTAATTCTTTCTGCTGCCCGTTCTCTTCGATTAACGCCCGATTGATGCCGATTCGCAACAGCTTGATGCCGCCCAATTCGTCGCCTTCCTTCACAAGGCCGGTCACTCCATCGGGCGTCCGAAGAAAAGCCACTTTGCCGGCAATTCCCAGCAACGCCATTGGCAGCGGGCGAACGACTGGACCAAGGATTTCGCTATCGGTAATGCAATTAATACTCGCCTGAATGGCCGGAGCCACTGCGGGCTTTCCCCCCGGGAAACCCATCGCGCCGGCGGCCATTGGTCCGCGCCGCCCGTGCGGCGAATGATTCGGGTGCGAGCCGGCATCGGACAAAGCGACGAGCGCGTCAGCATTGCTGCCAGCCGGCGCAGGCGGTATGTGTGCGGCGGGGCCGGCTTTTTCAACGACAGTGCCGGACCGTTGAATCGAGTTCGTCGACGCCGCCGGCAAATTCGTTTTCACCGCGCCCGGAATTTGCGCGTTCCGATTTGTGGAATTCACCGCGATTGCAGGCGTTGCTCCCTGGCTGGCAGCCGGAGAGTCATCCGGCAATGACGGCAGCTCCGGGACGGCAACACGCGCCAGCGGATTTGCCGTCAGAATGATCCAGACAAATCGAAGGAACAGCAGCGTCCCGAGCGCCAGGCAGACGAGTTTGGCGATTTGTTCAGGCCTTTCACGCATGGGCCGCCTCCGGGTTTTTCCATTGTTCAAAATCCAAAACGGCAATCGTCAAATCGAACTTGACCTGGCCCGGCTGCATGTTGTTGGGCGTCACCTGAACCGAATCAATGATGAGCGGATAACCCAAACGTTGCAGTCGGTCCAATAGCGTTAACATGGCCTTCACCGGACCATTCCCCTGGATGTGTATCGAGGCCAGCTCCGGGTCGGCGGACTGCGCCGGTGATTCGTGGATCGCCCCAAGCGCAATGCCGTCCGCGTTCGCTTCGTCCTGGATGGCCTCGCTGGCCTGCGCCACCACGGATGCCTCTGATAGTCTTGCCGGGTCCAGGTGATACTCCTTCATCAACTTTTGTACGACCAGGATTTTGGTCTGGTACGGTTCAATCTTGTCCTTAAGGCTGTGGGCCTGTTGGACCAAATCATTATAATCTGAACGCCTGTGTTCAAAAAACTTCCAGACATGAAACACGCAAAATGACACCAGATAAATTCCGAGGCCGATGGCGCCGTACCGAATGGCGCGTTGATCGCGTTGAGTTAAAGGGCGCATAGGTATCAATGGCCTGATAATTTTGGCGGCACAGGGCCGTTGGTGGCCTGGGCGATTTCGGCGGGAGTGGGTCCGATGGAAAGCTGCTCCCGCGCCTGTGCCGGTTTCCATAGTGCCGTCATCCGCACATTGAGTTTCTGCTGGTTTTGGACCGGGACCTGTTCATCAACGGACACGCTCGAAAAAAAGCCGGAGTGAATCAACTTTGTCCGGAAATCAACCACCTGTTGAAAACTGCCAAATGAGCCGTTTAGCGAAACCTCTCCACGCTTGTTCATCGTCACGGAGTCCAGGCGCGTTCCGGGCGGCGCAGCCGTTCCAAAGAGATATAGCGCGTCGAGATACGGAGGCGAATTCTCCTTCAAGTCCTGAAGAAACGTCAATTCACGATCAATGGTGGACAACCGGTCCTTTTGCGACTCAACCACGGCCACCTTTTGCGCCACATACGGCTTAAGAAGAAGTGCCTGTGCATACGGCAATACCAAAAGTCCAATCAGCAGCAGGGCGGCAACGAGCGCGCGTTGCCGCAAAATGGGATCGGACAGTTGGAGCTTCGCCGGCACGCCGCGCATCGGCTTGGGTTTAGTTCGCAAAATCAGCGGCGGCGCCCCGCCGTTCGTCCAGGCCCATTGTTTGAGTCCAAGAATCGCCGCGCTCCATCCCGCGCCCTCCCAGCCATCGACCCGGCGGCAACTGATGCCGGGGCCCAATTTTCTCGCCAGGCTCGCCACCAACTCGTGGCGATCCCCTGCCCCGGTCAGAAAAAGCGTCCGACCCGGCTGGCTGCGAATGAATTCGATCGCAGCATCCGGCGTCTGGTCAGTCGCCAAAAAATTATCGGCGCCCCATGGAAAAACCCGGAGGTGAGCGGGCGCATTATTTTCAAACGCCATCCATTCGGAATGTTTGCCGTCCAGGTCCAGGATCGAATAGGGTTCGTCCGGCACGGGACAAAAGCGGCTCCGCGCCAGCGCAGCCAAAGTGAAAACCGGCCTGAGTCCGCAATTGGACAGTGCGCTCAAGTAGTCTTCCAACACCTCCTTCCGAACGGCCGCCACCAGAAATTCCTGCCGCACGGGTGCGCCGTTCGTTGGCGTTTCCGACAGCGGCAGGCATCCCCATGCCAATTCATCCGGACTGAGCGGGAATTCAGTTTCGATTTGAAGCAGCAACAATCGCTGCCACTCAGTTTTAGGCGCCGGTGGCAGGACTAGCCGCCGCAACGAAAGGCCGCTGCCGGCAATGGCGCAAATCGCTCTCGCCGGCAATTGCCATTTCTCCCGTTTCAAAAATGTTTTCATACCACCGGCGAGATTCTCGCGAGAGGAATCAGAAAGCCGTCCGTTGTTCAGGCGCTCGATCGGCAATTCCAGGCCGTCGTTATTCTGCAACGCCCTGAATGTGTCCACGTTGATCTCGATATACACCGGAGCCGGAACGAGCACCGCGCGTTCCCTGAGAAATAGTCCGGCGGGCGATTTCAGGAATCGTTCGGCGTGCAAATTCACAAATCGCCCCGCCGGCAAATTCATCAATCGCTCGGCGGATGCTTTGATCCGTTCACCGGATAATTTCATAGGTCGTCCTCCCGATAGGAAAGCAGCGTCACATCGTTTAGCCCCACGTGGACGATCACCTGGATTCGTTGCCGCGCGCCGGTGGATTTAACCTGGCCTTCGCACATTATCCGATAGGTCTCAGAACGCGTCGTCACAAGCGGCGCAACCTGCTTGAAAATATCTTCCGTCATCCCGGACACCTTCAGGAGCCAGGCCACGTTTGCGAGAAACCCGCTCGACTTGCGATAGTTGATAATCGCCCGGGCCAATTCCTGGTCAACGCCTGGCAAACAAGCCAAAACGTCCACGCCCGCCGTGTTGACATTAATGACGCCGTTCAATTTTCGACTCGACTCCACCGTCACGTCATCGGCGATGTCCATCAGAAGGTCGGGACTAATAACCGTCGGACCCGATTGACTTCCTGACTGGCCGTTTTGCGACGATGACGAATTACCGGAATTCGAGCCGCCACCCGCGCCCTGGCCGGAATCCGGCTGCGGCGCGGTCACGTCCAAAAGATCGGCGATGCTCTGGAACTGACGCTGATTTCGGTAAGTTGTAATTGCCTGGGCAATGTCGGTCGTTATCCCCGGCACGGTCGTCAAAGCATTTGCATCGGCGGTTTGGACGTTCACCCGGTCCTGGCCCGATGCGCTCACATTGTTGACATACGAATCCACAGTGATTAATCCCGCCCACCCGGCATCGACGTCGCTGGCGCGGTCGCCATTGTCATCAAAATTGTCTCCGGCAATGGGCGCACTCGGCAAAAAGCCGTCCTGATGAATATCGTCGCCTAAAAGAAGCTGAGAGGTAACGCCCCGGACCATCAGAAGCTCGCGCACGGTTTCAAAGGGACCGTTCCGCGGTTCATAGGGTGGCTGCAATGACTCGTAATAGGGTGCTTCCGCGCCGCCGGGAAGCACAACATTGGTCGGGGAACGCCAATCGACGATCGACGCCATTACGTCCGAAGTCATATTCGGCAGTTGCTGCAATTCATTTGTCTGGGCGACATTGACATTTAGCCGGCTTTCTTCGTCGTTCACGCCGTAAAGGATCCCGCCGCCTTCCTCTTCCCGGCCCCGACGGACGATCGTAAATTCGCCCCGGCCAAACGATACATTTTGAAAATCACTGGGATCATTATACAAAGAGCCGTCGTGATTAACCGCGCTGCGGCTCCGGTTCGATGCATTTTGATACAGCAACGCCTCCGCCCTCTCAATTCCCGCCAGCGCCAGATAGTGCGCCTGGATGCGGTCGCCGTAACTCTTGACCATAATCAAATCCAACCATGTCGTATGAAGCACGCTGACCACCACCACCGACAACAATGCCACCACCCACAGTAGCGCTACCAGTACAGAGGCGTCGAACCGGCTCGCACTCGGAGCGCGGCTGTGTGCGGGGCAAAGGGGCGCCAGCCGCAGCCGCAGTATTCGCAAAAGCTGCGGCTGGTCTTCGACACAGCCGCGCTCCGGAGATGGTTCACGGAAAGGGTTCATATCGTTCATCAAAAAGAAGCCGCGGAATTTCCACCGTCCGCCCCATTCGCCTGTTCGGCCAACATCAACCGCACCACCGTTTGAAAAACCAACGGCGTGCCGCCGGATGATTCGGCGCCGTTATTCACCGCAGGTTTGGATCTCGGTTGCGGGTCCGAATCGAGCATTAACGTAATACGCACCGCTTCCGGCAAGCCTTTCTCGTTCAACTGCTCCTCCGACAAACCGACAGTCTGCTCAGGATTTTCCGCGTTGCCCCACTTGTCATACCAATCAGTCCCGTCAAAATACTCAAACCGCACACCCATCACGCCCTCGGCAATTTCCTCACGACTCCCGCCGGAGAGCGGATCAGGCGCCAGCGTGGGATTGCGCCGGCGATACAGACACATCTGGCCGGCCTGGTCTTTGTCCACAAAGTAACTGACCTCGCAATAGTCGCTCTCCTGCGGCTGGCGCGGAGTATAATTATGCGTGGCAAAATCCACGTTGTCCGCCTCCACGTCCCCCAGCATTCGCTGCATTCCCAGCAAAGCATAATCCGAGGACAGCGGACACGCGTTGCGCAGGTCGGCAGACATGAGCGTCATCGCCACACGCGCGTTTTGTAACACGTCGGCGCGCGGTTCAATCATTTTTTGGCTTGAAAGGCACGCACTCAGACAGGCGTAAGCGCAAACCAGGATTAAAGCCATCAACGCCGCGCTGATCAAGACTTCAATCAGCGTAAAACCTGCTGTGTTCTCGCGGCTTCCTCTCGTTTCGCGGTTTGCAAATGTCCCGAAGGTCCCTGCCGGGACATCGCGCTGTGCTTCCTGGAAATCCCGCACCCTCATCGCTGCCTCCCCGCGGATGTCTGATTGACAGCATTACTGCCCTGCGGCAATTCAAACAACGAAGTCTTCAAATCGTAAATCGTATTTCCAGTTTGCGAATCTTGAACTTCCACCTCAACGTCGTGCAGCCCGGGGATGTCCTCGCTGGAAATTGTCTGTTTCCACCGATATTGCAAAAAATCATCCCCGAAATCTCCGTCCGTCTGGCCATCATCATAACTGCCGCTGGCTCGCAGCGTCTCAATCTGCCCGGCTGCCAGTTGCGCCGCCGTGGTTTGCCGTTCCGATGCCTTGCTCGAACCCAATGCCGCGGTAACGCCTTCCGTCAACCCCACCAGCGCGACGCCCAGAATCAGAATCGCCACGACGACCTCAATCAGGGAAAACCCTGCCTGGCATGACGTCGCACTCATTGGCGCTCCAATTCTATGACCTTTACGCGGCCAGTGATCGGGTTGACGCGCAACGCCAGGCGGAATCCTTCCTGGTCGCGCAGAATCACTTCCCGGGCATCGGCCGTTCCGTCCGGATAAAACGATATCGCATTCTCCGCGCCGGAACTGGACTGATCCGCCCCGATCGTCTCTGCCGATGCGGCCTCGGACGTTTCATTGGTTGAGTCTTCGCTTATCGTTCGAACTTCAATGGAAATGCGCTTGTCCAATTCGCCTTCCCCGCCGGTCACATCCTTGAGTGGCTCGAAGCTGTCCTGGTCCTGGTCTTGCGCGTGCCTCTCAATGACATATCGGCCCGCAACCGCGTCCAAACGCACACGGTCCTCCTGGTCCAAACTCACGGCACGGCTGTACGCCAAATCGAAGGCGTCCATCAATTTCCGGCTGGACGCGCGCAGCAGCGCGTCCTGGTATGAGCCGCGCATTTCCGGGATCATTACGGCCGCCAAAATAGCTATCAAAACACAAACCACCATCAGTTCCATCAGCGTGAAGGCGCTTTTCGACTTCTGATTTGGCGGCCGGAAATTCATGGCTACCAATTGCCGATCTCGCCGTCACCTTTGTCCGTACTTGCGTCTGATCCGCCTGCTCCCTTCGACCAAACGTCATAACTCGATGGATTATGAGTTCCCGGACTCTGATATTGAAATGGATTGCCCCACGGATCCGCGCGTAGCTTCTTTATATAAGGTCCATGCCATTTGGTGCCGGCGTCCGCCGGCGGGTCCGTTAGCACTGCCAATCCCTCTTCGGAAGTGGGATAACGATCCATATTGATGTAAAAACGTTCGATCGCTGAGCTCAATTCGGAAATATCGCTTTTGGTCGCGCTGATCTTGGCGTCCTTCGATGTTCCAACAATTTCCGGAAGAATTGTCGCAGCCAAAATGGCCAGGATAACGCAGACAACCAGCACCTCAACCAGGGTGAAGCCTTGCTGAACCGTCGAAGCGAAGGTGCCAGCCGGTCGGCGCCGGCTCAGCCCCCGATCGATCGAAAACTGAAATCCTTTGTCTATAACATTTATATGCATCGAATTAACCTTTCATAAATCAGTTATTATTAATGAATCGACCGGCTTAATCTAAATATGGGCAGCAGGATGGATATCACCACGAAGCCCACGATCAGGCCCACCGCCAGAATGAGAAGCGGCGCCAGCAGGGATATCAAAATTTTTGTCCGGGCGCGCAGGTGCCGTTCCTCGATGGCGGCCACCTTCAGCAACATTTCGTCCAACTTGCCCGTTTCTTCGCCCACATCAATCATCTGCACGACCGAGCGCGGGAAAATTCCCAGCTTGCGCAGCGGCCCGGCCAGCGAATCGCCCCCGCGTGTCTCCTCGGCCACGAGCGCGATTTGTTGAGCCAGCACCCGGTTGCCGATGGTGTTTTCCACAATCTTGAGCGCCGGGAGCAGCGAGACGCCGCTTTTTACCAGCGTGCCCAGCGTGCGGGCGAATCGGCTCAAGGCGGCGGCGCGCAAAAGCGAGCCGATCAGCGGCAACCGCAGCTTGATTTTGTCCCACGTCTCTGCTCCGTCAGGCCGGCGCAGATACCAGCGCACGCCGGCCGCAACCGCAACGAAGCCAACGAGCAGCCACGGCCAG